>JBOGIV010000455.1:0-7675 GCA_050747925.1 Vicinamibacterales bacterium
TACGTGTTGAGGCAGCTGGTCGGGAGTTAGGGCGGGTAGGCCGGTAGGCCGGGTGGGCCGGGTAGGCCGGGTGGGCCGGGTAGGCCGGGTGGGAATGAACACGCAGAGTGCCACTTGTGGCGAGTGCGCGGCTCATGCTGACCGCTGACGCGATCAAGCGTCAGGCGCGCGCCCTCGGGTTCGACGTCTGCGGCATTGCACCCGCAACCGACCTTCCCGAACTGCAGGCGTTTGCCGAGTGGCTCGCCCGCGGGTACGCGGGCGACATGATCTACCTCCACAAATCCGCTGGGACGCGGCGCGATATCCGCAACTTCCTGCCGACGGCGCGATCCGTGATCGTCACCGGTACCGTCTACTCCACGCGCGAAGAGGACGAGAGGTCAGGCGTCGCCGATCCGCGCGATCGAGAAGAGTCGTCCGATCGCGTGAAGGTCGCGCGGTACGCCAGGGGGCAGGACTACCATCACGTGCTCGCCGATCGGCTGACTGATCTCGTGGAGTGGATGCGCGCCGAGATGGAGCCGGCAACACCCTTCGACGCGGCGATTTTCGTTGACAAGCATCACGTGCAAGAGCGCGTCTACGCGCAGTATGCCGGCGTCGGCTGGATCGGCAAGAACACCTGCGTCATCAATCGTGACCTCGGATCATGGATGCTTCTGGCAGGCGTCGCGACCAGCCTCGCGCTCGAGGCCGACGCGCCGGCCTTCGATCAGTGTGGGGCGTGCACGCTGTGCCTGGACGCCTGCCCGACGCGCGCACTGGTCGAGCCCCACACGCTCGATGCCACCAAGTGCATCTCATATCTGACGATCGAGCTCCAGACGCCGATTCCCGACGATCAGCGCCGTTCGATCGCCGACCATGTCTTCGGTTGTGACATCTGTCAGGACGTGTGCCCGTGGAATCTCGCTCCAGCGTACTCGGCCGATGCGGTCTGGCACAATGGTGGTCGAGACGGCGCCCGCGCATCTGTACTCTGGCAGCGCACGGACGGCGAGCTGCATCAATTCGTCAAGGGGAGCGCGATGACGCACTTGTCGCTCTCAGGTCTGCGGCGAAACCTGGCTGTCGTGATCGGAAACAGTCGGAACCCGTCGCTGGCGAGCACACTCGATCGCCCAGGTCGCGGTGTTCAGAACGCGGCGCCAAGCGCGCAGACGCCGCTGGTGATCGACGCTGTGGCCTGGGCCAAACGACAACTGCACGCCGGAGCAGGAGAAGCCGAGAGCCGAGCGATGAACGGCGAAGGTTGAAAGCCGAACCCTGACTGAAACGCGATGGCCGAAAGGCGAGAGCTGAATTAGGATCACGGCATGCCCAACGAAACGCTCGCTCCAGTCTTCCTCGTTTCGATGCCGCAGATGATGGACCCGAACTTCTCGAAGACCGTCGTCTTGCTGGCCGAGTGGGGCGCTCACGGCGCGTTCGGCCTGGTCCTCAATCGGCGCATGACGAAGCCGGCCAAGACCATGGTCACCTCGGACGAGCCGATCACGATCCATCCCGCGTTGCATTTGTTTAACGGTGGCCCAGTCGAACCGACCCGCGCATGGATTCTAACGGCGAACCGCGAGCTCGATCACGATGCGCTCGAAGTGATCTCGGGCGTGTACCTCTCCGCGTCGGCCTCACTTGTGCGGAGGACCCTCGAGCGCGAGCCCGATCCGGACGTCCGGATGGTCGTGGGCTATGCCGGCTGGGGCGCGGGTCAGTTGGACGTCGAGCTCGCCGAGTCAGGGTGGCTCCTCGCTCCAGTTCAGCCCGATCTCATCTTCAACACGCCGCTCGAATCGATGTGGGAGACGGCGATACGGCGACTCGGCGCGGAACCGTCGATGCTCCAAGGGTCGTCCGGGGTCCACTGACGGAGAATTTGGAGCGCAAACGGGTGCACACTGGGACGTACGCTGGCCACAAAGGCACAGTCACCGAGAAAGCTGGATCGGTGTCTCGGTGGCAACGTACGTAAATGTGAGCGGGTTGTTTGAGCATTGACTCCGTCGCGTCGCGAACGATAGGAAGCCCCATGCATCGACTTGTTATGGCCTCAACGTTTGCGTCGCTGGTAACCACTCTGGCCGCCTGCACGGCGCAAGCGCCCTCCGCGCCGCCGGTCGTGCTCGCGCCCTCGCCCGACCCGGCACTCCAGGCGCTCGAGCGGCAGATCGCACAGTTTGCGCCAACCGATCTCACCTCCGACATCAGCAGCTTGCCCGCCAGCGAGCGCGACGCGCTCGCGCATCTCGTCAGAGCCGCACAAGTGATGGACGCCCTGTTTCTGGAGCAAGTGTGGGCCGGCAACGAGGCGATGTTCCTTGCCCTGAGCGGCACTGAGACACGGCTCGGCAAGGCCATGCTCCGCTACTTCGTGATCAACAAGGGCCCGTGGTCTCGCCTGGATCACAACAAGCCCTTCGTCGCTGGCGCACCAGAGAAGCCCGCGTCGGCCAACTACTACCCCGTGAATGCAACCAAGCAAGATGTGGAGAAGTGGTTGACATCACTACCCGCGGCTGAGAAGGCGCGAGCGACCGGATTCTTCACGACGATTCGACGCGGCCCAGACGGACGTTTTGTGGCCGTGCCCTACAGCACCGAGTACCAGGGCGAGCTCGCGATTGCCGCCACGCATTTGCGAGCCGCCGCGCAGGCGACGAGCCAACCCACTCTGAAGGCCTTTCTGGAATCGCGCGCGGCGGCGTTTGCCTCGAACGATTACTACGACAGCGACGTGAAGTGGATGGAGCTGGACGCGTCGATCGAACCAACGATCGGACCCTACGAGGTCTACGAGGACGAGTGGTTCAACTACAAAGCCGCGTTCGAGGCCTTCATCACCATCAAGGACGCGGGCGAATCGGCGAAGCTCCAGCAGCTGACCAGCTCGCTCCAGGACATCGAGAACAACCTGCCGCTCGATCCCAAGTACCGCAATCCCACACTCGGCACATTGGCGCCCATCGCCGTCGTCAACACGGTGTTTTCGGCCGGCGACGGCAATCGCGGTGTGCAGACGGCCGCGTTCAACCTGCCTAACGACGAGCGCGTGATCAAGGAAAAGGGCAGCAAGCGCGTGATGCTGAAGAACAACCAGCAGGCGAAGTTCGACAAGGTGCTCGTGCCCATTTCGAGGGTCGCGCTCGCGCCCGCCGATCAGGGGAACATCGCGTTCGACGCCTTCTTCACGCACATTCTGATGCACGAGCTGATGCACGGCCTCGGCCCACACAACATCACGGTGGGCGGCCGCGCCACCACCGTGCGACAGGAGCTCAAGGACACCTACAGCACCATCGAAGAGGCCAAGGCCGACATCTCAGGGCTGTTTGCGCTTCACTTCCTGATTGACAAGGGCGCGCTCGACAAGGGCCTCGAGAAGACGATCTACACGACGTTCCTGGCCTCGGCCTTCCGATCGATCCGCTTCGGCATCACCGAGGCGCACGGGCGTGGTCAGGCGATTCAGATGAACTACCTGCTGGACCACGGGGCGTTCACCGCGGGCGCGAACGGGACCTTTGCGGTTGATGGCAGCAAGATTCGGCAAGGCGTGATCGATCTGACGCGCGAGCTCTTGACGCTGGAAGCAGAGGGCAACTACGCGAAGGCCAAGCAGTTGATCGAGACGCTCGGAGTGATCCACCCGAACACGAAAGCCGTGCTCGACAAGCTCAGCGGTGTGCCGGTTGACATCGCCCCGCGGTTTGTCACTGCGAACGACTTGGTCAAATAAAGGTTCCAAGGTTGGAACTTTGGAACCCTAACGCCGTGGCGGCGGCACCACGAGCACGGGGATCGTCGTCGCCTGCAATACGCGAGTGGCGGTCGAGCCCATCAGGAGTCGCCCCGCGGCGCCTCGGCCTTGCGTCCCCATCACAATGAGATCGGCGCCGCGGTCGAGCGCGAGCCGCAGGATCTCTCGAGCGGGTTCGCCGACCGCCGCCAAGATGGTCATCGGAACGGCCTCGCCTTCGGGGCTCACCTCGTCAAGCAGCGTGCGCAGGGCGCCTTGCGTTTGCTCGGTGATTGTCGCCTCTGTGCCTGTGGCGCGGGCGGCGGCATCGAGCAGCGAATCGGTCACGTTCAGCAGCGTGAGATGCGCACCGCGCGTCCTGGCGAGCGAGACGGCGGTTCGAAGGGCGCGAGCCGACACCTCGGAGAAGTCGACGGGGCAGAAGATCGACGTAAACACGAAGCCCATACTAACCCGCTACCGGAGGTGTCTGTAGACAAGGTCGAGCAGCTCGTCGTAGGTGGCGTCTGCTTCGGCGGGTCCTTTCTTGATGGCTGCCGTCGCGCAGTGCTTCAAATGATTGCGCAGCAACTGCCGCCCGACACCGCGCAACGCTTCCTGCGCCGATGCGACCTGCACGATGATGTCGGGACAGTAGCGGTCCTCTTCCACCATCCGCTGCAGGCCGCGAATCTGACCCTCGATGCGACGCAGGCGGCGAAGATTCGCGGACTTGATCGCGTGATCGACGCCGTGGGCGCGTGTGGGGCTCCGGCGGTGCTTCACGACAGCGAGACTCCTCGTAAACGAAGGCTGTTGGACACCACGCTCACCGAGCTCAGCGCCATCGCCGCGCTCGCCAGAATGGGGCTCAGCAGCACGCCATACGACGGGTAGAGAACGCCGGCGGCGATCGGGATTCCGATCACGTTGTAGATGAATGCCCAGAACAGGTTTTGCTTCATCGTGGCCAGGGTCTGCCGAGCGAGGACGATCGCCTGAACGACGCTGTCGAGCGAGCTGCGCATCAGCGTCACATCCGCCGCCTCGGCGGCGATGTCGGTGCCAGAGGCCATGGCGATGCCGACGTCGGCCGTCGCTAGCGCCGGCGCGTCGTTCAAGCCGTCACCGACCATCGCCACTCGATGGCCGTCTTTCTGGAGCGAGGCGATGACGGCGATCTTCCCGTCCGGAAGGACTTCGGCGATCACGTCATCGATGCCCGCCTGTTTGGCAATGGCGTCCGCCGTCGCACGGCGATCGCCCGTGAGCATTGCGACACGAAGACCGCGTCGCTTCAGGTCGCCAACGACGGCGATCGATTCACTGCGAAGCGTATCGGCGACGGCAAACAGGCCCACTGGGCGCCGATCGATGGCGACGAAGACCAGGGTGTGGCCCGCGTCTGCCATGGTTCGGGCTTGGGCGGAGAGTGACTCAATCGTGATACCTAAGCCGGTCAGGAAGGCCTCTGTGCCCGCCACCACGTCATGTCCGTCGACCTTCGCGCGGGCGCCGCGTCCAGCAACGACTGCGAAGTCGGTGACCTGTTCCGTCGACCGGGCCTGACCGGCGAAATCCACGATGGCCTGCGCAATCGGGTGCTCGGAGATCGCTTCCAATGCGGCGGTGAGGCGCAACACGTCGGCTTCGTCAGCGTCCGCCGGCCTGAAGAAACCCACGACGCGTGGGGCGCCCCGTGTCAGCGTGCCCGTCTTGTCGAAGACCACAGTGTCGATGGACGCGAGGCGCTCGAGCGGCTCGCCGCCTTTGATCAAAATGCCGGCGGCAGCGCCTCGTCCGGTTGCCACCATCACTGCGGTCGGGACCGCCAGTCCCATCGCACACGGGCACGCGATGATGAGCACAGAGATCGCCGTGGTCAGCGCCCGAACAAACGATGGCTGGTCCGGCAGGATCATCCACGCCGCGAACGAGAGCAGGGCAATCGCCAGCACGCCCGGCACGAACACGCTGGAGATGCGATCGGCGAGGCGTTGAATCGGCGCTTGCGAGCCTTGCGCCTCCTTCATGAGCGCGACGATGCGGGCGAGAACGCTCGAGGCGCCAATGGCCGTCGCCTCGACCTCGAACGCGCCAGAGGTGTTGATCGTGGCGCCGATGATGCGGTCGCCGGCGCGTTTCTCAACCGGCAACGATTCTCCGGTCAGCATCGATTCGTCGATGGCGCCGGCCCCGACACGAATGATGCCGTCAACCGGGAAGCGTTCTCCCGGTCGCACGACGACCACGTCGCCGGGAACAAGCGCCTCGATAGGGACGTCCTGCTCGCCGGCGGCCCGGCGAACGCGAGCCGTTGACGGCTGGAGTTTCGCCAGGCTTCGCAGCGCGCGACTCGTCTGGCTTTTCGCGCGCGCTTCCAGCGCGCTGCCCATGAGCACGAGGGCGATGATCAGGATGACGGCCTCGTAGTAGACGTCGGCGCGCCCGCGCCCGCCCTCGAAGACCCGCGGCGCGATCGTCGCGACGACCGAATAGAGAAACGCCGCGCCTGTCCCAATGGCAATGAGCGTGCTCATGTTGGCCGATCGATTACGCAGCGAATGCCAGGCGCGCACGTAGAAGTGCCGGCCGGCCCACACCATGACGACGAGACTGGCGACCAGGAGCGCTCCCGCGAGGGCTCGAGGGTCGATCGTGTAAAGCCCAGGCCACGCCGCTCTCAGCGGCGGATCGACGAGGGTCATCATCCACACGAGGAGCGGATCGGTGCCGTGCCCCGCGTGGGCCGACGTGCCGCCCATCAGCGGCATCGAGATCACCATGGCCAGCGCGCCCAGCGCCAGGCTGACGAGGGCCTTGGTCAGCAGATCCCGATATCGATCGCGTTCGGCACGCTCGCGGGTGTCGTCTTCTCCAGTGTCAATGACGGGAGCAGGGAGGTGGGCGACGTACCCGGTGGCGTTGACGGCGTCCACCAGTGCGTCCGGCGTCACCAGCGATGGCTGGTAGACGATGGTCGCCTCGTGAGTCATGAGGTTCACAGCCGCCTGAGTGACGCCTCGCGTCGCGCGCAGCGCGCCTTGCACGGTCGTCTGACAAGCGGCGCAGCTCATGCCGTCGACTGGCAGCGTGATGCGCTCGGTCGCGGCCGCGGTCACGGCCTCGGTCTGGGTCACGCGTGCTCCCCGACGACCCTGAACCCCGCGCGCTCGATCGCGGCCTTTGCGGCGTCCACGCTGGCCCGCGTCGGATCGATCCGGACCGTCGCTTTGCCGACTTCGACGTGGACCGGCTCGAGCCCCTGGACGCTGCGAAGCACCCTCGTGACGCTAGTGACGCAACCGCCGCAGGACATGCCGGAGATGCTGAAGGTGGTTTCCATGACGACGTCCATTATACCCCCTCCCCCTATTTAAAGTTCAAGAGTTCCAAAGTTCCAGGGTTCCAAGGTTCTGGGTTCTGAGAACTCAAGAACGTTGGAACTCTGGAACCTTGGAACTTTGGAACCTTATTGAGGGTGCTTGTGCGCTGGTGGTTTCGGCTCGGTCGGGCCGGTGCCGTCGTTCAGAAAGTCGTCGATGGCTTTCTCCTCCTGCAGCTCAGCCGGCGAGCGTGGATTCAGGCGCTCCATTTCAGCGATCTCTTCCGCCGTGATCGACGGCAGATGACGGATGAAGTGAACCAGATGCCAACTCGACGTCTCGCCCTCAGGCGTCCCCGTGCTCCACCCCGGCATCCCGGTCAACCGCACGCCGTTTTCGATGATGTAGAAGATCTCCCCATCGCTCAGGCCCTGCGTTCGAGCCAGCCGCATGTCGGGCGCACGCGGATACAGCGATCGGCCCATTTCGGTGTTGCCGCTGCCGTCGTTGGCATGACAAGACGCGCAATGGTCGGCGAAGTGCTCTCGGCCCGACGCGAGCACCTCGGGTGACGCGGCCACCGGATTGAGCAAGGTTTTGTATCGAAGCG
>JBOGIV010000456.1:0-6482 GCA_050747925.1 Vicinamibacterales bacterium
GGTCGCAGCGGAGCGGAGAGCCTTGAGGTCGCCGAGCACGTGCTGAGAATCGATCGTCGAGGCGACCGCCACATCTTGTGGTCGACGATGTTTCACGATTCCGCGATTTAACAAGGGCGGCAACAACGAACAAGCCTACACCGTCCGGCCTGCCATGAGCGAGACGGTGGCGAGTCGAACGGTTGGCCACGAGCGCGCTTGCGGTTCGCCGACGTCGAGACGGAAGCCAGTCGAATGGCTCGTTTTGCTGAAAACAACTTGGCGGCAACCGGATCGTCATAGGAGACTCCGCCGCTAGGGCGCCGAACTCCCCTGACTTCCGACATCGATGTCATCGCCATCAGCCCGCTGGCCACTCTCACTCGCCGTCGGCGCCTTTCTGGCCGGCCTCACCTATGCCGTGTGGCAGGCCAGCCAATACACGAATGGGCGGCTCTCTTACAGCCTTGACGATGCCTACATTCACCTGGCGATTGCGAAGAACCTCGCGCGCCACGGGCTGTGGGGCTGTACGCCGTTTCACTTCTCCTCGTCGTCTTCGTCGCTGTTGTGAACAGCTCTTCTTGGGGTCGCGTACTTCGCGAGCGGTGTTCGTGACGTCACGCCCCTGCTGCTGAACACGCTGTTGGCGCTGCTCACGCTCGTTGTTGCCGACCGCTATCTTGTCCGACGTCACGCGGCGCCAGGCCTGCGCGCCACCGCGTTGATCGGCCTCGTCATCGTGAGTCCGCTGCCCGGGCTCGTTCTGCTCGGGATGGAGCACATCCTTCACATCCTTGTGACGATTTGGTTCGCCGGCGCCGCCATCGACGCGCTGTGCGAGGAATCGGCCGCGCAGAACACGTCGACTCGAGATACCGCGATCCTTTCCGCGCTCGGCGCGCTTCTGGTGACTTCGCGGTACGAAGGCCTCTTTCTCGTGGCGATCGTCAGCGTCGCCTTCGCAATCAAAGGACGATGGGCGCGCGGTTTGGTGGTGGGCGTCGTGTCGGTCGTGCCCGCGGTCCTCTTCGGCCTGGTCTCGATGACGAACGGGTGGTTGTTCTTCCAGAACTCACTGCTGCTCAAGGCCGGAGGAGCAAACGTGTCGATCGTGACCGCGCTCTCCAGTCGGACATTTACGATTGGATCGCTCCTCATCGTCCCGCGATCGCGATTCTCCAGGTCGGCTGGGGTTGGGTGATCCCTAGGATTCCCAGTCAGTGGGCCAAGGTAGCCGAGGTCGAGATGCCAGTCGATGGCGATCACATCGCTTTCTTCGCGGTCGATCCATTCGCGGCGCTGGGGCTGCGACGGAATCTGGAGGAGTTTTACGGAGCGCTGACACCGGAGGCATATCGGCTGAAGTTCTTTGACCCGGACTAACCAGCAGCCGTGTGATTGCAGCGGCGTCCGGCGGCCCAGCAGGTTTGACCGGATTACTTCGAGATACTCATTTGCAACTCGCAGCCTGACGCCTTGGCGCTCAGCCGCGGCGGCGACCGTTTCGAGCCCCCGACGGCTGCAGCGCCGGGTTAGACCGAGTGGCCTGCGCCGCCTCGTACAGCGTTTCTGGGGCGATGTCTGCACCGTTCGGCCACGCCACAGTGCCACCGTCGAGGAAGAACTTCCGGAAATATGCTGTCTGTTTTAGCGGCTCGAAGACGGGCCCTGAAAACCACGGTTCGAAGTCCACGCTGCCTGACGTTCCGTCGTTGAACGTGAGATGAATCCGGAAACCCTGTTCGTAGGTCGCGCGAATCACGTGCGGAAGGAATTCCATGGTACCCCTTCTCACTCGAGTGGCGGGATGCGGTCGAGTGGCTGGCCCGCTTTGATCTTAGACCAATTGGCCTTCAGAGCCGCGCGGTTGAGCTGGGCCCACTGCCGAATCAGATCGAGGGCGTTCTTGGAGGTGATGTTCCCGACGATCTGGTTGCCCTCGAAGTCGAACTTCCCGTGTTGCGCCTGATGCTCGGCATGGAAGTGCTGAGGCTCGTGCTCCCTGTAGTACATGCGGATGATGATGCCAAAGAAGATCGATATGACCGGCACGCCGGGAAGTATACCGTCGTCGATCACACGCTGTGGAACTGTGGGGAGATCGATTGATCGGGCCGCAGGTTCGTTCAGCGGCCCAACGCTGCGGCTTCAGCCGCGGCGCGTCATCATGGCCGCGCCGTCGGCTGCAAGCCGGGTTAGGCGGTGATCCACGTATGTTGCTGGGCAATATCTGCGATCAGCCTCGCCAACCGAGCTGTGCTGGCCTCCGGCATGAACGGAATACTCGTATCCACAATTTGGCCAAGCTGCCTCGCGGCGTCCCAGATCGTCTGAAGTTCGCGGCGATAGTTGTTTGCGATTTCTCGTTCGACTGTCTCTGATGAATGCCGCGTGCGGAACGTATTCGTGTCACACCATACCGCGACACACGCTCGGATGTTGCTCAAGACGTACTCGCGAAAGTCGGACGCGAATGCCAGCTGACCGGCGCCACAATCTGCGAGCACCAACCCGGGCATGCGGCTGTGGAGACCGATTACACGCTGCGCCTGCGCGCCGTCCGACCGGTGACCTGGGCCGAGCTCTTCGTCCAGATTGATGCCAACCAACTGGAACGGGAGCCCGAACCGAGCCGGCTCCTTGGCGAGCCAATTCACAACCGTCGATTTCCCTGCGTGAGATGGTCCGACTACGAGAATAACAGGCATGATCGTTTGAGGTGCGAGCTCTCCGTCGACAACGCCAGTCTCTCGGGGGGCAGACGACGTGTCATTGGTTCCAGCGCCGGCGGAGCTCTGCAGCGTAGGATTCCAGGCTCTGCGGTGAATCTCCGTGAATCCGTTTCGTTACGTACACGTACGCAAAAGTGATGGGGATTCTCAAATTTGAACGATCTTGATAGAACACCTCAACTTCGTTGGCGAGATCTCCGAACTTGAAACCTTTCACTGTAAGGTCGGCAAAGGTCTTGTAATCGCCTGATAAGTCGGCGGACAGCGCCAAGCCCGATTCCAGACCGAAGAGGTACGCCGCCCTTTCTTCGACCGATAGTTGCCCCCATGCCCTACCATTCACACGACCAGATGTCAGCTCGTCCGGTCCGAAGCGCTGGCTTTGGCCCTTGGCTAACGCCGGCGCAAGAATGAGCACGATCATGATCAAAGCTAGGCGATGAGACATTTGCAACCGATCCGCAGGACTCCGCACACCCCAGTGGCCCACGATTCAGCACATGCGTGCACATCGTCGTGCGCACGTCCCCATGGCCGAGCGGCTCCTGGACAAGCAGGGTGCACGATACCGAATAGGGTCATCGGCGAAAACTCGGGTCTTGCATTCTGATTGGGCAGAGAATCGCTTCCAACCGAGTTTGAAACCGCTGATACGAGAACTGCGCCCGCCAGCGCGCGTGGCCCGCATCGCCAAGACGCCGGCGAAGCGACCCGTCCTCTAGCAGTCTGACGAGGCGATCGAGAAGCGCCGCGCGATCGTCCGGATGAATCAAGAAACCCGTCTCGCCATCGACGACGATCTCAGACGCCGCGTCAGCTGTCGACGCCAACACCGGCAGGCGGTGACTCATCGCCTCGAGGTAGACGAGACCGAATCCCTCTGCGCGTGCGGGCATGGCGTAGGCGGCCACCCGGTCGTAGAGCGCATGAAGCGTGGCTTCACTCACTCGACCGGTGAATATCACCTGACGCTCGATGCCGAGCGCCTCGGCTTTCGCCCGGTAGCGCGGCACGTCGTCACCCTGACCGGCGATCACCAACTGAGCTGCAGGGATGCGCGCAAGCACATCACTCCAGGCATCGAGCAGCTCGTCGTGACCCTTATGCCGTTCGGCGCTCAGCATTCGTCCCACCAGCAGCACGCTGCGCTCACCGATTCTCGCCAGCAAGTCACGATCGGGACTGCCGACGGCGGCCGGCGACGACTCGTCGAGGGCCAGGTGGCAGACGTGAATCGGGGGGAGGTCGGGATGAATCGCCTTGGCGCGATCGGCGGTGTAGTGAGAGTTGGAGATCAGGAATTCGGCGTTCAGCAGCGCGCGCTTGCGATGGCGCGGGAGCGGCCGCCACACTTCGAGGCTGTGAATGAAGACCGCATATGGCGCGCGCAACGCGCCGGGCACCAATACTTGGGGGCGCGCGATGCCCAGGTGATCGAACAGAATCCACGCCGGGCGTTCGCTGAGTTGCGCCGCCATCAATGCTCTTGCGTAGCCCACGCGCCTGGCGAACGTCAGCTCCTCGGTGTCGCCCGAGAGCAGCGACAATCGCCGGCACGCACCCCCCGTGATCGCCTGGGTCGCACGCCACAACAGCTCCGAGACTCGTGCGATGCCTCCGTGCCGATCGCCCTGGGTCAGAGTGCAAAGCAGCGGCGTGCCCGTCATGGTTCCTGGGCTGGAGCATCCTCGTCTGACAATGGCAGCAGGTCGTCAGGCACCGCCTGTTCGGTCAAGACCGACGGCGCCTCGAATCCGAGCTGATGAGCCATCTCTTCGACCTTGGGGAGATCGCTGAGATCGTTGAGCCCGAATCTGATCAGGAACTCTTTGGTGGTTCCGTACAAGAACGGCCGCCCAATCACGTTCTTGCGACCGACGATCTTGATCAGATGCCGCTCCAGCAGGGTTGAGAGCACCCCCGACACGTTCACGCCGCGAATCTCACCGACCTCGGCGGCCGTCACTGGTTGCTTATACGCAATCACCGACAGCGTCTCGAGCGACGCGACGGTGAGCTTCGAGGTCGAGCGCTCATGAAACAAGCGACGTACCCAGTCGTGAAGCTCCACTCGGGTCGTGATTTGAAAACCCCCCGCGACCTCGACCAGATGCAGCCCGGGGCGATCGGCGTAATCGGCCTTGACCTGGTTGAGCGCCGCGAGCACATCCTCCCTGGGCTCGTCGCTGAGCAGTTTGTAGAGCATCTTCGGCGTCAGCGGCTCTGGTGACGCAAAAACGAGTGCCTCGACAATCGCCTTCAGCTGCTCGAGCGCCATCCGAGGCGCAGCGGACTCCGCGGTGGTCTCGTCAGTCCCGCCTGACGTTGGTCGGCGCCCGTCTGCCGTCTTTTCCTCCTCGTTCATTTCCTCTCCGTGCGCGGCGGGTGGTGTGCCTTGTATTGGTCCTCTGGATCCAGGATCGGGTGCGGCGCGTCAACCGGCCTGGCTCGCTTGTAGAGGCGAATCGGACCATTCGCGCCGGCCTGATACACGCGAATCAGCTTGAGGCGGATCATCTCCAACATGGCGATAAACGTCACGATCAGGTCGGGCCGTGTCGCCACGTCGTCAAACAGATCGTCGAACCCACAGGCTTCGGTCTCTGAGAGCCTTTCCAACAGCTGTTCGATGCGCGTCTCGACGGCAATCTGCTCGCCCGGAATCGGGACCGGCGGCCGCTCTCGAACGCGGTCGAGCACGAGCTTGAACGCCGAGAGCAGGCTGAACAGATCGACCTCGATCTCCGGCTCGTAGTCGTTGCCAGCAATCGCTTCGATTCGCGAGTCGGGACGTTGCCACTGAGCGGCGCGAAGTGTCTCGCGATCGTGCAGCACCTCGGCTGCGGCTTTGAACGTCTGATGCTCGAGCAGACGGCGGACGAGGGCGTCACGCGGATCCTCCTCCTCCGCTGGATCGCCGGCCGCGGTTTCGGGCCGCGGCAACAACATCCGGCTCTTAATGTGAATCAGCGTCGCGGCCATCACCAGGAATTCACTGGCCAGGTCGAGGTTCAGCTCCTGGAGCAGGTTGAGATACTCGAGGTACTGCTTCGTGATGAGCGCGATCGGAATGTCGTAGACGTTGATCTGGTGCTTCCTGATGAGGTGCACCAGCAGGTCCAGCGGGCCTTCGAATGACTGCAGCTTGATCGTGATCGCATCGAGTTGCGATTCAAAGGGCTCGTCGGGGGAACCGCCGTTGGGAGGACTCTCGGCGCTCATGGCGTGGAGCGGGTCTGTGTCATCTGCGCCATCTGCGTTTCAATAGCGCAACTTCACGGCGTCGCGCACGCGCTCCATAGTGGCAGCCGACACATGTCGCGCCTTCCGTGATCCTTCGATCAGCACGTCGCGTAAGTATCCTGGTTGGGCCACCGCTCGTTGACGGCGGTCGCGAATCGGTTCCAGCACCTCGTTGAGCGCGATCGCCAGTTTCGTCTTGACCTCGACATCCCCAACGCGGCCCTCGCGATATCGGGCCTTCAGATCGTCGACCTCAGCCGTGTTCGGGTTGAACGCGTCGTGATAGAGGAACACCGGGTTGCCCTCGACCGTGCCGGGGATGTCGGCCCGGATCCGTTTCGGATCCGTGTACATCTGACGCACCTTCAGCTGCACAGTTCTGGCATCGTCTGAGAGGTCGATCGTGTTGTTGTAGCTCTTGCTCATCTTCCGGTTGTCGAGCCCCGGCAGTCGCGATGTCTTGGTGAGCATGTGCTGCGGCTCGACCAGCACGTCGCCGTAGAAGTTGTTGAAGCGCCGAACAAC
>JBOGIV010000457.1:0-15069 GCA_050747925.1 Vicinamibacterales bacterium
TCTTCGACGAGCCGACGCGCGGCGTGGATGTCGGCGCGAAGGTCGAAATCTACAACTTGATGAACCAGCTCACCGCAGCCGGCGCCGGCATCATCATGATCTCCTCGGAGTTGCCCGAGCTTCTCGGCATGAGCGACCGCATTCTCGTGATGCGTGGTGGTCGCATACAGGACGAGCTCGATGCAGCCGAGGCCACACAGGAACGCGTCCTCAGCGCCGCACTGGGACTGACGTCGGCCCGGAATGTGGCGGGCGCAACGGGTCTCACGCCTGCCCTGAGCGACCAGGGAAACGAGGGAGTCGAAGGGCCTGCCCTGAGCGAGCGGCGAAACACGGGAGTCGAACGGTAAATGCGTATCCGCCGCTTTGGAACCGTCATCGGTCTCGGGCTGTTGTGCGCCGCGCTCTGGGCCCTTACCCCACATTTTCTGACCATCTCGAATCTGCTCAACGTCGTCCAGCAAACCAGCATCAACGCGATTGTCGCCGCCGGCATGACGTTCGTGATCCTTTCCGGAGGCATCGATCTGTCGGTCGGCTCGATCGTGGCGCTTTCGGGTGTGGCGCTCGGCGCGTTGTTGCAGACAGGTCAGCCGCTGATCGTTGCCGTGCCTGCGGCCCTTGCGGCGGGTATGGCCTGTGGCCTGCTCAACGGCGTGCTCGTGAGCATCGGCGGGCTGCCGTCATTCATCGTGACGCTGGGAATGATGAGCGTCGCTCGCGGGGCGGCGCTGGTCTTCACCGAGGGGCGTCCGATCTCAGGCTTCGACGAAGGCTTTCGCTGGGTCGCCACCGGATCGGTCGGCTTCGTGCCGGCGCCGGTCGTCGTGATGTTGGCGGTCTACGCGGTGGCCCACGTCGTGCTCACGCGAACGACGTTCGGCCGCTATGTGTACGCGATTGGCGGCAACGAGGAGGCCACCAGGCTCTCGGGCGTTGCCGTCACGTTCCACAAGACGTCGATATACGGAGTGTCGGGTCTCATGAGTGCCGTCGCCGCCGTCGTGCTCACAGCGCGGCTCAATTCCGCGCAGCCGATTGCCGGAATGATGTACGAGCTCGATGCCATCGCCGCAACCGTGATCGGTGGCACGAGCCTGATGGGCGGCGAAGGCTCGCTCGTCGGCACGCTCGTCGGCGCGCTGATCATGGGCGTGTTGCGAAACGGACTCAACCTCCTTGGTGTATCGTCATTCCTCCAACAGGTCGTGATCGGCGGTGTGATTGTCGGCGCCGTCCTCGTCGACACGATCCTCAAACGGCAACACAGATGAATCGAAGATGAGCCGCAGATGACGCAGATCACACAGATGGCGCGAACCAAACAAGCGGCGCGAACGATGCGGGTGGCCGACACGACATGGAGGCGGCTTCTTCTCGCGCTATTCCTTACCGTGACGACGGGCATCGGCGCCGCGTGCAACCGATCCGCACCCGCAGAGAGCAGTAAACCCGACGTGGCTCTGGTGCTCAAGACGCTCAACCATCCGTTTTTCGTAGACATGCGGCGCGGAGCGCAAGAAGCCGCAGATCGCCTTGGCGTCACCCTGCATGTGCAGGCCGCCGAGCGCGAGATCGACGTCGACAAGCAGATGCAGATCGTCGAAAACCTGCTCCAGACGGGCATCGATGTGCTCGCCATTACGCCCAGTGGGTCGCGCGAGATCGTATCGGCGTTGGTCAAGGCGAAGAACGCGAATGTGCCGATTGTGATCGTCGACACCCGCCTCGACGCCAGAGCGGCCGCAGCCGCTGGCGTGCAGGCACAGACCTTCATCGGTTCCGACAACTACGAGGGCGGCAAGCTGGCGGGTGAGTACACGGTGAAGGCCACGGATGGCCGAGCGAAGGTGGGCATCCTCGAGGGCATCCCCGGGCACGAAACGGGCGATTCCCGGCTGCGCGGCTTCCGCGACGCGGTGGCCACAGCGCCTGGCATCACAATCGTCGCCTCGCAACCCGCGAACTGGGAACGCGACCAGGGTTTCAATGTCTTTCAGAACATGCTGCAGGCGCACTCGGACATCGACACTGTGTTTGCTGCCAGCGACCTGATGGCGCTTGGCGCCATCGAAGCCATTGCGGCCGCCGGGAAGACCGGCAAGATCCGCGTGATCGGATTCGACGCGCTCGACGATGCGAAAAAAGCGATTGCGGCAGGAACGATGGAGGCGTCGGTGGCGCAGTTTCCATACGAGATGGGAAAGGCGGCCGTGGAAAGTGCGGTGAAGGTGATCGCCGGCGAAAAACTCCCGCCCGACATCATGGTGAAACTCGAGATGGTGACAAAAAAGCCGTAGGCCGCGGAGCGTCGCGCTTCGGCAGGCTCGCCCTCGATGGTGTCGAGGGCTCGTGGGCGCGGCTGCGTTGCCGCCGCGTCGGACTGGACGATGAAACGATTGAATGTCGGACTGATTGGCCTTGGCCGGCTCGGGCGCGTGTATGCGCGCGACCTTGCGGGCCGCATCCCGGACACACGGCTCACCGCCGTTGCCGATCCGATCGGAAACCTGGCGAAGGAAGTAGCGGAGGAGTGTGACGTTCCTCACGCGTACACCGATCCGATGGCGCTCATCGACGACACGAACGTCGACGCCATCGTCATCGTGACGCCGACGCATCTTCACCGCGAGCATGTGGTGGCGGCGGCCTCGAGGAAGAAACCAACATTCTGCGAGAAACCGCCCGCGCTCTCCCTCCGCGAAATCGAGCAGATGAAGGCGGCCATCAACACGGCCGGGATGTTCTTCCAGATGGGCTTCATGCGGCGGTTCGATCCGGGCTACGCGGCCGCGAAGAAACAGATCGACGCGGGACGGATCGGTCAGCCCCTCGTGTTCAAGGCCACGTCGCGCGATCCGTTTCGCCCGAGCCTCGAATACGCCAACCCCGCCAGCAGCGGCGGCATGCTCATCGACATGGGCATTCACGATTTCGACCTGGCGCGCTGGTTCATGGGCGACGTGCGCGCCGTGTCCGCCATCGGCGCCACGATTGCGTACCCGGAACTGGCCACCGTCGGCGACATCGACAACGCGATTGCAAGCCTCACGTTCACGAGTGGCAAACTCGGCGTCGTGGATCTGACCCGTAGCGGCATCTACGGCTACGACATTTCAACGGAGATCCTGGGGCTCGAAGGCACGATCCGAATCGGGTACCTGCGCGAAACGCCGATTACCGTGATGACCAAGGCGAACGGCGTCTCGCACGACACCGTCCCCTACTTCATGGAGCGCTTCCGCGACGCGTACACGAATCAGCTCCAGAACTTCGCGCAGAACGTGCTGCACGATCGGGCGGCGCCGATCACGATCGACGACGGCATGGAAGCCTTGCGCGTCGGCGTGGCGGCGACCCGCGCGCGCGAGCAGGGCGGGTCGGTGTTGGTCGCCGAGGTGAAAGCGTGACGGGGACTAGCCACTTTCCTGGCGGGCGATCGCGTCATTGGGCGCAGGTGTGGGAAAGATCTCGGCGGACTGTTCCGCCGTAACCTTCGAGAGGACGCCCTCGAGGAGCGGCGTCATGATCTCGAGTTGTCTGGCGCGAATCACCAGATCCCACAGCGGCTCGAACTTCTTCCAGCCGGCTGCGTAGAAGAAGTGTTTGGCCTGATGCTTGATCGAGCCGTGCGAGAACGATCCGCGCGCGATCGATGACCAGCGGTAGAACTCGCGATAGGCCCAGTCGTATCCCTGCTTCAGATCTTCTGGCGTGAGCCGCGCCGGGCTGTAGACGACGTGCCTGGTGTCGTACAAATCCCAATCGCGCGTCAAGATTCGACCGGCGGCGTTCAACTGACCGAACAGTCGCGTGCCTGGATACGGCGTCTGAATGTGAAAGGTCGCGGTCGTGATGCCATGCTCGATCGCCCACTCCACCGTGCGACTGAAGACACTCTCATCGTCGTCATCCATGCCAAAGACGAAGCTGCCGTTGATCATGACGCCGAGGTCGTGCAGCCGATTGGCAACGGCGGCGTAGTCACGACCGAGATTCTGGCGCTTGTTGCTGCGGATGAGGTTGCCGGGCGCGAGCGTCTCGAATCCGACGAAGAGGCTGCGCAGCCCGGCTGCAGCGGCGCGCTCGACCAGGTCGCCCCGTAACACGGAGTCAACGGTCGCGGCGCCTTGAAAGAGGCGTCGCATACCGCGCATGCCCTCGAACAGGGCCGCGCCAAAGCGGCGGTCGCCGAACAGGTGATCGTCCAGGAAATAGAGATGCCGTCCCGGCAGGCGATCGATTTCGGCGAGCGCGTCGTCCACGCGCTGCGTGTAAAAGGATCGTCCGCCCTCGAAGAAGGCGTCCTTGTAGCAGAAGTCGCAATGCTGCGGACACCCGCGCGTGACCACGATCGAGTTCGGCACGAGATACGAGCGGCGCGAGATTAGATCCCGCCGGATTGGTGGCAACCGTTCCAACGTGCGGCCGGAGGTCGACGCATAGCGGCCGAGCGGCTGGCCCGATCGGAAGTCGTCGAGAAACTGCGGAAACGTTTGCTCGCCCGGACCGAGGAAGATGGCATCGGCGTGGGCCGCGGCTTCGTCGGGCAGGGCGGTGACGTGCAGACCGCCGAGGACGACGAAGACGCCCTTGGCGCGGTAGTGGTCGGCCAGGGCATACGCGCGCCTGGCGTTGGTGATGTACACCTGGATCGCAACCAGGTCCGGACGATCGTTGGTCTGCAATCGTTCGACATGCTCGTCGGCGATGACGGCTTCGTCCTCCGGCCGCAGGTAGGCCGCGAGGGTCGCCAGGCCCAGGGGTGGAAACAGCGAGTATTTGATCGGGCGCCAATACGGGCTGGTCGCTTCGGTGAGGGCGGGCAGAATGAACTTCACGCGCAGGCGTCGAGGCGTTGTCATAAATTACTTTGTGATATAGAGTAACATCAATGTCCCGCGCGCAACGCCTCTTCGATGTGGTCGGGGCCGTGGCCGGCCTGATCGTCTTTGCGCCGGTGATGGCGGTCATCGCGGTCGCCGTGCTGATTGACGACGGCCGGCCCGTGTTCTTCGGTCAGGAACGGATCGGCTATCGGCGCCGGCCGTTCCGCATTCTGAAGTTCCGATCGATGCGCGACGGCCGGGTCACCCGCGTGGGACGCCTGCTCCGTGCCACCGGCCTCGACGAGGTGCCGCAGTTTGTCAACATCGTCCGCGGCGAGATGAGCGCAGTCGGGCCACGGCCGCTCACGCCAGTCGACGTCGCGCGTCTGGGCTGGAACGGGGCGCACTTCGACTTTCGCTGGGCGTGCCGCCCGGGGCTCACCGGCCTGGCGCAGCTGGTTGGCGCTCGCGCGGACGGCGACGCCTTGGTTCTGGATCGCGTACATGCAGCGGCATGGAGCCCACTGCTCGACTGTCAACTCATCGCGTGGTCGTTCGCCGTCAACGCGTTCGGCAAGGCGCGGATTCGGCGGCGGCTGCAGCTACGCTACGCGCTCGGTCGGGCTGGCGGTGCAGTCGACGGTTGATGGTGTCCTGCGTCGAGCGACGAGCGTCAACGTCCGTTCGCGGGGACGCTGGAGAATGCCGCGCTCGAAGTGATGCGCGGTTTGCTTCACCTCCCATAGCGTAGCCAGCGTGTACACGATCGCGTTCACGCCGAGATGCCGTTCTCGCCGGTAGCACCACGCGGCGACGTTGTACGCGGCCATCAGCGCGGCAATCACGCCACCCGTCGCGTGAAAGGCGCCCTTGAAGGCCTCTTTCTCGCCCGTCTTGCAGAACGTCCGCACCATACGTCCTCCAGGGGTAGTGGCTGCTGCCACTGATCGAAATGCTCTGCAAGTGATATGCCGAGGCCAAAGCGCCGAGGCCCCGTTTAGACCCGAGTTCTGGGGATGTTGTGACTCGGGGGACGGCGAAGATTCTTACCCGGACTGGACGTATGATGTGGAGTCTTGAAAGACCTACGACCTGAGTCGTTGATAAGGAGATCACCCACATGACACGTATGGCCCTGATAACCTTCGGTGCGCTCGCGATCTCGATCGGCGCGGTCGCGCAGACGCCGGCTGACCCTGCGATCGAAAAGGCGTTGCTGGCGGCGCCCCGACAAGCGCGCGAAGGCGCCGCCGTCATCAAGTGGAAGGCCGATCTCACCTACGACACGCTCAAGCCCGGGACCAATCGCGTGGTCTGCTACGACCAGTCCGGGGAGCCCGGCGAGCAGCCGTTCTCGGTTCACTGCACCAGCGTCGGCAACCTGGAACGCATCGCGCAGAACCGGAAGTTCGAGACCCAGGCCGACAGGAAGATTCGACAAGCCGCCCTCGACGCGGCCGAAAAGGACGGCGCCCGAGTGAAGCCCGAGTTCGGATCTGTGTGGTACACGCTGAGTGGTCCAGACCAGGCGAACGCGCGCCTGCACTTGACCGTAGCAGTCCCTGGCGCGACGGCTGCATCGATGGGACTCCCCGACAACAACAAGCAGGGTGGCGTGTGGATCATGAACGCGGGGACCAGCACCGCTCATCTGATGGTTCCAGGCAGCTAAACCAACTTCGGCTGTCAGCTCTCGGCTATCAGCCATCAGCATCCCGCGGCGCGCCATGACCGGCGCGCCGCGGTGTCGTTTTGGGAGGAGGAGATCGCTATGAGGAGAATGGTTCGACTCGCGCGTGCCGCAGGCGCAGCCCTTGTGCTGGCGCCGGCCACCTACGTCGTCTTCGCGCAGCCGGCGCCACAGCCACAGGCGCCGCCGCAGCCGATGGGGTTCTTCATTACGAGCGCCGGATTGGGCGACGGAGCCAACCTTGGCGGGCTAGCCGGCGCCGACAAGCACTGCCAGGCGCTGGCGGCCGCGGCTGGAGCAGGGAACCGGACCTGGCGCGCGTATCTGAGTACGGTGGCTGCGGCGACGCAGGCGCCCGTCAACGCGCGCGACCGGATCGGCACTGGGCCGTGGTACAACGCGAAGGGTCAGCTCATCGCCTGGAATGTCGCCGACCTTCACGGCGACGTCGAGCGCGATCGCAACAACATTCGCAAGCCCACAGCACTCACCGAGAAGGGCGCGGAAGTGAACGGCGTCGGCAATCAGCCGAACCAGCACGACATCCTCACCGGTTCGAACTCACACGGCCGCGCGATGCTCGGCGCCGCGAACACGACCACGTGCACCAACTGGACGTCGAACAACGAGGGCCGCGCGATGCTCGGCCATCACGATCGGCTCGGCGGCGCGAACGCGTCGTGGAACGCGGTGCACTTGAGCAGCGGCTGCAGCCAGGCGAATCTTGTCGCCACGGGTGGAGCGGGTCTGCTGTACTGCTTCGCGATCAACTGAAGCCAGCAGCGCACCGGATCGGGCGGGGCCGAGGCGGCCTCGCCCGCATTCCCCGCAGCTTGCCGCTCACAGCCCGAAGTGTAAGCCGACGCCGATGTACGAGATGTCGTCCTGAAAGAACTGTCCGTACGGCGACGGACCCTGGTAGAACTCCACCATCAGCGTGACCAGCCGTCCGGGATGATCGCCCGTCCCACGCCTTGCCACTTCCAGTCCAACACGTCCGCTGATCGCCGGTGACCAGTCGTGGAGGTCCGGGGCCTTGAGATCCAGGCCGCTCACCAACTGGACGACGCCGGCACGGCCGGTGCGAAGCTCAACGCCGCCGTGAAACAGCTTTGATGGCAGCGTGTCAGGCTCGCGCCGGAAGATCCGTTCTCCGCCCGCGTACAAACGTAACGGGCCCAGCTCTTGGGAGGCGAGAAACTCGACGGATTCGAACGAGAGATTCTCGCGATCGATGACCTGACCCCTGAGCAGGTACTCGTCGCCGAGGTGTGAGCTCTGATGGTAGAGTCGCACGCGCGTGCTGAAACCGTTTCGGCGGAACGTGAGCGGCAGCCCGATGATGTAGTCCGCATTGATCAGATCGTTGGAGGGCGCACCGAGGTCGAACTGGGCGAAGATGCTCCCCATCACGTCGAGCTGAAGGCCTTCGTTCGCTTCCGGTCCGCCCCAACGGAATATCCCGAAGCTGTCTCCCAAACCGACCGACGCGATGGTCGTGTCCTCGCCAGACGGATCGTCGAGCGAACGGAACGTGCCGCGCAGCAGGCTCAGAAACGAGCGCGCTTCCTTTGGATCCGCGACGATCGGGCAGAAGATCTGATCCTGTGGGAAGCCGACGACGCCGATGGCTTCCGAGTCGTGGACGCCAGCCCCGCACCGGGGAGCGTCAATCGTCTGCGCCGCACTGTTCACGGCGGACAGCACGAGACCGATCGCCGCCAAAACCGAAACGAAACAGGCCGATTGCGTCATCGCAGATGTCCTTGCGGCTAGCATCGAGCCGGCGCCGATGTGCCGTCAAGCAGAAGGGGAGAGGCGAGCTCGGAATGTCGCCGAAGTCGATATGATACGCGCCTGCCGACATGACACGCGTTGCCGTCCTCGGGGCGGGCTTTCAGGGAGTGTGCGCCGCCTTGGAGCTGGCCGCCCGAGGGGTAGACGTCGATCTCTACGATCGCCGCAACACCTGCATCACAGAGGCCGGTGGCCACAACGAGGGCAAGTGGACACGGGCAAATACACGCTGGCTCCGATGTATGCGATCGAGATCGCCGACCGTGTCTGCGGGACCACGCGACGGATGAGGTTGTGAGCCGAGAACCGCACGTCGACATCTGCGTTCCGGTCTACAACGGTCGTGCTTTCGTCGCCGAGACACTGGCGGCCATCCAGCGGCAACGATTCGAGAACCTGACCGTGCTCATCTCGGACGATGGGTCTGACGACGGGTCGGCCGACATCTGTCGAGGATTCTTAGTGGATCGCCGCTTTCGGCTGTCGATTCAGCGGTCGCGACTCGGCTGGATTGGGAACTGCAACTGGCTTCTACGTCACGCGACAAGCGAACTGGTCTGCATTGTGTCACACGACGACCTTCCAGAGCCGGACCATATTGTGCGACTAGCGGGGAGCCTCGCGGCTGAACCCGACTGCGTCCTCGCGTTCACGGACATTCGCGTGTTCGGTGTGCTGGACTATCTGCAGCATCAGGCGTCGATCTTCGGCTCGAGCGCACAGCGCATCCGCGCCTTCATCGCGAGGCACTACGACGGCGCCGCCTTTCATGCGCTGATCCGCCGGCGTGCGATCCACTTGGCGGGGGGCCTGCGCGGCAACGCGATGGATCATTTCGCGGCCGACGTCGCCTGGCTCGGCCGGTTGGCTGGCGTCGGAGCATTTCAGCGAGTGCCGGAACCGCTCTATCAAAAGCGTCGTCACCTGGCCAGCACATCGTTGCAGTGGCGTCACTGGAGCGACGACCGAAGAGCCGAAGCCTGGAGCTTGCATTGCGGCGAGCTGTTACGCGACGGGCTGGGCCAGCCCCTGACTCCCGACGAGCAGCTGCGAATCGTACACGCCTCGCTTCGGCGTGTGCTGGCGATTGAACCCGCGCTGCCATTCCAGTTCATTCGTGAGCTGCCGCGCGATCGGCAGGCATCGATGGTGGCGACGCTGCTCGCCGACGTTCAACACATCCCGACGACCGCCTTGAGGGTCATGGCTGAGGAGGATCCGTATGCGATCCTGGCGCGCGTCGGCGGTGAAGCTGCGGCGTGGAACCGGTTTCAGCGATCAGCCTTAGGTTGACGCCGGAACGCCCAATTATTCTTCCGCTCTCAACGCCACGGTCGGATCGATGTGCAGGCCTCGCCGAGCGGGTCCAACGGCCGCGAGAAGGCCCACCGCCAGCATGATTACCGCGACGGCAGGCAGGAGGATGGCGCCACGGCCCGACATCACCGCACCGTCCGTGATCTCCTCGAACAGCAGAGCCGCCACGCCGAGACCGACGACGATTCCGATCGCAAGCTGCTGCAGCGCTCGCGAGAAAATCCCGGCCAGGATGCGCCGCGGATCGTCGGGAATGTTCCGACGGAATGTGTTCTCACACGCCGCACGCTTGACGTACGATCCCCTTCTGCAACTCAAGGGTGCAGGGACAGTCCGCTGCAGGTAGCTGGGTGGTCGGGCCGCCATCCTCCTGATCGCCGAGAGCAGGAGGATCGCCGTTGGCCATACCAGTTGAATTTGCCCTTTTCGTGCTGACGCTGCTCGGTGTGGCGCTCCTTCACGGTCGAACGCTCGAAGTCGCGCTCACCGGCCTCGCCAGCATTACGCTCTACAGCCTGACGTTCGGGTCGTTTCGCGGCAGCGTCGGGCTCGAAGGTCTGTTGAGCCATCTCGCTCACGAGTGGGTCATCCTCGCCAATCTCGGCTGCTTGTTGCTCGGCTTCGCCCTGCTCTCGCGTCATTTCGAGGAGAGCCACGTGCCTCTGGCGCTGCCGCGAGTGCTGCCGGATGACTGCAAGGGCCCGTTCCTCCTGCTGGTCATCGTGTTCGTGTTGTCAGCGTTTCTCGACAACATCGCGGGCGCGATGATCGGCGGCGCGATGGCGCACTCGCTCTTCACGCGGGTTCACCTGGGCTACCTGGCCGCCATCGTCGCGGCCGCGAACGCGGGCGGCGCGGGTAGCGTCGTCGGGGACACGACGACAACGATGATGTGGATCGATGGTGTCGCTCCAACCGCGGTCTTGCCGGCGTATGTCGCCGCCTTCGTCGCCCTGTTCGTGTTTGGCGTTCCGGCCTCGTTTCAGCAGCACCGGTACTCGCGCATCATGAAGGACGTTCGTCACCGGCCACCGATTGACTGGATGCGGGTCTCGATCGTGCTCGCGATGTTGGTGGCGGCGATTGGCACGAACGTGATCGTGAATCTCTACTTTCCCGACTACGCCGACCGCTTCCCGTTCATCGGCGTGGCCACCTGGCTGGTCATCTTGGCGTCGGTGCCGATACGGCGGCCGGACTGGGAGCTGCTGCCCGAATCGAGTCGAGGCGCCGCGTTCTTGCTCGCGTTGGTGTTGGCGGCGTCCATGATGCCAGTGGAGCGGCTGCCGCCCGCGTCATGGCAGACAACGCTCGGCATCGGATTCGTGTCCGCCGTGTTCGACAACATTCCGCTGACGAAGCTCGCGCTCGATCAAGGCGGGTACGACTGGGGCGTACTCGCTTACTCGGTAGGATTCGGCGGCTCGATGGTGTGGTTCGGCTCGTCCGCTGGTGTCGCCCTTTCGAGCCTCTATCCTGAGGTGCGGTCCGTTGGTGCCTGGATTCGAGACGGTTGGCACGTCACGGTGGCGTATGTGATTGGGTTTTTCGTGATGCTGGCACTGGTCGGATGGAACCCTCACGAGCCACCCAAGGACCACTCCGCCAACGATTCACGAACGCGGAGCGTGTCGTCAAGGGCTCTTCAGACGAACTGACTACTTCCTGGCGAGATAGAGATTGTTCATCAGGTCATGGGCCAGTTCGTGCTTCTCGACCGACCTGAACCCGGCACGCGTCAGGTAGTCCCGGGTCTTCTCTTCTCCCCACATGGCGCCGAGCCCCTCCCCGTCTTGCGCGAGCGACACCGTCATGCAATGCATGGCCGAGACGGCATAGAGAAACGTCCCGAGCGGATGATCAACGTTACCGCGCACGTGGCTCGACGCCTTGATGTCCTGCATCAGGTAGACGCCGTCGGCCGTCAGCGACCGGCGAATGCCCCTGAGCACATTCAGCGGCTTGGCCTGATCATGGACAGCGTCGAACGTCGTGATGAACTCAAACGCATCGGGCTCAGCGGTCGCATCGAAGTCACTGAGATCGCGCGCGATGAACTCCACGTTGCGAAGATCCTTCCGTTCAGATTCGGCTCGCGCAGTTGAAGTGGCCTCCTGCGACAGATCCAGGCCGGTGAATCGGCTGTTCGGGTACAGCCCTGCGAGGCGATTGATCGCCCGTCCTGAACCGCAACCGACGTCGAGAACGCGAATGCCCCGTGACAGGCGATCGGTCAGCCCAGGAACCAGCGGGAGAATGTGCGACTCGAGCGTCGAAACGACGGTGTCGTCCTCCGCCAGGATGGCATGGAAGCGGGCGAACTTGTCGTAGGGAACGCCGCCTCCCTGCCGGAAGCAGGTCACGATGTCGTCTTCGACGCAGCCGAGCATTCCCACCAGCTGGGCGTAGGTGGCGACGTTGTCTCGACCAGCCGCACGCGTCAGCATCGCCGCGTGCTCCGGAGGTAAGGAGTACAACGTGCTGGTCTCATCCACGTCGACGACGCCGGAGGTGACCATGGCGCCAAGCCAGGTGCGATGACCGATCGACGCCATCAAACAGAAGCCGGCGTGGTTGAGGCATTCGAGCAGCTTGCCGCGCGATCACGATTTTCTACTCGCTTTCGGTCGGCAATGCGCCAGAGTCGTCGACGCCCATTGGGAACGTTCACGTTCAGCCGCCGTCAGCAGTGAGGAGTCGTGGCACCCACAATCCGCCTTTTGATCCGGCCAAAGTTGAGGCCTTCGGCCCGGCCCGGTTTTGCAAGCGGTGCCGCATTATTATCATTCTGACTGGGCCGCCCGCGTCGGCGAGCACGCTCCCAACGTCGTAGCCCTGCCGGGGACCATTCACGAACTGATTCTCTAATCGCGCAGCTCACTTGGGTTGATGATCTCTCCCGGCTTTTCCCACCCGCCCTACCAGGCCTACCTGGCCCACCAGCCCACTGGAACTCGCATCAACTCAAGTGAGTTCCGGCTTAGTGTCGCTTGAAGCGACAGCTCGCGCACTCTGCCTGCCTTTGTCGTGGGCACGCCCAGAGGTGGAAACGCCGCGCGACGATCCAATGTTTGTACGTTCACGACTCGTCCTGTAATACGGCGGCGACGGCATTGCGCCGGTTGGCCCCAATGTCGGGCCAACCGCCACGGCACGTTCTGTGCAACTCTGCGATTCGGCTCCCGCAAGGACCGTTAGCGTGCGGTCCGGACGAGCGTCTGTTCCGGGTGCGATATTCGGCGTCTGAAGGTTTTAGGACGCGGACGCCAATACTGTAATCACCCCGAGCGCTCGCTGGATATTCCTGGGGGCGTGATGCGACGCGTCATCTTCGCAGCTGTATTGAGCGTCGCCGGCGCTGCTTTATTTCTGGCCTCGCCGCCGATCGCCGGACAGCGCGCGTCTCGATTCGAGCGCGAAACCGTCAACGGCCGCGAAGTCGTCGGCCGCGAAGTACTCGTCAAATTCCGGCAGCGGCCTCCGGCATCGGACCTCGCGCAACTCCGCGCGGAAGACGACGCCGAAGATCTGAAGCCAATCGGCGGAACCGGCGCGTTTCTGCTGCGCTCACGGTCCAAGAGCGCTGCCGCGCTTGTGGCCCGACTCTCTCGCCGGCCAGACGTCGCATTTGCCGAGCCGAATTTCATCATCCGGATCGACTCGGAGCCGAACGATCCCCGCTTTCCCGAATTGTGGGCGCTCAAAAATATCGGGCAGCTCGTGGGCGGTTGGCCTGGCGTCGCCGGCGCGGACATTCACACCGTGCCGGCGTGGGACCTGACAGTGGGCTCGACGTCGAACGTCGTGGCGGTCATCGATACCGGCATCGACTATACACATCCCGATCTCGCGCCAAACATGTGGTCTGCGCCGACTGCATTCACCGTGAACCTCGGCGGCAGCCCGATTACGTGCGCGGCGGGCACACACGGATTCAATGCGGTCAGCCGTACGTGCAATCCCATGGACGATCACGACCACGGGACGCACGTTGCCGGCACGATCGGCGCGACCGGCGACAACGGAACCGGCGTCGTGGGTGTCAACTGGACGACACGCCTGATGGCCATCAAGTTCATCGATGCAACCGGGAACGGCACGACCGCGGACGCCATCGCCGCCGTGGAGTTTGCCATCGCCGTCAAGCAACGGTTCGCCGCAACGAGCGAGGCCAACATTCGCGTCTTGTCGAACAGCTGGGGAGGACCGGACTTCTCGCAGGCGCTGCTCGACGAGGTGAATGCAGCGAACGACGAAGACATGCTCTTCGTGGCGGGGGCAGGCAACGACAGCTTCGACAACGACATCCTGCCGTTTTACCCGGCGAGCTTCGATGCGCCCAACGTCGTGGCCGTGGCCGCCACCGACAACACCGACAATCTGGCGTGGTTCTCGAACTACGGCGCTTCCTCGGTCCACCTGGGAGCACCGGGTGTCGACATCCTGTCGACGACGGTCGGCAACGGTTACGCTTATTCGAGCGGCACGTCGATGGCGACGCCGCATGTGTCGGGCGCCGCGGCGCTGGTCTTGTCGCAGTGCGTCATCAGCACGGCGGAGTTGAAGGAGGCGCTCCTGGGTACGGTCGATCCCGTGCCGGGACTGGCATCCCTCACCACGACCAGTGGACGCCTCAACGTGCACAGCGCGCTGTACGCCTGCATCGCCCCGCCACAGACACCAACCGGCCTGACGGCGCGCGGACTGGACACCAAGGTGAATCTCTCGTGGTCCGCGGCGCTGGGCGCGACCCGATACCACGTCAAGCGCAGTCTCACGCCTGGAGGTCCCTATTCGTCGATTGATTCAGGGGTCCATGAAACCTCGTACACCGACACGGGAGTGGTCAACGGAACCAGCTACTACTACGTCGTCGCGGGCGCCAACACGCAAGGAGAAAGCGGCGACTCCAACGAGGCCTCGGCGACTCCGAACATACCGCCTGACGCCATAGTGTCGTCGTTCACGACGCCTGCGCTGACGGGGTCTGAAGCGACCATCGCTGTTTCGGTGACAACCAAGAACCAGGGTGCTGGCACGGCGGCTCCCTCCACGACCACGCTTCGTTTCTCAGACGATGCGGTACTCGACGCCTCCGTTGTCTTGCTCCACACACAGGCCGTTCCGCAGCTGGTATCCGGCGCGATCAGTTCTTCTTCGGTGTCGGTAGCGATCCCGTTGACGACCACCGGCACGCACTATCTCATCGCCAGGGCGGACGCCGACGACGTGCTCAGCGAGAGCAACGAGGCCAACAATACCGTCGTGCGTTCAATCCAGGTTGGGCCCGACCTCACGCTATTGGCGCTCACGGTGCCCGGGAACGGCGCGGCCGACTCGACGATCGTGATCAACGACACGACCAGAAACCAGGGCGGTGGTCGCGCCGGCGCCACCCTCACCCGGTTCTATCTGTCAACCAACGGAGCGCTCGAT
>JBOGIV010000458.1:0-4646 GCA_050747925.1 Vicinamibacterales bacterium
GGATCGCCCGAGACCAGCGCCTCGACCAGACGCGTGTGAAAGTCGGCAGGCAACGGCGTGCGCCGCGCGCCGACGTCGAACAGCCAGTTCAAGATCAGCACGTGATTCCGTTCGATCGCCCGCGTCAACAGTGGACTGCGCGCGTGCTCCGCGATGCTCATATGGAACCGCACGTGCCGGCTGTGCGCGCCAAAGCGGAATTCGGCGTCGTGATTCCTTGACGGGACGGTTGAAGAGCGAGTCCACCTGGCGCGCCAGGCTGGCGAGGGCCCGGCGCTCGGCAGGTGTGGCACGTTCGGCGAACAGCCGCGCCGATTGCGACTCGAGCGCTTCGCGCAGCTCGTACAGGTCCTGAATGTCTACGGCCGTCTGCACGCGGACGCGTGTGCCCGCACGAGCGCGCGTTTCGACGAGGCCGTCGGCTTCGAGCCGGCGCAGCGCGTCGGTCACCGGGAGCACGCTCATTCCCAATTCCTGGGCGAGGCGGCGGCGCGACAGCGGCGAGCCGGGACGAAGTTGTCCGCGCAGAATCGTCTCGCGAATGGCGCGATACGCCTCCTCGTCGAGGCTCACTGTGGAGGCGGCGTGCGGCATGCCGGACGCGGATCGAAGCCTCGCAAAGGGGTTACCCGAAGTCAAGGAAGCGCTTGACGCCACCACGACCGCATGGTACTAGCAACTGACATTTCAGTAAGCGTCCCGGTCGCGGACATTCCAACCCGTCGGTCGCCTCGAACAGGGGTCGCGTGCTGATGAGTCTTGTTTCACATAGAGGGGTCCATGATTCGACGCACACTGGCGATGCTGCTTTTTGTACTGCTCATCGCAAGCCCGGCGCTTGCGCAGATGGGTCAAATCAACGGGGCGATTACCGACAACACGGGGGCGGTGGTTCCCGGCGCCACTGTGAAGGCCGTCGAAACGGCCACGGGATTGTCGAGAGACACAGTCACCGGCGCGGACGGTCGATACGTCTTCACGGCGCTGCGGCCGACCACCTACGACGTGACGGCAGAGCTCGCTGGATTCCAGACGTCCCAGCGCAAAGGCCTGCTGCTGCAAGCGAACGAGAACCTCACGGTAAATTTCGCGCTCGAGCTCGGCAACCTCGCCGAAACCATTACCGTCGCGGGCGTTTCCCCGACGGTGGACGTCACCTCTTCGGCCATCAGTGAAGTGGTTGACTCGAAGCGAATTGTCGAGCTGCCACTGAACGGACGCGACGCCGCCACGCTCAGCACCCTGGTGCCTGGCATGGTGCTCACGTCAGTCGATCGGGAGTCGGGGAAGACGATACCGGGCGCACTCCGGATGTCGACCAATGGGACCGAGTCGCGGCAAGTGTCGTTCCGGTTGGATGGCACGAGCCACGTCGACCCGTACTACCAGCAGAATCAGCCTTTCCCATTTCCCGATGCGCTGCAGGAATTCAGCATCCAAACCAGCAACTACAGCGCCGCACAAGGCAACAGCGCCGGCGCGGTCGTCAACGCCGTCACTCGCTCCGGCAGCAACGAGTTCCATGGCGGCGCCTTCGGCTACCTGCGCGACCGCAAATTCACCGCCAAGAACTACTTCGCGACCGACAGAGACTTCTTGAAGCGCAAGCAGTACGGCGGTTTTGCGGGTGGGCCGATCCGGGAGAACAAGACGTTCTTCTTCGTCGGCTGGCAGGGGACGACCATTGCCAACCGCGGAACGAACCTGGTGCAGTTTGGCCCGACCAATGACCAGCGAAACGGCAATTTCGCCACCTGCGGCGCCGCCTGCGATCGCCCGCTCATCGATCCGCTCACTGGCCAGCAGTTCCCTGGCAATCAGATCCCGGTGGGGCGCTTCGATCCGGCTTCCGTCAACGTGCTGAAGTACATGCCGCAAGTCAGCGGCGACGGGCGGCTGCAGGTGCCGCGTCTCATCGGCCAGGACGACAATCAGGCCGTGGCAAAAGTCGATCAGCAGTTGGGCCGGTCCAACCAGGTCAGCGTTCGCTACTTCTTCGATCACTTTACGAATGACCCGACGTACACCGAGGGCAATCTCCTCAGCTATCGCAATCCCACGCTGCAGTCGCGCGTGCGAGCGCAGAACCTCGTGGGGGCGTGGACCACGACCCTGTCGAACGCGTCGCTGAACGAGCTGCGCGTTGGCTACAACCGCATGCACGCGCGCCGCTTTCCACCGACGAACAACGTGCCCAGCATGCAGGACTTGGGCGTCCGGCTCCCGATCTATCCGTCCAAACCTTCCATTTCGCAAATCAGGGCCGACGGATACTTCGAAATCGGCGACAACCTCGAGGCATCGTTCGTTCGTAACGGCCTCGAGCTGAACAACCGGTTCAGCTGGTTGAAGGGAAAGCACAACATCCAGGCCGGCGGCGAGGCGCAGCGCTACACCGTGGAGATCGACAACCAGTTCCGCCGGGCGGGACACTTCACCTTCGACGGCAGCCGAACCGGCCACCCGATTGCAGACTTCCTGCTCGGTCATGTCCAAACCTTCGACCAGGGGACTGGCGAGTACAAGGACTACAACGTGTGGTACGGGTCCTTGTTCGTTCAGGACGATTTCAGGGTGTCGGACAGGGTCACGTTGAACCTGGGTTTGCGTTACGAGTCCACGCCGCCGTGGCACGAGACGGTCGGCCGCATCGAGTATTTCTCGGTCGAGGATTACAACAACAACGTGCGCTCCACCGTGTTCCCAGCGGCGCCGAGGGGCGAAACCTTCCGCGGCGATCCCGGTGTCCCTTACGATGGCACCGACGCGCAGTCCAGCAATTTCGGTCCTCGCGTCGGCTTTGCGTGGGATCTGACCGGCGATGGCAGGACGAGCATCCGCGGTGGCGGCGGGATGTTCTACGACCAGCACCGCGACGGCGAATCGGGTAACGGCGCGGTGAATGCGTCGCCGTGGAGCATTCGGCTGGCCGTCACCAGGCCGTCGGGCCCCTTTTCGGATCCGTATCGCGGCCGCACCGATTTCAGTCTCATCACCGACGGAACAATCGGGACCCAGCAGGCCCCGTTCCCGACGCCGGTGCTGATTGAAACGCTCGACGCCACGTACAAGACACCGCTCACCTACAACTACAATCTCACGTTCGAGCGGGAGTTGATGCCGGCGGTGCTGGCCCGCGCCGCCTACGTGGGCTCGCGTTCGGTGAACGGCCGCCGAACCGTGCAATTGAACCCTGCTGTCTTTACCCCGGGCGATACCCGTGGCACCGATGCACGACGGATATTCGCGTCCTCCAGCATCGGCCAGGTCAACCAACAGCGCCAGGATCGCGAGTCGGTCTACAACGGACTCCAGCTCACGCTCTCGAAGCGGTACTCTCACGGCTTCACCGTGACCAGCAGCTACACGCTGTCCAGGGTCGAAGGCAACTTCGGTGACGATGTGATCCCGTGGACCGAGTTCAACCGGGACAAGAAGGATCCGCTGGTCTGGGGTCCGTTGACACAAGACCGCACGCATCGCTTTACGACCTCATGGGTGGTCGATCTCCCGGGCCGCGAACTGACGGGTGCGATGCGGGCGTTGCTCTTCGGCTGGCAGTGGTCGGGCGTCATGGAGTTTGAGAGCGGTAAGCCCTTCAACATCGTCAGCGGATCAGACCGGTCGGGACGAGGACTCGGCAGCGCCAACGACCGCGCGAAGCTCACCGGTCAGCCACTCGCACCACCATCCGGGTCGGATCGCACGCTGTGGTTCAACCCCGCGGCCTTTGCCGCCGCTGATGTCGGCACCTTTGGCGACGTCCCCAAAGGGTTCCTCCGCGGTCCCTCGTTCCACAGCTGGAACATGGGCATCTTCCGGAACTTCCGCTTCAACGGCGCGATGAACGTGCAGTTCCGCGCCGAGTTCTTTAACGTCTTCAACCAGGTGAACTTCGATATCCCCGGCACGACGCCCGGCGACAATCGCATCGCGGTGAGCAGCGCCAACTTCGGCCGCATCACGCGCACGGTTCCGGTCACCGGCGATCCGCGGCTGTTGCAATTTGGATTGAAGTTCCTCTTCTGACGTTCCAGAAGTTCCAAAGTTCCAAAGTTCCAGGGCTCTGAACTCTGGAACCTTGGAACTCTGGAACCCTGGAACCCTGGAACCCTGGAACCTTGGAAAAGCGGAGGAGGGCAAACAGCACATGAAGAAGGCGGACCGTTCGACATTACGAGTCGTCGGAATCGCAGTCGTCTGCCTGTCTTTGTTTGCCCTTGAAACCATCTCTTTCAGCCGTGCCTTATCGGGCCAGACTCCACGCATCCAGGTCACGCCGGACGAAGGCGCGCGGCGCGTGGACATCACAATCGACGGCAAGCCGTTCACCTCGTACATCTGGCCGACGACGATCGAGAAGCCGGTGCTCTTTCCCCTTCGCACCGCCAGAGGGACGATCGTCACACGAGGATTCCCGCTCGAGCCGCGCAAGGGCGAGCGTGTCGATCATCCGCATCACGCTGGGATGTGGTTCAACCACGGCGACGTCAACGGGTTTGACTTCTGGAACAACTCGGACGAGATCCCAGGCGATCGAGCCTCGAAGATGGGCACCATCCATCACCGGCGCATTGTCTACACGAAGGGCGGTGCGGCGCGCGGCGACTTGACGGTCGAGGCCGAGTGGATCGATGGATCGGGCA
>JBOGIV010000459.1:0-3230 GCA_050747925.1 Vicinamibacterales bacterium
AATGAAAGCTTGCGGACCGGCAGTCGCAAATTGGTCGGCAGCGTTGCGAGCGTGAAGTCCGGTTGCGCTGGATTCGGATCGAGATCGGGATCGTCCTGGTCTTGCGTGGTGGTCGTTCCTCCGTTCGCTGGATCCGAAGCCGTCGTCGGCGCCTGACTGCCAACGGCGCGAGCTGCAGCCACGCTCGTCGCCGACAGCGTCTGCGTCTGTGCCAGCGCGGGCGCCGCACTGGCGACCGCGAGAGTCACGAGGAGTGTGAGGAAGAGCCGAACGTTGATCGTCATGGCTGTCTCCTAGTCGTTTTTGGCGCCGAGTTGGATCCAGCGACGAATGATGCTGACTTGTCCTTCGGTCAGAAAGGGTGGTCCGTTGCGCGGCATGCGGATGCCGGCAATGCCCGCCCTCCCTTCAAGCTTCTGAATCAGGTAGCTGTTGTCCGGGTCGCCGGCGATGACGTGCACGGCACCGGGTTTGTTCAGACTGGCGCGCCCGACCAGCGACTGATGGGACTGACCCTCGAGCAGCAAGAACCCTGGGACCGAGGGGTTCCGACCGATGTTGGTGTGGCACTGCGCGCAGGCGGCCCGGCCAGTGGAATCGGATGCGCTGAAGATCTCACGCTGGATGCTGGACAGCGTGGGCTCGAGGTTGGGCGTCGGCCCAGCCACATCGCTGAGCTTCTCGTCGCATGCCGATCCCGCAAGTGCGCACACAGCGATGGCGATCACATAGAGTTTTGTCATGGTGTCGATGAGCCTTGGTCACGGTCGCACCCTCACCACGAGCGTGCCTTTCATCTCCTCGTGACCCTTACCACAATACTCCGAACAGAGGACTGGGAATGTCCCTGCCGTGGACGCGACGAAGTCGATGGTCACCGTCTCATCCCGCGGGATCTTCTCTTCAACCTTGAACTTCTTGATCCCAATACCGTGAACACCGTCGGCCGAGCGAACCACGAGACGAACCCGGTCACCCTCAGTGACCTCGATGCGCTCGGGCTCAAACGCAAAACGCTTGGCCGTGACTTCGACGACGATTGGCGCAGAAGCCGTGGCGAGGTCCTGCCGAGCAAACGACACAGAGGTCGGGCCAGACAGGAGCGCCGTCCCCGCCACGGCAACTGTAAACACAAAAGGGGATAGCGACGCGCGCACTGCGTCGTAAGAAAGCAAGCTCGATGCCGCTCTCGGCCCTGGGAGGAATGGCGCGGACGTGTGTGAGTTTCTGTTCGTCAATTGGTCGATCGGTGAATCTTATCGCAGCGCTCGATCGGTCAACCGCCGGCCGCCACGGCGACGCGAAGCGTAAGCGCTTACGGCGAGCGTAAGGGTACCTGCCACGCCGACGCTTCGTGAGTTTCTTGAGATCGCGAAGGCTGAGACTACTCCTCCAGTCGGTATTTGGCCAGGTAATGGCTGAGCGCGCGCTGACTGATGCCCATCAGCTCGGCGGCGTCCTTCTTCACGCCGCGGGCCTGCTCGAGCGCGCGGCGCATCGTCTCACGCTCAGCCCACTCGAGATTGCGATGCAGTTTCAGCGAGGGCACGGCTGCGGCCGCCGTCGTCGACGTCGCGCTCATGAGCCAGACCGTTTGCGGCGTCAGGATCGGACCCGTGGCCAGCACCACCGCTCGCTCGATCGTATTCTCCAATTCGCGCACGTTCCCCGGCCATTCATAGCGCGTGAGCTCGCTCATCGCGCTCTCATCGACGCTCGTGATCGTCTTTCCCATGCGCTCGGCAAATCGCTTGACGAAGTGCTCGACCAGCAGCGGAATGTCTTCGCCTCGCTCTCGAAGCGGCGGCATCTCGATCGGGATGACGTTCAAGCGGTAGAACACATCCTCGAGAAACGTTCCCGCCGACACCGCCTGCCGCAGGTCGCGGTTGGTGGCCGCAATCACCCGGAGATCGACGCGCTGCGTGCGCTCGGCGCCAAGCGGCTCGAACTCTCGATCCTGCAAGACGCGGAGCAGCTTGGCCTGCACGGCCAGGCTGATCGTGCCAATCTCATCGAGAAAGATCGTGCCGCCGTCGGCCAACGAGAAGCGCCCCTTTTTGGTGAACGAAGCGCCGGTGAACGCGCCGCGGACGTGGCCGAACAGCTCTGATTCGAGCAGGGTTTCTGGAATGGCCGCGCAGTTCACTTTGATGAGCGGCATGGTGCGCTGCGCGCTCCTGGCGTGAATCGCTCGGGCGACTAGCTCCTTCCCCGTGCCGGTCTCGCCGGTGAGCAGGATCGTGCTCTTCGATTCGGCCACGAGCTCGGCACGTGAGATGACGTCACGAATTTTTCGACTGCGGCCGATGATGCCGTAGTGGTCGAATTCGGCGTCACGCTCGCTCAAGAGGTAGCGCAGACCCGTGCGTGCCCGCTGATCTTCGAGAGCGCGCCGCGCGAGCACGAGCAACTCCTCGACCTCGAATGGCTTCTGCAGGTAGTCGCGCGCGCCGAGCTTCATCGCCTCGACCGCGCTTTCGATGCTGCCGTGAGCGGTCATCATCACGACCGCGGGCCGCTCGGCTTCGGGAGTAGAGGCCGCCATTTCCCGAATGACGTCGAGGCCACTGCGATCGGGCATCAGGTAATCCACGACCAGCAGGTCGAACGATCGCTCACTGAGCCGTCGCGAGATTTCCTTGGCGTTTGCCGCCGTCACGACCTCGTGACCGTCGTCGCGCAACGCCCGCCCGAGCGTTTTCAGGATTTTCGCTTCGTCGTCGGCGAGAAGAATGGTACCGGCGATGCTCATGGGCTAGAGGAGAATCACAGGAAGATCAGGGAGATCGGGGAGATAGCATTGGATCTGACACAGATTGACTCCCTGACCTCCATGACCTCCCTGTGATTACTTCGGTTACGCAGACAGACTCCCAGCGAAGCTCCGCCTCAAACCGCCCAGAAGAACGGGTCGGCTCCGCTTCGCTGGGGCAGTGTTGTTTTCGCCCCGCTCCGGCCTTCGAGTCGCGCTCAGGCCGTCCCGAGCATCGTCGAGGGACGCGCGGCGGACATCTTCTGCGGCCTGCCAGAAACTTGCTTCAACTGTCGCCATACAGGCCTTAGAAGATGTCTAGCGAAGCTTCGCCTCAAACCGCCCAGAAGAACGCGTCGGCTCCGCTTCGCTAGGGGCAGTGTAGTTTTGCCCCGCTCCGCGGGGCGAGACATCTTCTAAGGCCCGCCGAAAACTTGCTTCAAACGTCACGATAGTGGCCTTAGAAGATGTCTAG
>JBOGIV010000460.1:0-6469 GCA_050747925.1 Vicinamibacterales bacterium
CAGGTAGGCCGTGCCGGCATTGCTCATCGACGCCGAAATGGATGAGACCCAGGAGAACTTCGGCGCCCCGGTGATGTTCGGCGCGACGTTGGTCCATGTCTTGCCGCCGTCGCGAGTGATCTGCACGTTGCCGTCATCGGTGCCGGCCCAGATCACGTTCGGGTCGCGCGGGCTCTCGGCGATCGAGATGATCGTGCAGTGGAATTCGGCGCGGGTGTTGTCGTTGGAGACCTCGCCTCCGCTGGCCACCTGCTTCGACTTGTCGTTGGTGGACAGATCCGGGCTGATGATCGACCATGTCTCGCCCCGATCGGTGGTCTTGAACAACACGTTGCCGCCGTAATAGAGCACGTCGGGGTTGGTCGGCGACATCAGGACCGGTGAGTTCCAATTGAAGCGATAGTGGTCGTGCATCGCGCCGCCGCCGTTGGGTCCTGGCGGATACGGTTGAATGTATCGCTCCTCGCGGTTTCGCATGTCGAGGCGGGTGATGTCGCCGAAGTGTCCGTTGTAGTAGATGATGTTCGGATCGCGGGGGTCGGCGATCGTGTGCATGCCGTCGGCCATGTAGCGCAGCCGCAGCCAGTCGCCTTCCCGCACGCCGACCTGATTCCACTTCTCGTTCGGGCCGCGCCAGATTTCGTGATCCTGGAATCCGCCCATCACGTTGTACGGCTCGGCCATGTCCACTCCCAGGTGGTAGGGCTGCGCCATCGGCATGTTGTTGACGAAATCCCAGTTGCGTCCGTAGTCGTGCGAGATGAAGAACCCGCCGTCGGTGCCGCAGAGGAGCCGCTTCGGATCGAGCGGATCGATCCACAGCGCATGATGGTCCCCGAACATCCGGCCGCCAGGAGGGCCAAACGTTCGGCCACCATCCGTGGACATGTTGAACGAACCGCTCATCGTGTAGACGCGGTTCGGATCGGTCGGATCGACTCGCACCTGCGTGTAGTAGAACGGTCGATTGTTGATGCGGCGCTCGCTGTTCACGACGCGCCAAGTCGCGCCGCGATCGTCCGATCGCCACAGCACGCCGGTTTCCTGTGCTTCGATCAACGCGTAGACGATGTTGGGAGAACTGGCGCTGACGCTCACGCCGACGCGGCCGATCAATTTGGCGCCCGGAAGGCCGTTGGTCAGCGCGGGATCGGTCAGCTTCTTCCACGAGATGCCCCCGTCCGACGATCGGTAGAGGCCGCTGCCGGGACCGCCGCTGCGGAAAAACCACGGCTGCCGCTGATAGTCGTACAGCCCGGCATAAACGATGGTGGGGTCGCGGGGATCGATCGCGACATCGCTCGCGCCCGTCGTCTCGTTGCCCGCCAGCGTTCGAGCCCACGTGGCGCCGCCATCGGTGCTGCGATAGATGCCCCGATCGCCACCGGGGCCGAACGCTTTGCCCATCGCCGCCGCCAGCACAATCTGCGGATTGGTCGGATGAATGGCGATGCGAGCGAAGCGCTCGCTCCGCGGCAGGCCGAGATGCCTCCACGTCTTGCCGCCGTCCGTGGTCTTGTAGAGGCCATCGCCAAACGAGATGCTGTTGCGGACCGCTCCTTCACCCGTGCCCACGTACACGACATCAGGATTGTCGGGCTGAACGGCGATGGCGCCGATCGACAGCGTGTTGCCGGTCTCGAAGACGGGATCGAACGTGATGCCGCCGTTGGTCGACTTGTAGAGCCCAGAGGACGCCGCGGCGACATAGAGAATGTCGGGCTTGCCGGGCACGCCGGCGACATCCGCCACTCGACCGGCAAACATCGCCGGTCCGATGTGCCGCCACCTGAGGCCGAGCGGTACCGTGCCGGTCACGTTTTGCTCAAAGGCTGTCGCGAGGGCGCCGAGCGCGACGACCACGGTCACGACCAACAAGGAGAGCGATCTCATGGGGAATCTCCGGTGCGAGTCTACCGAGTGTTCCGCCGGCAACCCAACAGGTTTCTGTCGAAACTCTTTCTTATGCGTCGATTAGCACAACTTATTTGACCCCGTCACGTACTCGCAGCGACACTCCGCTGTAAACGCTCCGCAAAAACATCCAAAACTTACGGAGGACACGCAGATGTCGAGACGTCCTCGGATCGTTCTCGTCCTGACCTTTCTGTTGGTGCTTGGCGCCACGGCCGTCGACGCGCAGGTGCGCACGACTGGACAGATCGTCGGAACCATCCGCGATCCGAGCGGAGCGGTCGTCCCCGATGCTGAGGTCCAGATCCGCGACCTCGCCACCGGGATCACCGCTGAGACCAAAAGCGCGCGCGATGGCGCATTCGTCTTTGTCGCCGTTCAGCCGGGCCGCTACACGCTGACAGCCGTCGCCAAAGGGTTTCAGCCTGTGGTCATCGAGACCCTCAACGTCGAGACCGCGCGAGCCACGAACGTCACGCTCCAGGCCGAGGTCGCCGGCGTGCAGGAAGCGGTGACGGTCGAGGGACGGTCCCCGGTCATCGAGATGTCGTCGACGACGATCTCGACCACCGTCGGCAACGCCGTGATTGAAAAGCTGCCGATGGGCGGCCGCAGCGTCCTGGTCTTTGCCCTGCTGATCCCCGGCGCGCAACAGAACGCCAGTCGCACTGCGGGGACGACGTCACCGTCGGCGCGCGACAGTCATATCAACGGGCTCCCGGGCGGGGCCATCAACATCACCCTCGACGGCGTCAACAACAACTCCGAGCGGTTCCGATCGGGCGGCACCAGCCTCTTTACCTTTGCCCCGACCCGTCTTGGCGCGATGGAAGAGGTGACCGTCTCGACCGCCGGACTGACGGCGGACGGCGGGGCACAGGGCGCCGTGCAGATCCAATTCGTCACCAAGCGCGGCACCAATCTCTTTCACGGTCAGGTGTTCGACGACATTCAGAACGAGCGGTTCAACGCCAACACACCGGTGAACAATGCGCGTGGAGTTCCCAAGCCGCGGATACGCCAGCACGAATTCGGCTTCAACCTGGGTGGACCGCTCATTCGCAACCGCCTGTTCTTCTTCGGCAATTACGAGCAGATTCACGTCCCAGGCCAGACCGTGTTGAACCGCACGGTGCTCACCCAGGAGGCGACGCAAGGCATCTTCCGCTATGTGGCCACCGACGGATCCGTTCGCACGGCGAACCTCCTTCAGATCGCCGCCGCCAATGGCTTCCAAGGGACGATCGATCCCGTCGTCGGCCGGCAGCTCCAGTTGATCAACAACTCGCTGAGTGGCGGCAACCTGACTTCGCAGGATCTGATCCGCAGCAACCTGTCGTTCACCGTGCCAACGCAGCCGCTTGTCAATATCTATCCAACCGCTCGAGTGGATTTTCAGGCGGCCCAGAACTTGTCGATTCGCGGGGTGCTGAATGCGCACTGGCGCGACCTGGCGCAGAACCCGCAGTTTCCGAACATGGATCGCATCGGCGGGTTTACGTCGACCTACTACATCCTCTCCACCGGCGCCGACTGGACGCCGCGGCAGGACATGGTCAACCAGTTCAGCCTGGGCATGCAGCAGAATCCGGAGGTCTACAACAAGACGAACACGGCCGCCGACTACGAGGCGGCGGGAAATCGGCGGATCACACTGCCGCTCAACTTGACCTCAGCCTATCTGACCGGCGCGCTCCGCTTCCCGCGCAACAACCCGGTGTTCAATGTGTCGAACACGCTCACCTGGCTGAAAGGGCGCCACACGTGGACGTTCGGTGGCACCTATCGCCACGCGAACCTGTGGGAGCCAAGCGGAGGTGAACCCGAAACCTTTACGTTGGGAATCGCCGCGGGCGATCCGGTGTCGGCGATCTTCAACACCACCACCGTCCCTGGTCTTCGCACGGCCGACCAGACCAACCTCCAGGCCCTCTACGCCCTGTTGACTGGCCGCATCAGCCAGATCGCCGGTGTTCGCAACATCGATGAGCACACCAAGCAGTACGGCTTGAATCAAGTCGTCCGGCGAGAGGCGAATCAAGTCGGCGGCGTCTATGCGCAAGACTCGTTCCGTTGGCGTCAGAACGTGACGCTCAACTACGGACTCAGGTGGGAGCTGACGGGCGCTGCCAAGAACACGAACCAGACCTATACCGCGCCGACGATCGCGGACCTCCAGGGTCCATCGACCGCGCCGTTCCGTCCCGGCGTGCTCGACGGCGTGACCAATCCCTCGCTCGTGCTCATGCCGAAGCCCTACAAATCCGATCTGTTGAACTTCGCCCCCAATGTCGGAGCGGCGTGGACGCTGGAACCGCGCGAGGGCTTTTGGGGCCGGTTGCTCGGTCGTAGCGTGCTCCGCGGCAACTTCGGCGTGAATTATTACGACGAAGGCGGCCTGTCGTTCTCTACCGCGGCCGGACAGAATCCAGGGCTGTTCCAGAACGTCTCGCTGCTTCCGGGCCAGCCAGGCTTCACGCCAGGAGGCCTCTCGCTGTCCTCGGCGCTCCCACCTCTCCAGACAAACCCCGCATCGTTCAGCTTCCCGATGGCGCAATCGCTCTTCACATTCTCGCGCGCACTTGCCACTGTCGATCCCGACATCAGGACGCCGTACATCCTGAATTGGAGCATTGGCTTTCAGCGCGAGGTGTGGAGCGATGCGGCCGTCGAGGTTCGCTATCTCGCCAATGCCGGTCGCAACTTGTGGCGCAGCTACGACCTGAACGAAGTGAACGTCTTCGAGAACGGCTTCCTGCAGGATTTCCAGCGCGCGCAGCGCAATCTCGCCATCAATCAGGCGGTGGGTGTGAGCAGCTTCGCCAATGCCGGTCTGCCGGGTCAGGCCGCGACGCCGATCTTCGATGCGGCGTTTGGCGCCCGCGGCGGTCAGAGCGCGCTGCCAGCCGCCAGCGGCTACACCAACGGCACGTTCATCACCAATCTGCAGCAAGGCCAGGCGGGGCGGTTGGCCAACAGCATGGCCAGCAATCCGATCTACTTGTGCCGCATGGTTGGCAGCAGCCTGTCGCCGTGCTCGACGCTGGGGTACGCCGCGCCCGGGGTCTATCCGATCAACGTCTTCCAGATGAATCCCTACGCCGCCGGCAACGCCGTGCGCAAGCTCACAGACGAGGCAACGTCGCGCTATCACTCGCTGCAGGTCCAGTTCCGGCAGCGTTATCGCAGCGGCCTGACGCTCACCGCCAACTACACCTACAGCACCGCCAACACCGATCGCTATGCCGATTCTGCGTCGAGTGTCGTGGACTATTTCACGCTGCGCGACAAGCGCCTCAACTGGGGTCCCGATGTCTACGACGTGCGCAGCGCGTTCACGGCGTACTCGACCTACGAGCTGCCGTTCGGCCGCGATCGCCGGTTCCAGATCGGCAATGCCGTGCTCGAGCACGCGTTGGGCGGCTGGGCGGTCTCGACCGTGGTGCGTTTGCAGACCGGGCGGCCGTTCTTGCTCACCAGCGGACGCCAAACCGTGAACCAGCAGGACTCGGGTGTCATTCTCAACGGCATCACCGTCAAGGATCTGCAGAAGCTCGTGAAGGTGTCACCGGGCCCCAGCGGGAACGTGTTCTTCTTCGATCCAAAGCTCATCGGCGCTGACGGTCGGGCCAATCCTCAGTACCTCTCGGTGCCAACGACACCGGGCGAGCGCGGACAGTACGTGCGCATCTACGGACCTGGGCTGTTCGATCTGGATCTCTCGCTGAACAAACAGTTCCGCGTCACCGAGCGTGTCAGGGCGAATTTTCAGGCGCTCCTGCTGACGGTGTTGAACACGCCAAGCTACCTGGTTGGTGGCACCGGCGGCGCGACGTTGAACATCGACTCGACGACGTTCGGCCAGACCACCAATATGGGGGCCGGGCCGCGCGCCGTCGTGCTTCGTCTGCAGGTTCTCTATTAGTCCGGAGATCACTTGAGTGGAGTGGGCCGCGAAGACCTTCGAGCCAGACCGTTCGCACGCCGACAAACACCCTGCAGGCCAAGACGCGGCGCTGTCTGAGCGGAGCGAGTTCGCCCAAGCGCATGGGCATGCCGAAGGGCGTTTGACCGGTCTGGCGAGCAGGTCTCTCGCGGAACACTCCACTCAAGTGATTTCCGGAGTAGGCAGCCTCGCTGATCGCTGAACGCTCTCGCCAAAGGAGTCTAGCCGCGATGTCGAGGTCTCGCGTCGCCGCGAGCGGGTTGGTACTCACCCTGGCCGCCGCGCTCGCCGGCTGCGGGTACGTTTCCGTGTCGAGCGCACAGGCCGACCCGATCGTCATATCGGAGCGCTGGCCCTCACTCGGGATCGATCCGCACGAGGTTGTCTTCGAGAACGGATTCAGGATCGTCCTCATCGAGGACCATCGCGTGCCGCGAGTGGCCGCGTCTCTGCAGTATCGGTTTGGCGCGCTGTCAGAACGCAACGGCGAGCATGGCACAGCGCACTTCCTCGAGCATGCTATCCACCAGGGCACGACCACGGTGGGTGTCAACGATCGCGACCTCGATCGCACGTTGTGGCGCGCCATCTACGACACCGAACAGGAGC
>JBOGIV010000461.1:0-13818 GCA_050747925.1 Vicinamibacterales bacterium
GCCCGCACGACAGCGCGAAGTAGATCGGCTGGTCGATTCGAAACGGCGATCCGTATTCCACGTACTGCAGCGGCAGGTTGGACCCGAGAAACAGGCGGGTGGGCCCGCCCACGACCTCGAGCGACGAGGCGGTCGGCACCATCTCCACGCGGGCGCGCGCGTAATCGGGGCGCGGGTCGAATCGCATCCGCACGCGGGGTGTGCCTTCGATGGGCCTGAGTAACCGGTACACCTCGAGTGGAGCGTTCACCGACTCGCCTTCGAGCGCGCGCGGGGCGAAGTCCAGAATCTCGAAGCGGCCTGTCGCGGTGTCCGCTTCGGTCCGGAGGACGTTGGTGTTGCGGACGTAGCTGGCCTTCGCGGTGAAGTGATCGACACCTTCAAAGGCCCATGAACCGCCGCGATCGACGTCGAGGATGCGTGCGAAGACCGACGGGCTGTCGAAGCGAGGCAGGCAGAGCCAATCGACGCTGGTGTCGGGACCGACCAGCGCGAGCACGCGTCCGTTGCCAATCGCTCCGTGATGGAGCGGCATCGGCGTCATCGCGGAACGGCTTCCATGCGGCTGGCGGCCGTGAGTAGGGCCGCCGCCCAATCGAAGACCGTGTGCGACGAGACGCGTTCGCGCAGCGCCCGCATGCGGCTGGCTTGTTCCTCTGGTGTCATGAGGAGCGCCGCATGCAGCGCATCGGCGAACTTGTCGATCGCGAACGGATTGACCAGCACGGCCTGATCGAGCTCCCGCGCCGCGCCAGTGAATTCCGAAAGCACCAGCACGCCCTGCTCGTCTCCACGCGACGCGATGAACTCTTTGGCGACCAGGTTCATGCCGTCGTGGAGTGAAGAGACCACACACACATCGGCGGCGCGGTATAGCGTCGCCACGACGTCGGGATGGTGATGGGCGTGGCGGTACACGATGGGCTGCCACCCGCCGGTCGCCTGGCGTGCGTTGATCTCATCGACGAGCGATCCGACTTCGGCGCCGAGCGCCTGATAGCGCGGCAGATGATCGCGGCTTGGCGCACCGACCTGCACCATCGTGACCTGCCCGCGCCATTCGGGGTGGCGCTCGAACAATCGCTCGAACGCCTTCAGCCGATCGGGAATGCCCTTCGTGTAGTCGAGTCGATCGACGCCAAAGATCAATCGCTCGCCGTTCAGTCCCAGCGCGCGTCGTGTCGCTTTCACTTCGGCGCGCCGATCCGATGCCTTCGCCGGCCCCGCCCAGAGCGCGGGATCGATGCTGATGGGGAACGGCTTCACGAACGTCGGCCGGCCGCCGCGCCAGACGGCAAAATGCTCGTAGTCCACGCGCGACTCGATCGCGCGATCCACCGTGTCCAGGAAATTGTTGCAGTGATACTGGATGTGGAACGCGAGCAGATCGTTGCCCAGCAGCCCGTGCAGGATCTGCTCACCCCAGGGACACACCCGAAACGCCTCGCGGTTCGGCCAGGGGATGTGCCAGAACTGGCAGACCGTGATGTCGGGCCGCGCATCTTTCACATAGCGCGGGAGCAGCGCGAAGTGATAGTCCTGCACGAAGACCACGGCGCGTTTGCCCTCGACCTCTTCGAGAACCGCGTCCGCGAAGCGCCGGTTCACTGCGATGTACTGCCCCCAGTCGCGCTCGTCGAACTCGGGCCGCGCGTACGCGATATGACAGAGCGGCCACAGGGCGTTGTTGGCCGCGCCGTAGTAATAGCCCTGCTCCTCCTCGGGTGTCAGCCAGATTCGGCGCAACACGTACGACGGTCGATCCGGCGGCACGCGGACGTGGCCCGTCTGATCGGCGGTTTCCTGATCGGCGGAGCCGGTGCCATGCGCAATCCAGGTCCCGCCGCAGACGCGCATCACCGGATCGAGCGCCGTCACCAGCCCGCTCGCCGGACGGAACCATGTCGGCGTCGTCGTCTCGGTAGTCCGGCTGAGCCAGCGCCAAAGGCCGCGGCGCATCCGCGTCTTCCACATGTGGATGTACGGTTCGCGGTTGGCCACGATCACCAGACGCGTATCGCGGAGACGATCGCCGAGCGCCGCAGGCAGGTCGGCCGCGTTCATAGGCTCCTTGACCTTACTCTCTGGACGCCAAGGCCCTCAATAGCTTGTCGACCTCAGCGATCGAACCCAACTGATGCGTGGCGGCCGTCGGCCGCAGGCCCACCAGGACGCCGATTCCCGATCGAATCGCGCGAAACGCGTCTTCGTCCGTGACATCGTCGCCCACGAACGCCACCCACGAGGGGCCGCGCGTGCGCGCCTCCACATCGGACACGATCCACTGGAGCGCGTCGCCCTTGTGACTGCGGATGTTGGGGAGAAACTCGATCACCGCGTCACCCAGGAGAGGACGCACGCGCCCCGTGTCGATCCACGCTGTGGCTTCTCGCTGTGCGATCAGAATCATCTCGCCTCGGCGGTCGGCGGGGGAACGCCGGACGTGGAACGCGACGCTCGCGCTTTTGTCTTCGACAAACGAGCCGGGCAAACGGTCGGCAACCCGCGACAGGTGAACGGCCAGCTCGCGAATGTGACGATGCGCCTCGCCAAGCTCCGGATGCTGCCAGCGGCGATTGTCGATCTCGATTTCGAGTCCGTGCAGGCCGGAGTGATAGACGGTGGGCGCCAGCCGCGTGCGCCGCTTCAAGTCGTCAAGTCTCCGGCCGCTGACGACGCCGAGCGAGATGCGGGGTCCGGTCGCCACCGCAGTGAGCCAGTCGCGCCGTTCTCGGGAGAGCACGGGCGCCGCAGGGTCGAGATCGAATTCGGCTAGGGTTCCGTCGAAGTCGAAGAGGAGGACTAAAGTCGAGTCGGGAGGCCGCGCCGCGAGCGCGGCCTCGACGTCTGCGAGCATGCGCCTCTTATTGTGCGGCGAAAATGACGCCAGGCGCGAGCCGGCCGTCAGGATCGAGCGCGCGTTTGACGCCGCGCATCGCCTCGACACCGGCGGCGCCATAGAGCAAACCGAGCAGCGCTTGTTTGGTGGGGCTACGTCCCACACCGTGCTCCGTAAGCGGGCATCCGCCCAGCGCGATCACACTTTTGCCAAGTTCGTAAATGACCTCAACGCCAGCGACGACATCGTCGTGTCTTCTGGGGATCAGGTTGGGATGGACGTTGCCGTCGGAAATATGTCCCCAAACCGCGAGGTCAAGATCGCGCTCGGCAAAACCGATGAAGAGATCGATCAGATCCATCGCCGATCCGGTGAAGTAGCCCGCCGCCCGTTTCGGGACGTCGGGCATCTGAAGTCTCGGAATCACGACGTGCCGTACGCCGCTCGAGGTTTCGATGTCGAAGACTCCATCTGGCGACGCCTTCGTCTGGCCGACGACTGCGCGCCGATTGGCAGCACGCGACCGATGGTGCGGAGACAGGCGGCAAGCTCTTCGATGGATGCGGGTCGGACGACGCCTGCGGCGTGGCCACCCGGGAAATGCGCCGCGTCCTCGATGTATCGGGCTGTCAGGTCAGGGTCGATTTCGATGGACGGAGGTGAGACCGAGTCAACCGGATGGGCGCGAGCGCGCGACGACCGCACCGCCCTTCAGTTTTTCACAGGCACAAACGGATTTGCGCGGTGTCTAAAACCGGAACTCACTAGAGTCGATGCGAGTTCCGGAGCGCTGGTGGGGCAGGTAAGCCGGGTAGGGCGGGTGGGAAAAGCCGGGCGTGATCATCAACCCAAGTGAGGTGCGGAAAGCTGCAGGACTACGTTTTTGGCTATTCGGTCGTCGGTAGTCGCTGGTCGCTGGTCGCTTTTTGCCTTGTGCCTTCCTGAAGATGGACAACACGCTTGTCGCTCGTGGCCTCGTCAAACGTTTCTCCTCGGTGGCCGTTGTGCACGGCGTGGATCTCACGTTGAAGCCGGGCGAGGTCACCGGCTATCTCGGCCCCAACGGATCGGGCAAGACCGTGACCGTGCAGATGCTCACGGGCTTGCTGCAGCCGAGCGCTGGTACTATTCATTACTCGGGTCGCGACATCTTCGATGACTTGATCGGGTTCCGGCGTTGCCTTGGCTACCTGCCGGAGGAACCGCACCTCTACCGATACATGTCGGGGCGCTCCTATCTCGAGCTGGTCGGGCGGCTGCGAGGTCTCCCGGAGTCGCTGCTGCGCCAGAAGATCGATCAACTCCTCGAGGCTCTCGGGATCGATCAGGCGGCCGAACAACCGATGTCGGCCTATTCGAAGGGCATGAAGCAGAAGGTCCTCATCAGCGCGGCGCTGTTGCACGACCCCGACGTGCTCATTCTCGACGAACCGGAGTCGGGACTCGATGTCTCGGCGGGATTGGTGCTGCGCCATCTGATTCGCGCGCTGGCCGAGCAAGGCAAAGCGATCCTCTACAGCTCGCATGTGCTGGACAACGTGGAAAAGGTCTGCCAGCGCGTCGTCGTGATTCACCGCGGTCAGGTGGTCGCCGACGATTCGGTGACTCGCCTCCGCGAGCTGATGGCGATGGAGTCGCTCGAGGAGGTGTTTGCGCAACTGGTCTTGAAAGAGGACCCAGCCCAAATCGCCAGAGACATCGCGGGCGTCATGTCCTTGCGCCACTGACATGCCCACGCCGCCGCAGAGCACCGCAGCCCGGCTGTTGACGCGCCACTTTCTGGACAACCTGCTTCACAACGATCTGGTTTCTCCCGACGCCGATCGCCACGCCGTACTAGCGGTGGCCGTGGCAACGATCTACTCGGTGATGCTGTTTGTGACGATGGGTTTGTCGATGCCGTATCTCGTGCAGTTCATCCAACTGCCCGGGGTGACCGCGATGTCGGCGCTCGCCGATCGATCACTGCTGTTCGGCGGGGCGATGCTCGTCACGGCGCTGGTCACGCTCGTGGTCTGGGAGAACCTCGCGGTGGAGCCGCGCGACTCGCTGATTCTGGGTCATCTGCCAATCCGGACCCAGACCATCGTCCGCGCCAAGCTCGTGGCCCTGGTCAGGTTTGTCGGCACGTTTGCTGTGGCCGTCAACCTCGTGCCCAGCCTCGTCTATCCGACGTTCCTCATCGCCAACCTGCCGCTTCGCCTTCTTGATCTGCTCTGGCTCATCGTCGTGCACGCGACGACGGGCCTGATGTCGGCGGCGTTTGGCTTCTTCGGCGTGTTCGCGACCCGCGGCCTGCTGAGGCTGCTGCTCGGCTCCCAATGGTTTGGCCGGGTGTCAGCGGCGATCCACAGCACGCTGACGACGATGGCGACAATTGCGCTGCTCCTGCTTCCGCTCTGAGCCGTGAATGTCGTGAAAAGCGAGCTGCCACCAGGGGGCTCGCCGTATAACGCGCCACCGCTGTGGTTTGTCGGCATCAACGAAGCTGCGGGCCTCGACCTGGTCGTCAACGCACAGCTCGAGCTGTCAAAGATACGAACCGCCGTGTCCAGACTAGCCAGGATTCACGATACCGACGCTCGAGCTCGTGAGCACTATCGGACGCTTCAACCGACGCTTCGCACGCTTGCCGGGATCGCGCTGCTTGCGCTTCCGTTCGTTGCTGGTGTGGCGATCGCCTCTTACTACGGGGCGAATCGGCGACTTCCACTCCCTGTGAGCTGGCCGGCTCCATCAGGCTGGGTTCGAAACGTGAAGACGCAGCTTCTGTCGGCGATGGCTCCGAGGAACTCAACGGCTCGCGCGAGCTTTTTCTTCACGCTCGACACTCTCGCGGGCAGCCCGCCGCATCGTCTGAGCGTGATGATCTCTCTGTCGCTCGGAGTCACGGCGGCGGTCATCACGCTCTATTTCACCGGCGCGGCATTGTGGCAATCCACATCGTTGCCGCGAGGCGCGATTGGCGCCGAGCTGATTCTCACGATCGCATTGCTGCTCGGCTTTCGGCACGCGGTGCGAGTGCCGGCCGAGCTGGCGGCGAACTGGGTAATTCAGTTGTCATGGGCGGGCGATCGACGGGCGTTCATCGACGGGGTCAAGCGATCCGCAGTCGTCGCCTTTCTCCTGCCGCCCCTGGTGGTCTTCCTCGTGGTCAATGCGCTGTTCTTCAATCCGGCTGATGCGGCAGCGCACTTTGCGTGCTCGCTCGGCGGTGGATGGCTCCTGCTCGAAGTGACGCTCCTCGGTTATCACAAGCTGCCGTTCACAGCCGCGCTCGCGCCCGGACGGCACGTTCGCGTTCGCGGATTGTTCATCTTCGTCGGCGCGGTTCTCGGGTGTCGTATCTTCTCCTCGATCGAACATCGCGCTCTGTCGGATCTCGGCTCGCTCGGCGTCGTCGTCGCGATACTCGTCGCCGGCATCGCGCTGCTCCGGTTCATGGATCGGCGCTCGGCGGGCCGGCGCCCTCCCGTTGAATTCTCGGAGCCTCCCCACCCTTTGCTCGAGGTTGGGTTGGGTGATCTCGTCGGAAGGACCTAAAGAGGAGATCTCCTTGAACTCCCTGTCGATGGTGCGTGCCTCATGCCGAACCCAAGTGAATCTCAGGATAGGCCACAGACGACGCATATCAGATGACTCACACACGCTCCAAGACCGAGCGTCGAATCGTCGATGAGATTCGTGGCGAGCGCTGAGACGAAGATCGCGAACTCTGGGTCGCGTTTCTGTGGGGCTAACTCAGCACGCGTGCGGCCAGGAATACCAGCGCCAATCCCGTTGCCGCCGTGAGCGCGCGACGGGCGGCAGGCGACGCAAACCATCGACCGACCGCGTGCAACGCGAGCGCCCACATCGAATGACACACCAGCGCCATGCTGACGTGCGCCGCTGCCAGGCTCGCGAAGTAGAACCGCGGCGCTGCGGCGGGAACAAACGACGGCACGATCGCGATATAGAAGCTGATGATGGCCGGGTTCGCGAGGTTGATCGCGAGGCCGTCGCGAAAGCCTCGTCTATCCGCATGCCGGTTTGAGGAAGGCGACCCTAAAGGGTCGCCTCTACGTACTTCTCCTTCTCCGAAGCTGAGCCCACCATCGACGAATCTGAACGCGCTCCACAAACTCTGAGCGCCGAGCCACGCGAGGTACGCCGCACCGATCACGCGAACCGCAACCAGCGCGGCTGGCCAGCGCGTGACGAGCAGCGTCAATCCCAGACCCGCAAGCGTGGCGTGCGTGCTGTTGGCGGCAGCCGCGCCGGCCGCGCAGGCTAAACCCGCGCGGCGGCCACTCCGCAAGGTGTTGCGGACCACCACCGCCGTCGTGGACCCGGGTGTGACGACGAGGATGGCGGTGAACGTGAGGTAGGAGATCAGGTTGCCGTCCAGCCTTTAGCCACCCCCCGTTTGCCGTCGGCCGTCCACGACGCCGTAAAGATCGTCGTCGAGCGCGACGTCCGCGTCCTTCCACGCGCGGTCGAACTGCTGTCTGATCTCGGTCGCCTCGGGCTTCTTCTGCGCCTCGAGACTGCGGAAGAGGCCGTAAAGGGACCGTGGATTCCCAACGTGCTTGACGAGATCCTCGCGGAAGACAGCCTCGGCTTGCGAGGCTCGCTTGGCCTTCAACAGCACCGCGCCCAACCGTTCGCGTTCGGGCAAGAGCCAGTCCGGCGGCTCGTTGTAGCCCAAGCGATCCTGTGCCGCAACCGCGGCGGTGAACCCCGCAACCGCGGCGGTCAGGTCGCCGTTGGCCTCGGCGATTCGCCCGGTGAGATCGGCCGCGGCCACTGCCGCCACATCCGCTCCGTGGTTGTTCGGACTCACCATGGCTTCCTTTGGAATCTTTGCCGCGATGTCCTTCAGCGATCTGAGCTCCGTCTCCGCCGCCGCGGCCTTCCCGGTTCCCGCCAGCGCCGCCCCGCGAGCGAAATGATAGAGCGCCGTCTGAACCGTGCGAGTCGGGGCCGGCGCCTTTGCCGCCGCCGTCAGAACGTCGTTCCATCGTCCGAATCGTACGAGGACCATCAGTTCTTGCGCAGCGAAGGGTTCGATCATGGCCATTTGGTCGGCGATCGGATCGGCCAGCGCCACGGTCTTCTGCGCCGCGGCGCGCGCTTGAGCAAAGGCCCCCGCGTACATTGCCGCAGCCGATTCGAACTGGAGGTTGTGGCCATAGTAGGCCATCGCATAGAAGCCCTTGGAGGCTCCCCCTCTGAAGTACTTTTCGTCCACTTCCGCGGCAATCGCGTTGGCCTTCGCGGATCGCGCGTACTCACCGGTGCGGATGTAGATGTGCGCCGGCATGTGGACCAGGTGGCCGGCGCCAGGCACGAGCGTCTCGAGTCGCTGAGCGGAGCGGCTGGCACGGCCCGGGCTGTTCGAGGCCTCGACCGCGTGAATGTAATAGTGATTCGCTCCAGGGTGCACCGGGTTTCGCTTGATGACGCCCTCGAGGATGGCCACGATGTCGGCGGTCCAGGGTTCAGGAGTTCCGTCGGCCTTGTAGAGCTTCCACGGATGCAGGTTCATGATGCTTTCCGCGTGGAGTGTGGCCACGTCGAGGTCGTCGGGAAACTTCTTGGAGAGCTCGCCCATCGCGGCCGAATACGCCTGCTCACGCACGTTCTGATCGCCTGACGCATCGGCCACGTATCTCTTGCTGAGCGCGGCCACCAATCCCCGCTCCACGTCGCTGCCGTTGGCCTGGCGTTTCACGGCTTCTGCCAGGCGCTGATATCCCTGCTTGAGCCGATCGGGCAGCGCCACGTCGTTGATGTTCGTGCCGAGCGCAAGCGCCATGCCCCAATGGGGCATTGGCGAGTTCGGATCGAGGGCGGCGGCGCGTTCGAAGGACTTGAACGACTCTTCGTGGTTGAACCCGTAGAGAAGGTTGAGGCCTTCATCAAAAAACTGCTGCGCCTCGACGCTCGCCGTCTGAATCGGACGGCCATGCGAGCCCAGGTTTCCGAGCAACTTCGTCCGTGGCGCCGCGGCTGCGGGTGTCGTGGGATGGGCCCCGTGCGCCGTTTCGGCCGGCGGGGCTGGCTGAGCGCACGCGGCCACGACGAAGGTGACGGCGAGTGAACCCAGCGCAAGAAGACGCGACTTCATGAATTCCTCCAGAACTTTCGATTTTACTCAGTCCTCACTCGGTGCTTCTCCTAGAAATCTCACGGCACAGATTCTTCATTCCTGATCAGAAGGAAGAGCACCATCTCAGCGCCAAGGAGGAGGCTGGCGATCGTCAGGTGCGCGACTTGCGCAGCGGGGACGAGGGAAACATAGGCCATCGCGATGCCGAGCGCAACCTGCGCGCAGGCACTGGCCACGACCGCGAGCGACCACACACGCAGGGTTGGCTGAGTCGGATAGTGCCGCCAGATCAGAACGGCTAAGAGCGCTGCGCCACCAAGAACAACGAGCGCACTCGTGCGATGAAGGCTGTCGAGCGCGCCGACCGTCCCAAGTGCATCGGCGCGCGGGACTGATGCGTCCAGGGCGGAGTCGATGCGGCCGCGGACCTGTGCGCCGAGGACGATCTGTACTAGCGTGAGGGCAATGAGAACAGCGACGGCGCGCACTGCAGGTGCCAAGGGTGCCAGAGGGGCCAAGGGTGCGAATGCACTGACGGTCGCATACAGCAGCAACGAGACGATCACGAGCGCAACCATCAAATGGGTGGTCACGATCCACGCCGCCAGGTCGTGCGCAACGACGCGGCCACCGAGCCATCCTTGAAACCCTGTGAGCAACAACGCCGCGATCGTGCTCCACAGAATTCGCGGATCGCGCCGGTGGCGCCGCCACGCCGAGAGCACCGTGGCGAAGATGAGCAGGCCCACGACCACGCCGAGCAGTCGGTTGAGGTATTCGGTCCACATCAGCGTGGGGTTGAACTGCGCGGAGTCGAACTGAGGGGGCAGCTCGGCCGCCGACACGGGTGGAATCCACGATCCAAAGCAGCGAGGCCAGTCGGGACAGCCGAGGCCCGCCCCGGAGGCGCGCACCAACCCGCCGACGAGGATCAGGAAATACGTGATCGCCGTCGTTCCGATGGCGAGCCGCTGGAACGACGAGAGGTTAACCACGAGAAGGAACAACCACGAGAGGATCAACCACGAGAACGGTTAACCACGAGACAGATCAACCACGAGAGGATCAACCACGAGAACGTTAACCACGAGACAGATCAACCACGAGAGAGTTCAACCACGAGAACGATTAACCACGAGAGGGATCAACCACGAGAAGGATCAACCATGAGAAGGATCAACCACGAGAACGATTAACCACGAGAAGGATTAACCACGAGAGAAATCGACCACGAGAAGGATCGACCACGAGAACGATTAACCACGAGAGAGATCAACCACGAAACAATTTGGGGTTCGCACCAGTCTATTCCCCCATGCCGTTCTTTGCCGACGTCCGCCACGCCCTGCGCGGCTTTGGCCGCAGCCCGATCTTCGCCGCCACCTCCATCGCCTCGCTGGCCATCGGTCTTGCTGCCAGCGCAAGTATCTATAGCCTCACAGACGCCCTCGTCTTTGCACCCAGTCCAGGCGTGAGGAACGCGTCGGAGGTCGTGGATATCGGGCGGGCGAACGGGGACAAGAGCTTCGACAACATGACGCATCCCTCGTTCAACTACCTGCGCGCCCACACGCAGACCCTGGCCGGCATGGCCGGCGTGGATTTTGGCGGCGGGCCCATGAGCCTGGGCGCCAACGGCTCGAGCGAACGCGTGTTCGGGACGACCGTCTCCGCGAACTACTTCGAAGTCCTTGGGACTCGACCGGCTCTTGGGCGGTTCTTCTTCGTCGACGAGGATCAAATGCCGGAGGCCGAGCCCGTCGTCGTGCTCACCCACGCCTTCTGGATGCGTCGATTCAATGGCGACCCGACCGTGCTCGATCGGCCGCTGCGTCTCAACAACAAAGATTTCACAGTGGTCGGCGTGGCGGAGGCCGGGTTTCAGGGAGGGACCTTCATTGGCACCGATCTGTGGGTCCCCATGTCGATGGTCGCGACCGCCCGCGGCCGATCCGACTCGAACCTGCTCGAGGATCCCCGGGGCGTCTGGCATATGGCGGTCGGGCGACTGAAACCCGGAGTGAGGCGTGAGCAAGCACTCGCGGAGCTGAATACGCTCATGGCCGCGTTCAAAGCCGGCGAACCCCGCGCCAACCAGGGCCACACGATCAATGTCGTGGCGACCGGTCGTGTTCCCGGTCCGGTTCGACTGCCGTTCTACGCCTTCATCGGCTTGCTCTTCGCCCTCACGGGCGCACTGCTGGCGATCGCCTGCAGCAACGTGGCCGGCATGCTGCTGGCGCGGGCGGCGACCAGGCGACGCGAAATGGCGACGCGCCTGGCGGTCGGGGCCAGCCGAGCGCGACTCATCGGTCAGCTGCTCACCGAGACGTTCGTCCTGTTCGCCTGTGCGGCCCTCGCGGCGTTGCCGCTCACGATGTGGCTGATCAACGGGCTCGCGAGTTTTCTCCCGACCGTGCCGGTGCCCATCGACCTCAATCTCTCCATCAACCTCCGCGTCGTCGGGTTCGCGCTCGCGGTTTCGTTGGTGACGTCGGTGATCTTCGGCCTGGCGCCGGCTCGTCACGCACTTGGTGGGGATCTGGCGCCGATGCTGCACGGCGCGCACTCGACGGCCGATCGCAAGCGCTTTCGTCTGCGCAACAGCCTGGTTGTCGCACAAGTCGCGCTCTCCTTGATGCTGGTGGCCACCGCGTTCCTGTTCCTTCGCACACTGCAGGCGGCCGCACACATCGACGTCGGATTCTCGACGGCGAACATCGAGGTGGTTTCAGTTGAAGTGTCCTTGTCGGGATATCGGGATCAACAGGCCGTCGCGTTGGCTGCGCGGTACCAGGAGCGCCTGCGGTCGATCAACGGTGTCGCATCGGTCGCGACCGCCCGCATGATCCCGTTGATGGGAAGTCGCTTCGGCATGGGCAGCCTGAGCATTCCGGGCGTGCCGGGCCGCGAGAGCGACGGACGCTGGGACGCCGATTGGGACGTCGTGTCGCCCGACTATTTCCAGACGCTCAGCATCCCCATCGTCGACGGGCGCGCGTTCACCTCCGCCGATCGCGAGGGTGCACCTGACGTGGCGATCATCAACGAGACGTTTGCGAAGCGTGCGTGGCCAGGGCGATCGGCAATTGGTCAACGCGTGATTCAGCGGCTGAGCGAGACCAAAGAGCGGCCAATGGAGGTCGTCGGCGTCGCCAAGGACGGAAAGTACGCCTACATCAGCGACGTTGATCACAACTTCATCTACGTCCCGATGGCGCAGCACCCCGCATCCGAGATCAACTTCTTCGTCAAACGAGCCGAGGGCCGCCCCGTCGCTCAGGATGTGCGAACCGCATTCGCACAAGTCGAACCCAGCGTCCCGATCCTCATGATGCAGTCGTTCGACGACGCCACCGCCATCGGTCTCATTCCTCACAAGCTCGCGGCGTGGATTGCCGGGAGCGTCGGGCTGATCGGTGTGTTTCTCGCCGCGCTTGGTCTGTACGGATTGATGGCGTTCCTGGTCACGCAGCGCACGCGTGAGATCGCCATTCGCATGGCCCTCGGGGCATCTCACGGCGATATGCGGTCGATGGTCCTGAAGCAGGCCGCACGTCTGTCGGTCACTGGTGGAATCGTCGGTCTCGCGCTCGCCGGCGCGATTGGGGTGCTCTTCAAGACCCTGCTCGTTGGCGTCACACCGGTGGATCCACTCTCCTTCGGCGGGACGGCGTTGCTCTTCGCGATCGTCCTCGCGATCGCCTGCTGGACGCCCGCACGCCGCGCCGCGACGACGGATCCAGCGGTGGCGTTGAGATCGGAGTAGAGGCGGGTCTGTAGACCCGCCTTCAAGGCGACTCTAAAGAGTCGCCTCTACAAGAACATCGCACCATCGCCATCCGTCTCTACGGAACATGCGCCACGCGCTCCGACGACTGCTGAAAACTCCTGCGTTTACGGCGACGGCGATCATCACGCTCGCAGCGGCGATTGGCGCGAACGTTTTGATCTTCAGCGTCGTCAACGGCGTGCTGCTCAAGCCACTGCCCTTCTCCGATCCGTCTCGCCTCGTGGGCGTCTGGCACATCGCCCCGGGTGTCATGCCGGGGGCTCTGCAGCAGTCCGCCGCGACTTACCTCATGTATCGCGAGGACGGACGGGTGTTCCAGGACATCGGACTCTGGGACGACGGGTCGGTGACGCTGACCGGGAGAGGCGACCCCGAGCAAGTCGAGTCGCTGACCGTCAGCGATGGAACGTTGCCGATTCTGGGGGTCACGCCAGCGCTGGGACGGCTCTTCACGAAGGAGGATGATTCGCCCGGTACACCAGACACGGTTCTGATCAGCCACGCCTACTGGTTGCGCGCGTTCAACGGACGTCGGGACGCGATCGGCCAGACCCTGCTGGTCAATGGCCGAGGCCGCGAGGTCATCGGCGTGCTCCCCGAACGCTTCCGCTTCCTCCGCTTCAACCCGGTGATCCTCCAGCCGTTTCGTTTCAATCGTTCGGAGTTGCACTTCGCCGGCTTCAACTATCAGGGGCTCGCGCGCTTGAAGCCGGGCGTCACGATTGAACAGGCCAATGCCGACATGGCCCGTTTGATCCCGACCCTTCTGGACCGCTTTCCTTCGCCGCCAGGTTTCACCCGAAAGATGTTCGACGATGTCAGGCTCGGTCCGCTGGTGCGTTCACTCGACGTGGACGTGATCGGCGATATCGGCAACATGTTGTGGATTCTTCTGGGAACTGTCGGCATCGTGCTGCTCGTCGCCTGCGCGAATGTGGCCAACCTGTTCCTCGTGCGCGCCGAGGGCCGGCAGCAGGAGCTCGCGATTCGTCTGGCGCTTGGGGCTGGTGGAAGGCGCATCCGGTGGGAGCTGCTGTCTGAGTCGCTTCTCCTATCAGTCATTGGTGGACTCGTCGGCCTGGGCTTGGCCTA
>JBOGIV010000462.1:0-10695 GCA_050747925.1 Vicinamibacterales bacterium
GCAACCGGCACACCGTGAAGAGGTCCGCGCCACTTTCGCTGTTGGATCTCGACTTCGGCGTCACGTGCCTGCTACAGCGCGGCGTCAGCGGTCACCGTGATGAACGCGTTGAGGATCGGGTTCAGCTTGTCGATACGTGCGAGACACGCCTTGGTCAGGTCGACCGGCGAGACCTTGCGTGCGCGGATCAGCGCGCTCGCCTCGACCAGGGACAGCGTCGTGAGGTCGTCCGCTCGTGCTTGAGCCGTGGCGATGACGGCTGCGGCTGGACCAAAGGCAGCGACCGAACAGACGCCAGCGACTGCCTTGAGAAACTCGCGCCGGTCCTGGTTCACGATTGGCACACCAGGCGACGAGCGACGATCAGACAGCTGCGAGCGTTGCGCTGCTTCGGCGTCGGGCGGTAGTTGATGGGGGTCTGATCGGCCTTGACCGCGAGGTGGAACAGGATGCGGACTTCGTTCTGCAGCGCATGAATCAATTCGGACTTGGTCAGTACCATCGTCGTCTCCGGGAAAGGGAAGCGGGGAAGATACCACGAGGTTGCCCTCGCACTCCTGCAGGCGAGATTTGCGATTGAATTTGCGCTTATCGAGGTGGCGTGATTCGCCGCCGTCCTCGACGCCGCTCGCTGAAACTACTCGCCCGCAAGAAAGCTGATCATCAGACTGCCGGCGAGCGCTCACTCGCCGAGACTACTCGTCCGGAATGACCTGCTCGTCTCGCCGGACAAATGGCCTCGGCCCACCAAAGGCACTCGGCGAACTCGCTTTGGACCACTCAAGCTCGAACAACGCCCGTCCCCGCCTGCGCCCATTTGTCATGCTGGTCCGACGGCGGGACTCGAAGGATCATTCCGTCCGAGCAGTCTCGTCGAGGTCGCGCCGGGTGTGCTCGCGGGGATCCCGTACTCCCGCCTCGCTGGAGTGCGCTCAGGCGACAGACCTGCGATCACGACAAGGCCTCTCGGCGCGGCGTCCAGGCGCACGTCAACGACCCGTCGGCAGAGACTCGGCAGTGTCTGAGCGGGAGTATCGATCGCGAGTTTGCCCAAATGCTTGAGAACGTCAAGGGTCGTTCCGCCGTCGCTAAAGCTTTGGCGGACCGCCGTAGCCTTGGCGAAGGCTGGTTGACCGACGAGCCGAGCGGACTTCGTCGGGAGCGCAGGTCTGTCGAGGAGCGTGGGACCGGCCGCTCGTCGGCTTTGGAGCCTGTCTCGTCAGGGCAAGGGACGTCCGAGCAGTGGCGCGAAATCGAGCAGGCCGCGCTGTTGCGCGCGGTCGCGCTGCGCCGCCACGTCACGCTTCGCGCGATCGAGAAGCGAACGGAAGCCGGGGACCTCGCGCAGGGCGGCCAACATCGGATCGATCTCCGCGACGCCGTAGCCGCGCCAGCCGCTGTCGTAGGCGCGCTGCAACTCGGCGAGCGCGCCGTTCGGGTCACCGAGCAGCGCCCGCGCGACGGCGACGTCCATGAACGTCGTGGCCCCGAGGTCGCCGGCCGCGATCCGCGTGCGCGCTCGCGATTCACTCTCCTCGATCAACCCTCGTGCGCGCCGGTCGCCCCGTCGTTGCAGGAGAAACGCGTAGCGCAGCCGACCCGACTCCGGCAGCACCATACCGGGCACATCGGCGGCGATTCGATACATCTCTTCGTTGAGGGCCTCGGCGTCGGTGGCGTTGGCGAGGACCGCGACGTCGTTGAGGGTGAACAGGATTTCCTGGTTGCCCGCAGACTTCTGCGCCGCGGCACGAAGCCGAGCCAGCGCACCCGCGATGTCGCCTTGGTACACCTGCAGAGTTGCGAGCGTCAGTTGGGTGCGCGGGTGAGAGGGCAGTCGTTCGGCGTTCGCCAGCCACCGTCGTGTCAGCTCGTCGTCGCGCATCAAGAGCAGCGGCACGCTGATGTGGTACGCGTCGTTCGGTCCTTTGGCGGACAACGGCCACGCTCGGCGTGACCAATAGAGACTCTCGTCAAGTTGGCCACTGATCGCGTACGTATACGAGAGGTTGTCCATGCTCCCCCCGTGATTCGGATTGAGCTCCAACGCGCGCAAGAACGAGAGGCGTGATTGCTCCATCCGGCCAAGCAGGCCGTAGGCGCTGCCGAGCACGAAGTGAGGGTCGGCGAGCGTGGGCTCGATTGCGGCCGCGTCGAGCGCGAGACCGATCGCCTCTTCAGCGTATTTGCGATCCTCCGTGTAGGCGCGGAAAAACACGCGATACGACAGCTTGGCCTTGGCCAGTGCAAACTGTGGATCGAGCCTCAGCGTTTGTTCGAGCAGGTCGATGCCTTGACGGTTTCGATTGACGTCGGCCAACCCCGACAGCGCCTGCGCGCGGAGATAGAGCTCGTATGCTTCGGGACTCTTCGTGGGCCGCTTTTCGACGCGCTCCCGCTCGGCGGGCGACAAGGTGGCTGCCAGGCGCTGCGCGATCTGCAGCGCCACCTGACTCTGCACCGTGAGCACGTCGGCCAGTTCCCGGTCGTACTGCTCCGACCAGCGCGTCTGCTGGGTCGCGGCATCGACCAGTTCCACGGCCACACGCACGCGGCCGCGATCGACGCGGACACTCCCTTCCACCAGGTTGTGCACGCCGAACTCGCGTGCGATGGCTGGTGCATCCGCATTGCCGAAGCGCTCCACCGCGCTCCGGCTCAACACGCGCAACGCCGACATCTTCGAGAGCTGGCCGCGGATGTCGTCGGTGATCCCTTCGGCGAAAAAGCTCTGAGACGGATCCTGCGACAAATTACGGAACGCTCGCACGGCGACGAGCGGCGACGCCGTCGGCGTGACGGGTGCCTCGCGCCGCAGCCACATCCAGCCCCCGGCAACCACAGCGCCCAGAAGAAGTGCGACGGCGACTGTTGTCTCGACCCGCGACGGACGGCGCAGCACCGTCTGGCTGAACGACGGCGCGCCGGCCGCCACGTGCTGCAGATCGCGCGCGAGGTCGCGCGTGGATTCGTAGCGATTCGCCGGGTGTTTCTCGAGACAACGGTGGATGACGAGCGCGAGATGCGCGGGCACGTCGCGGTTCAGTGTGGTCACCGGCTCGGGCTCGGCCTCGATCGTCGCGGCCAGTGTCTGGGCCGCCGTCGGACGCGCGAACGGCCGTCGTCCGGTGACGGCTTCGTAGGCGATGAGTCCCAACGAGAACTGATCCGATCGGTGATCGGCGGCCTGCCCGCTGGCTTGTTCGGGCGACATGTAGCCGACCGTGCCCAGCACAATCCCCGCCGCCGTGCCGGCGGCTTGAGTGAACGCCCGCGACAGCTCGGGCTCTGGCGGCCGGCTCAGTTTAGCGAGACCGAAATCGACGATCTTCACCAGATCGGCGTTGCCCACCATGATGTTCTCGGGCTTGAGATCGCGATGCACGATCCCGGACGCGTGCGCCTGCGCCAGGCCTTCGGCGATTTGATGGGCGATGTGGGCGAGCCGTCGCGCCGGCAAACGGCCGGCGGCGAGCAGATCGCGCAAGGTCTTGCCTTGCACCCATTCCATGGCGATGAACGACACGCCGGCCTCCTGGCCGATGTCGTAGATGGTGAGAATGTTGGGATGGTTCAGCGCCGAGGCCGCTTGTGCCTCCTGCTGGAAACGACGCAGCCGATCCGGGTCGCTCGCGACGTCCGAGGGGAGGACTTTGATCGCAATCGTGCGATTGAGCCGTGTGTCGCGCGCGCGATACACCTCGCCCATTCCGCCTGCCCCGAGCGGAGCGAGGATCTCGTAGGGGCCGAGCCTAGTACCGGACGCAAGGTTCACGAGATCGCCTCACGCGACGTCGAAAAGCTCGCGCCGACGAAGCGCTGTTGGCTGATCATCACGTCCTGGCCGGCCATGTTAGCTGTTTCAGGCGTCAGCGTTCAGTGACTAGCCCATCGGTCTCGATTCGTGCCCGGCCGTGGCATTATGGCTTCGCCATTGCCTGCCAGCTGAAGACGACGTGAGCGGCACCGGCAGCTGGCGCTCGTCTGGCGCACTCGAGGGGAAGCGGAACTCTCCCTACCGACCTCCGGAGCACCTTGTGATGACCTTACGTCTTGCCATCGTCTGCGCCGCAGTGCCTTTCGGTGTGTGCGTGTCCGCGGAGGCTCAGTCGCGGACGGCGTTCGAGCTCTACTGCAAGACCACCACCGATCACAGCGAATGGTTGTGCGCGAACCAAGCCAGATTGTCCGAAGCCCAAAAATGGGACATCGTCGCCGCGTACTGCCTCGATACGGTCGGTGCGACGGCGAGCCGCAGGGCTGCCGACATCGCGAAGACGTTTGCCGGTAAGCCACCGCAGGCGCACGGCCAGCCGTCGGTCTGCGACGCGTTCAAGACGACACCGACCCCTCTCGCCCTCCGCTTCGATCATCGCAAGGGCGAATGGGAGGACAACGGTGAAGTATTCAAGCACTTCAACAAGCTCCTGAAGCTGGATCCGATCACGAGAATACCGACCGCGCACCTGAGCGGCGGCGATCGGATCGGCATCATCATCACCGAGACCAACCCGCTGGTTTTTGCCGCCAATCGAGGAGAAGCGCGCGAGGACAACATCGAAGCGATGAAGAATCTGGAGAAGTTGTTGGGTCTGCTCGGCGGCGCGCTGGCGCCGCTCGTGGCGGACCGCGGCACAGCAGCCGCGATGGGCAGCAAGCGGAAGCCGACGCCAACCGAGCACGATCGCGAGCAGATCAAACAGTGGGCCGAGGCCGTGAGCACGCCGCTCGCCGCGCTGCGCGCCAAGCTGAGGGCGCTGGTCGATCTCCGGGCAGCCATTCAGTTGACGGCGCAGAGGCTCGAGAACGGCCCCGCGCCTTTCGACGGCACGCTGGACGAGTCTCTCGAGAAGCCCGAAGTGTGGCGAACGCTGTTCGGGAACGTAGCGAAGGCGCTGGATCCTCCTCAGAGTCCGCCGCCGCCCAACCCGGTCCCAAATCTCAACGCTTGTGCCGCGATCTTCGACGCTTTTCCTGCCGTGACGACGGCCGACTCGCCAGTGAGCGCGGACGCCGCGACGATTCGGCTGTTGCAAATGTTCGACGTTCCTCAGCCGCCTTGTGGCAGCCTTCTCTACCCGGCGACCATCGAGCTGATCACCAAAGACATCCAGACGGCCGCGCGCGCCGCGTTGTCGGGCGGCGCCACGGAACTCGCCGACTTTCGAAAGCGCCAATCGACTGCGAGGGCTCAGAACCTGCCAAACGTGTTGGTGTTGTTCCGGATGATCTCGGACCTCACCGCCAGCCGTCAGGCCGCTCGCGACACGCTGCTCAAGGAGGAAGACACACGAAAGGCGGCGACCGCTCTGAAGATCGTTGCCGATCGCGTTCGCGACGCGGCGTTCCGGAAAGACTGCCAACAGCTCATTCTCGTCAATCGCATCTACCTGCCGGATGAGCTGTTCGATTCCTCCTGGACCAAGATTCGCGTGACGCCGTTGAAGATCGCGGTCAACTCGCCGTACGCCGATCAGGTCGTCAGTAGCCATCCCAAAGACGTCAGCACCAGCTACCGGCTGGTCCGAAAGAACTTCGATCGCTTTAGCGTCGCCGCCGGGTTGGTCTATACCAAGGTGTCGAGCCCGGTGTTTGTGGCGATCGATCCGGACCCATCGACGAATCGGACGACGACGGTCACGGAGAAGGCGTCGAGGACCGACGGCACGACGACGACCGACACGAGTCTCGCGACGGTGACGCCAGAGCTGAAGGAGATCGCCGAGAAGGAGCGTCAGCCGCGAGCGGGCAGCTTCGGGCTGTTCGCCAACTACCGCGTGCTTCAACTTGGGGCGTTGGGGCTGGGCCTGCAAGGTGGCGTCGGGACCTCTGTGGACAACCCGGCCTTCTTCGGCGGCCTGTCGGTCAATGCCGGGAGCTACCTGACGCTCGGCGCCGGCTGCGGCGTCTTTCGCGTCAAGGCACTGGGCCAAGACGCGAAGGGGCAGCAGCAGGCCCTTCGCAGTCCGGTGCTCGGCAACGACGACATTCGGACCGAGTCCCGCTGGAATCACGACTGCAAGAGCGATGCCTTCTATGTGACGATCAGCGTGAATCTGACCGGGCTGCCGCTGTTTTCGCCGAAGTGACACCAGGGGCACGCGATGTATAAGAGTCTTGTGATCGCAACCGCCGGTGCCGTCGGCACCGCGATCTGGCTGCTGTCGGCTGGGGCCTCGGCGCCGGTGACTCAGACGCTCGGCTTGTCGCGCTATGAGAGCGTCGTCCTGACCGACTCGCGCGCTGATGCGATCTTTGCGAGCGCCAGCTCCGTGCTGCAAACCGCCGACACGGCCACCGACGTGACCTGCGAATTGACGCTGCAGCGCTCTGGAACGACGCAAATCTTCGACGTCCCCAGGGACATCACCTCATCCACCAGCTATGCCGCCGCGTGCGCGGCTCCAGGCCGCGTGCACGCCGTCACCGACATCACGTATTGCAACGGCGCCTGTCCAGACTGCCTCGGCTGCGCCGACTTCCCGGGACGCTGCATCACCGTGGTGCGTCACACCGAGCCGCTCGAGGGCATCCTGTGGGCTCACGAGTACGGCCATAACGTGGGCAATGGCCACGTGAGCACGCCGAACATGGTGATGCGGGACACGGTGGAGGGCGGCAACCTTTCGGTGACCGCCGCCCAATGTGAACGCTATCTCGACACGTCGCTGCGTTACACCACGCGTGCGACGACGCAGCAGCCAGCGTCCCCTGCACGATCGCTCGACGAATTCGTGCGGCTCACCTTCATTCACGGCGTGCCCTACGAGGAGGCGGTTCGGTTTGGTCGGCAAGCAGTCGATCGATTGCTCGAGCTGCTCCGAACGCCGCCCGACGGCGTTCGACTCTCGAACGTCGTGTTGACGCTTGGCATGATCGGCGATCCACGGGCGATCGGGCCGCTGCGCGAGTTCGTGAGCCAGGGCGCCGGTCAAACGCTCGCGCGTGATCTCTTCGTCGCCAAGCGCTCGGCTCTGGTGGCACTCGGCTATCTGTACTTCCGGACGCGAGACGGATCGATCCTGACGTTCTTGACCGACGGGTCGCGCCCCGATTTCTGGGGCCTACGCGTTCAGTGGCGCGCCCAGGATGACTCAGTTCAAGTCCCCCGGGCGTTAGCCCTCACCTCTGTTCAAGCGCTCGGCCTCACCGGCAGCCCAGACGCGGCGACATTCCTGGGCAGCGCGTTTGCCGGCGTCGATGCCGAGTTTGCGGCGGTGGCGAGTGACGCGTCGCGTCAGAACGCGCTCGTGCTGCAACAAGGGCAGGCGGCATTCACCACGATGCGCGTCCAGTAGATCCCTGGCTTTAGCGATCGTCAGACCCAGGCCGCTTGCCCAGGTCGGTGGCGCCGACAACTATAGTGATTACCACTATAGTGAGCGGCAACGAGTCCGCGTCTCTTCTCGTCTAAGCCCTCTGACGACTACGGAGGGCTATGACACCCCTGTCCGATCTCGCCTTTCACGTGCTCCTCGCGCTCGGCGAGGGGCCGTCGCACGGGTATGCCATCGGCCAGGACGTCGAAGAGCGTTCCGGCGGCAGGCTCGACCCGACTACTGGCACGCTCTATCAGGTGCTCCAGCGTCTGGCCGCCGACGGCCTCATCGCCGCCTCGAAGTCCCCGCCCGGTACCGACGAGCGCCGGAAGTACTTCACCCTCACCGCCCACGGCCGTCGCGCCGCGGCGGCTGAAGCCGGCCGCCTCGACGCGCTGGTGCGCGTGGCGCGCAAGCGGAAGCTCTACCCAGTGGGAACGTGATGCGCATCTATCGCGCTCTGCTGAAGCGGCTCGCTCCGAAGCTCGATCGCGAACATGGACTCGGCGTCGAGGAGATGTTCGAAGCCAGGCGCAATGATGCGAGACGGCGAGGCGGGGTTGGTCTTGCCAGATTCTGGGTGCGCGAGCTCGCGGGGTTGCTCAAAGTCGCCGCCTCGGAGCGATCCGGCGAGCGACGCCGCCACCGCCATTTGAAATCCCACGACGACCGATCGCGAGGCCCTATGCTCGAAACCTTGATCACAGACACGCAATTTGCCGGGCGCCTGATGCTGCGATCACCTGGATTTACCGCCGTCGTTCTCCTGACGCTGGCGGTTGGCATCGGCGCCAACACGGTGATGTTCAGTGTCGTCAACACCGTGTTGCTGCGGCCGCTTCCGTATGCCGAGCCGGACAAGCTCATGCTCGTCCGGCCCGTCGAAGGCGTGAACCGAACGCCGGGATTTGCCGCGGCACCCGACTTTTATCGCTATCGGGCCCAGAGCCATTCGTTCGACAACTTCGACGCGTTCTACGGCCGCGCGGTCAATGTCACCGGCGGATCCGAGGCTGAGCGCCTCCCGGTCATCATCGTGTCGTCAGGCTTCTTCTCGAATCTCGGGATCCAGCCCGCGCTCGGCCGAGGCTTTACGAAAGAAGACGAACAATGGGGATCGCATCGCGTCGCCGTGATCAGCGACGGCCTCTGGAAACGGCGATTCGGCCAGAGCGGTTCGACGATTGGACAGACGATGCCGCTCAACGGCGAGCCGCACACCATCGTCGGCATCTTGCCGTCGACGTTTTCGTTCTTGAACGCCGACACGCAATTGCTGGTGCCCATGTCGTTTGCGCCTGGTGACAACATGAATTCGCACAGCAACTACTTTCTACGAATGATCGGCCGGTTGAAGCCGCACACGTCGGTGTCAATGGCCGCCGCAGATCTCAAGGGCATTTCGGACGCGATCACCAAGGAAGAATCGGTCAACAGGGGCACGGCGATCAGCGTCGCTCCGTTGCAGGACTCGCTGGTCGGCAACGTGCGCACCGCGGTGCTCGTCCTGCTGGGCGCGGTGGGATTCGTCCTGCTGATTTGCTGCGCGAACCTGGCGAATCTGCTGCTCGCGCGTGCCGTGACCCGGCAGAAGGAGGTCGCCGTACGGATCGCTATTGGCGCGTCGCGCCGCCGGCTGCTCGGCCAGTTCCTGATCGAAAGCCTGCTGCTGTCTCTCATTGGCGGATTCCTCGCGCTCGGCGTCGCGTACGCGTCAACCACTGCCGTCAATCTGATCAGCCGCCAGGTGTTGCCGAGGGCCGAGGATGTGCGCGTCGATCCTATGGTCCTCGTCTTCACCTTGGGCATTGCGACGGTCACCGGCATCTTGATGGGGCTGGTTCCAGCCTTTCAAGGCACGAGGCCCGCCCTTGCGGAGGATCTGAAACAGGGATCGCGGGGAAGCTCCGACGGACGCGGCAGTCGTCGTCTGCGTTCGACGATGGTGATTGCGGAAGTGGCACTGTCGCTGGTTCTGCTGGCCGGCGCTGGGCTGATGCTCAAGAGTATGCGCCAGATGCTGACGCTCGACGCCGGCTTCGTCAGCGATCGCGTGCTGACGATGCAGCTCAATCTGCCGCCGCAAAAGTACATCGATCGCGAGTTGACACGCCAGTTCAGCCCGCTGGCCATGGCCAAAGCGCAGATGTTTTTCGACGAGCTCACGACGCGTACTCGCGCACTGCCCGGCGCGGAGTGGGTGGGCGCCATCAATGGCATCCCGGTGATCGGCGAAGTCTGGGGAAAGAACGTGACGCTGCTCGATCGCCCGCTGCCGGCGGATCTGAGCGGCCTGTCACCAATCCAATACCGGACGGTCGTGGGCGACTACTTCCGCGCGATGGGCATTCGGATGGTGAACGGTCGCGCCTTTACCGATCGTGACAACACGACCGAGGCGCCGAAGGTGGCCATCATCAACCGCGCGATGGTGAAGCGCGACTACCCGAATGCCGATCCGATCGGAAAGTTGATCACCGTGAATCCGCCGCGCGAGCTGTTGCCGAAGAAGATGGTGGAAGACGCTATTCGAAACGGCAATCTCCCTCCGAACTATTCGCCACCCAAGTTTGAAATCGTCGGTGTTGCCGATGACGCTCGCTACGGAGGGATCACGACGCCGGCGGTGCCAGTGGTGTACGTCCCCTACGCGCAGGGGGCAGAAGGCGGCACGAGCATGTACTTGGTGGTGCGAGGCGCAGGCGATCCACTGTCAGTGGTGGCGCCGATTCGCCAGATCGTGGCCGAGCTCGATCGCGATCAACCGGTGGCGGGAATCGAGACGATGGATGCGAGAGTGGCCACGTCGGTCGCGCGGCCGCGCCTGCAAACGACCGTCTTCGCCGTGTTCGCGATCGTCGCCATTCTGCTGGCGGCCGTCGGCATCTACGGCGTGATGTCCTACTCGGTTTCTCAACGGGCCAAGGAGATCGGGATCCGTCTCGCGCTCGGTTCCTCTCGCCGCGACGTGTTCTCACTTGTGTTCCGCAACGGCTTCGCACTCGTCACCATCGGCGTGGGCATTGGCCTGGCCGCTGCGTTGGCGTTGGCCCGGGTGATAAGGACGCTGCTCTTCCAGGTCAGCACGACCGATCCCCTCGTGTTCGCGAGCATCGCGTTAGTGCTCTTTGTCACGGCCGGCGTTGCGGCATGGGTGCCGGCGCGTCGCGCCGCACGGCTCGACCCAATTGCGACCCTGCGCGCCGAATAGCGGCCGGGGCGCAAGGAGAGTTGAAAGTTGAAGAGTTGAAAAGTTCAGAGTTCAAGTTCAAAGTGTCAGTTCAGTTCTCAGTTTCATTTCATCGCCCCGCCGAAGTTGGCCGCCGCGAATCCGGAGAGCGGAACGGACGTCGTCGGCAATCGCAGGTCTGTCGCC
>JBOGIV010000463.1:0-5390 GCA_050747925.1 Vicinamibacterales bacterium
GAACACGACGGGACGGCCGTCGATGGTCAGGCGATGACGCGCAGGAATGGTTTGGAAGAAGCGCTTCCACTGCTGGTCGTAGAAGTAGTGGAGGCCGCCCTCGCCCGTGCCGGCCAGATCCGACAGATCGAAGCGCACATCAAGGGTCCACCCGCGGCCGCGCGCCTGGTTCTTTCGCAGCACCTCCGACGTCGTGTCGTCGAAGAGCGCGATCTTCAGGCCCGGCGCCGATCGATCGATGGCCGTCAGCAGCGGCCCCAACGACGCCGGATCGGCGGACGTCTCCTCGCCCCAGGCGTTGACGGCGAGCCATCCGAGCCCCGCGTCACGGGCTTCGCGGACGACCGCCGCCCACCAGGCCGGCTCGCGCGCGTCCCACTGAATTCCCGGCGGAAAGAGGGTAGCGTCCGGCAACTCGGTGTACCACCACGAGAACATGGCCCCGTACTTACCGGCGTTTCTCTCGATCGCGCCGAGAGGCGCGGCGAGAGCGAGCACGGCGAGCGCCGCACACCACGGCACCCGCGCGATCAAAATGCCCATCCCGCGCCGATGAATGTCTTGACGCTCCATCCCCGTAGATCCGGTTCGAGGCGGATCCGCTGAGCTCTGACGCCGGCCGAAAGGTGCACCCCGTACGCCACGCGCACGAGAGCGTCCACGCCTCCAGCCAGCGCCGGGAATCGATCCACGACCGCCGGACTCACAGCCGAGGGATCTGACGGCGCCACGAGCACCGTGCGGGCCGCGTCGGACGTGAACTCTCGACGCACATTCGTAAAGGCCACACCGAGGAGATACGCCACGCGCATACGTGTCGTCAGTGGGTGGCCGAAGCCGCCGAACGCAGCCAGCGCTCGCGTGCGATGTACAAAGGTCGACGCGATCGTGACGGTCCGGCCGTTGACGTCGAGCGTCGTGATCCGCGAATCCTCAATCGTACCAGCGTCGGACCATTCGGCGGCCAGGGCGACGTGACGCCACACCAGCGCTTCAGCGCCCAGGCGCCAGCCGATCGCTGAGCCGTCGAGTCGATTCGGCACCACGTCCTCGGCAAACCGCTGCACGTCCTGCTGAACGGCGCCACCGACCCACAACACCTGCGCCGAGGCCGGAGCGGCGAACAGAAGAACGAAGACAGAAGAACGAAGAAAGCAGCTCAAGCCAGGCAAATCGCGACTAGTGCTGACGCGGCCGCCCGGGGATCGGAATCGGCCCCGCCTTTTTCACCTGGCCCCAAATGCGCCGCCCCACCTTGTCCGCTTCCGCAATCAGCGCGGGCTCGTCCAGCGTCAAGACCTTGTTGTTCCGCAAGAGGAACTGACCATCGACCATCACCGACTCGATGTCGGACGCATGACCGCTGTGAATCACCGCGGAGACGATGCGCCCCGCGGGAACGAGATGCGCGCGTTGCGTGTTGATGACAAAGAGGTCTGCCTTCTTCCCAACCTCCAGCGAGCCGACCAGCTTGTTACGCGTCGCTCGCGCACCGCCGAGCGTGGCGTCTTCGAGCATGTCTTCGGGCTGCGGCCGGACGCCGGGGAACGGATCGGTGCGCGAGATGCGTTCGGTCAACAGCGCGATCCGCATCACTTCGAACAGATCGTTGGTGTTGTTATCGGTGCCGTTCGCGATCGGGCAGCCTGCCGCTCGCAGCCTGGCGATTGGCGGAATGACTCCTCGGTTCGCCGCCATTCCCGCCTGGTGCGACACGATGGTGCCCGACTTGCCCAGGAGCGCAATATCCGCATCGTCTACGTAGCGGCAGTGCGCCGCGAACAGCCGCGGCCCGAGGAAGCCGTGCCTGGCGAGAAACGCCGGTGGCGTCATGCCATGGTGCTTCTTCATGAAGTCCACCTCGGCGCGGCTCTGCGACAGGTGAACGGTGTAGCCGAGATCGTGTTTCTCAGCGAAGGCGCGAACCTCCTGCATCAGCTCGGGCGATGACGTCTCGGCGAGCGCCGCGGCCGGGAACACGGTGACACGTCCCTGATTGGCGCCGTGCCACTTGCTGAACACGTCGTTGATGCGCTGCATCCCCTCGTCGCGCAGCTTGCGCGAGAACCTCGGGGTCTCACCCTTGGCGAGCCCCTCGGGCGACAGCGGGCCAGGCACGTTCTCACTATCGCGAGCCGACTCGGCAAACACCAGGCGCAGGCCGGTCTTCGCCAGCGCGGCGGCGTGGCGGCCAATGCCTCCGGAGTTTTCGACGAGGGTCGTGGTCCCGGTCCGCAGCGCTTCCAACGCCCCGATGGTGACCATCAGCGTGGCCTCTTCGCCCTGCAGCAGACTGTTGGGCTGGATGGTCAGGCGCGCGGAGTTGGGGAAGCCGAAGTCCTCGTTGAAGCCACGAGCGAGCGTCGCTGCCGTATGGGCGTGACAGTTGATCAGGCCAGGGAAGAGCGCCTTGCCTCGTCCGTCATAGACGTCAGCGTTGGGGTACTTCTTGAGGATCTCGTCGGTAGATCCCATCGCCGCGATCTTGTCGCCCTCGACGGCAAGCGCCACGTCGTCTTGAACGTTGTCGGCGGTGACCACAACGGTGGTGTGAGAGAAGACGACCGCGCGACCTGTGGTCGCCTGCGCCTTCGCTCCGCGTGGGTCGAGCAGGAGCGCCGCGGCGCCTGCGCCGGCTCCGGCGAGGAGCTCACGTCTGCTGAGGTTTCCTGGTCCTCTCGACATCGTCAACCTCCGTCTCGGTGAGAAAGCGGCGCTGATCTTGACGAAGCGAGAAGCAAGAAGCAAGAAGCAAGAAATTGAGCCGGCGCCTGGATCAGGCATCGGGGTGGCGCGAGCCGACCCATTTGATCCCGATGGCCTGTGATGCGCGCAGGCGGTCCATCAACTGCGCCGTGTGGTGCTGAATGTGACGGATGTTCACGAGCTGATGCTCGAGCTTCGACATCTTGTACCACCAGAATCCGCACTCGGTCCGGCTGAGGTCTAGTCGATCGACAACCTCGTCCACCATCCCGTCGCAGATGCTCCAGAACTCGAGGACATGTCCCTTCGCGTACGGATCAGCGAAGCGCGGCAGAGTCGGGTCCGTGGCTGCGCGTCCGGGTACTCCGCTCGGATACTGCACCGTGGACTGATGCCGCGCCCATGGCCTGAATGACGCTTCGTCCTCATGCAGATAGAGATGCGTGTAGAACAACACGTGGTAAGCGATCTGCCAGAACGCGTTCGTATTGGTCGTATCCAGCCACAGCCTGTCCGGGCACTGCTCGATCGCATCCCGAAGCATCGCGAGTGACGCGTGATACTGGCTCTTCAGAACGAGTGGCCAACTGTGTGCGGTCATCCGCATAGACTCGCACATCGCTGATCTTTGTCGAAGAAGAAGATGTGGTAGTGCAACCTTTGAACCTTGAGCTTGCCGCGCTTCACTCCAACTCGAGCGTCATCTCGATCATCGTCGGCCGGAACCCCCGACGCTCGAACAGGCGGCGAGCCGCGTCATTCTGTGCGGCTGTCCCGAGAACCACTCGCGGCATCCCTCGCTCGCGGAGCCACGCGATGGCCGCGTCCAGCAATCGCGCGCCGATGCCGGCGCTCCGGGCGGCGTCGGAAACCACAAGGTCGTGGACGAATCCCGACTCGTCGCGCAGCTCCTTCCACGACAGCGGCTCGATAGCCGCGTAGGCGTATCCGACGATCTCGGCATCGCGTTCCGCGACGAGAACGACGGCGTCCGGCTCGTCGAGTTGCGAGCGAAGAAAGTTCGCGTACCCGCGCTCCGCCTCATCGCCGTCACCAGGTGACAGGAACCGCTTGGAGTCGAAGGCGTAATGGGTGCGCATCAACGAGGCGCCAAGGCGACCAAGCTCAGGAAGATCGCGCGCTTCGGCGCGGCGGATCATGATTTCGGGCGAAGCCGTCACGTCTTCGCGATACGTTGGTTCGCAGTGAAAGTTAATCCTCTTCGTGGTTAATCTCTCTCGTGGTTAATCTCTCTCGTGGTTGATCTTCCTCGTGGTCGATCTTCCTCGTGGTCGATCTTCCTCGTGGTTAATGTTCCCTCGTGGTTGATCTTCCTCGTGGTTGATCTTTCTCGTGGTTGATCTTTCTCGTGGTTGATCTTCCTCGTGGTTGATCTTCCTCGTGGTTGATCTTTCTCGTGGTTGATCTTCCTCGTGGTTGATCTTTCTCGTGGTTGATCTTCTTCGTGGTTGATCTTTCTCGTGGTTGATCTTCTTCGTGGTTGGATCACTGTTGCTGTTGCTGATGCAGACGGCGCTCTCGCTCGATTGTCGGCTGCGGCTGTTGCTCGCGCGTCCAAGTCACCTGCATGACCGCCGGATCGATGGTCGGCAGCGCATCGCCGGGGGTGATGCCCACCGACACCGTGAGCGTGCTCGACGAGCGGCCCTTGAAGACGCCTCGCGTCGGCGGCACGTCGGCGTAGTCGCGCCCGATGCCGACGCGCACGTGCCGCAGCCCCGCTTCGATGTTGTTGGTGGGATCGACGCCGATCCACCCCAGCTCGGGTAACCGCACCTCGACCCACGCGTGCGTCGCCATCGGTGCGGACCGCGAGCCGATCTCGTCAAGCGCGCGCGGCGCGATGTAACCGCTCACGTAGCGGCAGGCGAGACCGAGGCGACGCAACGTCGCGAGCATGATGTGGCTGAAGTCCTGGCAGACACCACGCCGTGCCGCGAGTGCCTCGTCAATGGGTGAATCCACGCGAGTTGACTTCGGCACGTACTCGAACTCGCGATGAATCGCAGCCATCACGTGCCGGACGGTCGTCAGCGGATCGGCGTCGCGTCGGGCAGCGCGGCCAAGCGAGTTGGCGAAGGCGACCAACGGATCGGACCACGGGGTAAAGGCGCTCGGTTCGCGGAAGCCCCAGTCCTCGCCGGCCGTCGCCTGTCGATCGATCTCGTCCCACGACTCCGGCGAAAGAGCCTGCGGCAATGGCCGCGGAACGTCGAGGTCGACTTGCGCTCGAGCCGCAATCGCGAGTCGCTCGTGACGTTGCGGCACGTCGAAGTGATGCACCCAGTTGCCGAGCGAGTCCTGAAAGGCGAACACCCGCGCGCCCGGCTCCACGGTCACGTCGAACTGGAGACACCGCTGCGCGCTGTCGGTGGCGGGCCGCATGCGCAGCTCCATCACGCTCTCGGCGATCGGCGTGTCGTATGTGAATGTCGTCAGGTGGCGGATTGTGTAGCGAGTTGACATCGTCGAGACTCGGGACTCGGGACTACTCGGATTCGGATCTACTCCCACAGCTCACTCGAGTAGGGTTGTCCTCATTCCTGTCGCCACGCCGGTCACCCGTTCCTCCAGTCCGCACCAGCGCCTGCGCGAACTCGCCCGCCAGCGCTCGGCTCACACAGCGCGTGTCACCGCTTGCGGAACGGTTGTCGGCCACCCAC
>JBOGIV010000464.1:0-10616 GCA_050747925.1 Vicinamibacterales bacterium
GAGGTAGCTGTCGGAGAAGTACTGGACGTTGTACACGAGGTCAGGCAGGACGATGACGAGCGCGATGAGATACGCCAGGTACCAGCGACGGTCTCGGAGAATCGACCGATCAGCCGGCGTGACGAAGAGGAAGATCCACATGGCCGCGATCAGAAGAATGCCGGTCTCCTTCGCGAGGTACGTCAACGCCATCGAAATGCCCAGAAGAACGTAGTCGCGCGTGCGGCGCCGCTCCATCACGTTGATGAACGCCAGCAGCGTCAGCCCGAACCAGAACAGCATCGGCGTCTCCTGCAGGAACGTTCGTGACCAGCTCGCGTGGAACTGGTCGGTGGCCACCAGCGCGGCGGCCCACAGTCCGGCGGATTCGGAGTAGACCCGCCGGCCCAGGGCATACACGACCCAGATGGTCGCTGTGCCGATGAGCACGTGCACGATCCGCAGGCCAAAGAAGCTGAAGCCAAACAGCATGCTACTGAGCTTGATGGTGTAGGCGTTCAGCAGGGGATGGTTGTCAGATCGGAAGATCAGGTTGAAGCGATCCGATCGAAAGCTGATCTGCTGCGCGTAGACGAGATGCGCCGCCTCGTCGTAGGTGAGATTCGCGCGCCACGCCCCCCAGAGTCGAAGCAGCAGACCCAGTCCGAGGATCAGCCAGATGAGTTGTGTGGTCGAGAGCCCAACACGAGTGCTCATCGTTTCGGGATTATGGTCGATCTGGTCGGCTCGACCGGAGCTCATTGGTGCGCCACGCTATAATCCGCGCTTCAGAGAGGTTTCGCATGCGCTGGATCTCGCTTCTCAGAACGTCGGTCGTGTCCGGGGTCGTCGCCGGCGCCGTCGGCTCGGTTCCCGCGGGCCTTGGTGTGGTCGAGGGCTACGAGCTTCCATACCTGCCTGAAGCGCTCGAGACAAAACAGGAGAATCAGGCGAATTGGCTGACGCCCGATCCGGAGATCAAGTGTTTTCTACCAGGCGTCCCGCGCGCGACCTACATGCCGTTCCGTTTCAGATCCTCCAAAGCGGGACGACGTTCTTCATCGCGTACGAATATGGAGGCGCGGTGCGGAATGTGTTGTTGAAGGATCCCGGTCCTGCTCCGCTCGATAGTTGGATGGGCCAATCCGTGGGCCGATGGGAGGGGGACACGTTCGTGATCGACGTGACCGGGTTCAACGACATGAGCTGGTTCGATCGTGCCGGCAACCACCACAGCGGCGGCATGAAGGTCACCGAGCGCTACACGATGACCGGCGCGGATCACATTCAGTACGAGGCGACGATTGACGATCCGGAGACCTTCACGCGTCCCTGGAAGATGAGCATGCCGCTCGGCGGGTCGAGAGGGGTGCGCGGCTCGGTCAGTTCAAGTGCGTCGAATTCGTGAGCGAGTTGATGTACGGTCATCTGCGGAAGGAGCCGCTGAAATGAGAACCCTGGCGAAGCTTGGCTTCAAATCGCCCACGATTTCCCGTCGGCTCCGCTTCGCCAGTGTCTCGTTGCCCCGCTCCGGCCTTCGACTCGCGCTCAGGCCGTCCCGATCATCGTCGAGGGACGCGGGGCAAGACATCTTCTGCGGCCTGCCAGAAGCATGCGTCAACCGTTGCCGCGCAGACCTTAGAAGATGTCTGGTGGTCACGTTGGCGACGACGATGCTTGCGATCACGACGGCCGGTGCCCAGGCGCCGGCGACGACGCCGTCGACGGCACAGACGCCCGCAATTGCAAAGCCAGGCGCCAAACCTGCGGCGATCCCGCGGACACCAGACGGGAAGCCGGACCTGCAAGGCAACTGGACCAACGCGACGATCACACCGTTTGAGCGTCTTGGAGCGAGTCAGCCCCTGGTGCTGACCGATGAAGCCGCGGTCGCTCAGGAGCAAAGCACGCGGCGGGCGCTGGAAGCCCGCGAGCAGCCGAGCAATCCCGATCGCGTTGCCCCGCCCGTTGGCGGCGAGCTCAGGAAGAGCCCGAATCCCGAGCCCACGTTCATCGAACGGTTGTGGCAGGCGGGGGCCGGCGTCGTCGGCGGATACAACTCGTTCTGGATCGATCCCGGCGACCGCGTGTTGCGGATCGACGGACAAGCGCGAAGCTCGATCATCATCGACCCGCCGGACGGCAGGGTGCCTCCGTACACGCAGGAGGCGCGTGCGCGGATGGCCCAGGCCGCCGCCGCTCGCAAGACCCAGGGCAGCGAGTTCGATCATCCGGAGCTTCGACCGCTCGGCGAGCGGTGCATCACGTCGTTTGGCAGCAACGCCGGGCCGCCGATGCTGCCGAACTATTTCTACAACAACAACTACACGATCGTGCAGAGCGGTGACACCGTGATGATCCTGTCAGAGATGGTGCACGACGCGCGCGTCGTGCGCATCGGCGGCCAGCACCCGCCCGCGAGCGTGCGGCAATGGTTTGGCGATTCGATCGGGCGTTGGGACGGCGACACGCTCGTCATCGAGACCACGAACTTTCACCCGCTCCACGGCTTCCGCAACTCGTGGGAGAACTTGAAGGTGACCGAACGCCTCAGGCGCGTCGATGGCGACACGATCAATTACCGGTTCACGGTGGAAGATCCGTCGACCTTCAGCGCGCCATTCACCGGCGAGCTGGCGTTCAAGGCGATGGCGCCAGGTGAGCAGGTCTACGAGTACGCCTGTCACGAAGGCAACTACGGCCTGGCCAACGTGCTGAGTGGCGCCCGGCAGCAGGAGCTCGAAGCGGCGAAAAAGAAGCAGAACTGATTGGCGACCCCATCTTGCTTCGCCAACCAGAGCGCCGTCGCCGCCGGTCAATCGCTGCTTACGAAGGCAGCCTCCGAAACGCGTGGCGGCGGCCTGGACCGAAGCGGTAGACGAGGAAATGCGCGTCGAACGCGAACGCCTCGTCGAACCCCAGTCGCTCCATGATCGCGAAGCTGGTGCAGTCGACGAAACTGAACGACTGATCGGCGAACGCATGGACGATGTGCCAGGCCGATTCGAGATCGACGCGATCAATGGTCAGCGTCGGTGTGCGTGTGAGTCGAAGCGTCTCCCAGAACGTGAGAGCGGCGGCACGGCCGAGATGCGCGCTGACGAGCGCCCAGCTCTCTGCGACGATGAGATCGGTTGTGACCAATCGCCCGCGGGGGGCTTCGGCCAGGTAGAACTCGCGAGCCTGCGCGTGATACCGATCGGACGCATCGGCGATGGCGTACCACGCGCCCGTATCAACGAGCATGATCGCGTCTGATCGCCGTGGCCAGATACTCGTCGTGACGTCCTGAGACGTCGGGCTGACCGCTTGCACCCAAGCCGACGATTCTGGCAAAAACCTCCGACGCTACAACCGGAGCTGTGGCAGGTTCGGCGAGCTGATTGGCGACCAGTCGTCGCATCAGTTCTGCGAGCGAGATCCGTTCAGCTCTGGCGCGGGCCTTGAGCGCTTTGAGCTGCTCGCGCTCCAGGTAGATCATGGTCTTGGACTTCATAGAGGGTATTGTAAGACATTGGTATCATGATGTCACCGTTGGCCGCCACCAGATCAGACCAAGAAACAACAGGACTGACGAACCGCTACCCTTCGACTACGCTCAGGGTCGTCCCGAGCGAAGTCGAGGGACGAATCGCGACGACCGGTTATTTGCAGCCGACCATCACGACCGTCTCGGTGCCCTCGAACTCTTTCTTGTCGGTGGTCCGGCCCTTTACCGAGATCGACTTACCGCTGCAATCGAGGCCCAGCTCCGCCACGCGGAAGAGCGCCATCATGTCGGTGGCGCGATCGCCGTTGACATCTTCCAACGCCGTGCGGAAGACGGCGGCTTCACTGCCTTTGGCCCCTGCGCGGATCGTTGCCGGGTCAATCTGCGTCGCATCGAACTGCTTGCTCGACAGGATCGCGACGGGTACCATCCCCTCCCTTTTGGGTTCGATCGAGGTCGGTTCGTCCCCAGGCTTGACGTCGATGGTGACGCGAAGAACCTGTTCGCGCGATTGCGCCGCGACGGCTATTGGACGCGTGTCGAAAAGCAGACAAGAAATCGCGGAGATGGCGGCAGCAGCGAGTACAACGCTTCTACCAGTCGGTTTCGCCATGGCAGTTGCTCCCTCCAGCCGGTTCTGATTCTTGGACCCTCTAATATCCCGAGCTCATTCGAGTTGAGTATTCACACGGAGTTCAGGGAGGCCAGGGAGCCAATTTTCTCCTGATCTCCCCGATCTCCCTGTGCGTGATATCGCGTAATGGTGACAACTCAAGTGGACTCTGGGTTGAGTGCAGCTTTACGGTCTTCGACAAACCCCGATCGGTCCTCCGGGCGTCGCGAATCCCGCCGCGCATCATATAGTGCCTGGCGGCGAGAAAACGGTGGAGTTCATGTCAAGGAATCTTCACTGGGAACCCACCGAACCTCCAGTGGCCGATTTCAACAGCGCTGCCTATAATGACCGCCCACGTCACGATCACGTCCTATGAAACCGGGCCACGGCTCTCGCCCGCCCCGTCAGCTGCTGGTGCTGTTTCTCGGCACGACCGCAGTACTCCTGTCCACTCTGGGTTGGCTCGGATGGCGGTCGTTCGAGCAGGATCGCGCAGTTGAAATCCAGCGTGTACGCGAGCGTTTGGAAAGCGCGACCGATTTAGTCGCCGCCCAGATTCGACAGAACCTGATCGATCTCGAGGAGCAGCTCACCCGGTTGTCGCTGCTGCCGTCAGAGCGACTCGACGATGCCGCGTCGCAGTATGCCGATCAGCTCGGCCATGACGCGCTGGTCGCCGTGTTTCAAGCCGAACTGGTTCGCGTCTATCCCAGTCAGCGGCTCCTCTACTACCCGACGCTGCCGCCACCGCCGGAAGCGTCTGCCGAGCGATTCGCGGCGGGCGAGGCGCTCGAATTCAAGGACCGCGACCTCGCTGGCGCAGTCGCATATTTCAAGGAACTTGCGCGATCACCGGATCCCGGGATTCGTGCCGGCGCCTTGTTGAGACTGGCGCGGAATCTGCGCAAGGCCGGCCAGCCGCGGGCAGCGCTTGATGCCTACAAGGAGCTGGCCACGCTGCGGGACGCAGCGCTCGGAGGATGGCCCGCCGAGTTGCGGGCGCGTAAGGCACACTGCGATCTGCTTGAAGAGCTCCGCGACGATGCCGCACTCGCGGTTGAAGCGCAGAGGCTCTCCGCCGATCTCCAGCACGCCCGCTGGCCGCTCACCCGTTCGACGTATCTCTATCTAAACGGCGAGTTGCGACGCTGGCTCGCGACCTCAGCACCCGAGCCTGCCGCGGCATCCAACGACATCGCGCTGTCGCTCGCGGCAAGCGTTGATTCGCTGTGGGAGCGCTGGCAGCGGGACCCGAGCGCGCTCAACATGCTCGGCAACCAGGGCGGGCAGGTGTCGCGAGAGCGGTCGGTATTCCTGCTCTGGCGCGGCGCGCCAACTCGGCTCGTCGCGCTGGTGTCTGGACCGGGCTTTCTCGAGAAACACGTCGTCGATCCGCTGCGCGGGTTGCTCGAGCGGCAGGGAGTCGGGCTCGTCCTCGCGGACGGCGAGGGGCAGACGCTGTTCTCCTACCAGACGACGAAGGACACTCAGAACTACAGCGTCCTCCGCACGATGGCGGACACGCGCCTGCCATGGACGTTGCGGGTGGTCAGCGCCGATCCCTCGGCCGATTCCGCGCGGCTGTCGACGCGCCGCTGGCTGCTGCTCGGTGGGCTTGGGCTCATTGCGCTGCTGACCGTCGCCGGCGGCTACTTCAGCATGCGCGCCATGACTCGTGAAATCCAGGCCGCACGCCTGCAGTCCGATTTCGTCGCGGCCGTCTCCCATGAGTTCCGCACGCCGCTGACCTCGCTCCGCCAATTCACCGATCTTCTCGCCGACGGACGCGTCTCGAACGAGGCCGACCGCCAGAAGTTCTACGCCGCGCTCCGGCGCGGCACACGCCGACTGACTCGCCTCGTCGAGAACCTCCTCGACTTCGGACGGATGGAAGCCGGCTTCTATAAATTCATGCTCGAACCGGTGAGCGCAAAGGATCTGGTCGAGCAGGTCACCTCGGAATTCGGTGAGGAGGTCCGCGAGCGCGGGTATCGCGTCGAGCTCGGCTGGACCGGCCCCGGCGACTCGCAGATCCATGCCGACGAGGCGGCTCTGGGCCGTGCGCTGTGGAATCTGCTCGATAACGCCGTCAAGTACTCGCCCGACTGCAAGACCATCTGGGTCGACGGAACCGCCGTCAATGGGTCGATCACGATCAACGTGCGCGACCACGGCATTGGCGTGCCGGCCGAGGAGCAGCGCGCGATCTTTCAGAAGTTTGTGCGGGGCACCGTCCCAACCAGTTCCACCGTGAAAGGCACGGGCCTGGGATTGGCGCTGGTCGATCAGATCGTGCAGGCCCACGGCGGCAAGGTCAGTGTGGAGAGCACGGTTGGCGAAGGCAGTCGCTTCGCCATCGTCTTGCCGGTTCAGGAAACGGCCCGGCCGAGTCAACGAGTGAATCCGGACACTACAAGCGGCGAAGGCGAGGCGAAGTCGTGACTCGTATTCTGGTCGTCGAGGATGAACCCGACATCGCCATGGGCCTCCAGCAGGACCTCTTGCTCGACGGCTACGAGGTGGAAGTGCTCGGGGATGGGCAGAGCGCGGTCGACCGCGTCCGCACCGCGAGCTTCGATTTGATCCTGCTGGATGTGAATCTCCCTCGCAAAGACGGGTTCACCGTGTGCCGCGAACTGCGGCGCGGCGGCACGCATACGCCGATCGTCGTGTTGACCGCGCGGGATGATGAACGTGAAAAGGTGCGGGGGCTCGAGCTGGGCGCGGACGACTACGTGACCAAGCCGTTCAGCGCCACCGAACTGCGCGCGCGGATTCGTTCGATTCTCCGTCACCGAAAGGAGTGGCTTGGGGACGGCGTGCGGCTCGATCGCGAGCTGAGAACCGCAGCTGAAGTGCAGCAGCGGCTGTTCCCGCAGACGCGTCCTCGATGCGACACGCTGGACTATCTCGGCTACTGTCAGCCCGCCTTACGTGTCGGCGGCGACTATTTCGATTACCTCGAGTTGCCGGACGATCAACTGGGGCTCGTCGTGGCCGACGTGTCGGGCAAAGGCGTCTCGGCGGCCCTCGTCATGGCCTCGTTGCAGGGATGCATTCGGGCGCACGCAAGCCAGCCGGGTGGCCGATTCGAAGACGCGATGGTCATGGCCAACGCCCTTCTCTACCAATCGACAGACGCGGGGCGGTACGCCACGGCGTTTTATGCCATCTACACGAGCAAGACCCGCGAGCTGCGCTATATCAACGCCGGCCACCCGGCGCCGCTCGTCGCGCATCGAGGCACTGTGTTGAGCCTCGAGTCGGACTGCCCGCCGATCGGCCTGTTCGAGAGCCTCGCGCCGGTCGTGCGCACGATTCAATTGCAGCCCGACGACCGCTTGCTGATCTTCAGTGACGGCCTCACCGAAGCGATGAACGAGCAGGATGCGGAATTCGGGCGTGAGCAGGCCGGCCGCGTCTTGGCGAGCAGCCCAGCGACAGCCGCCGGGATTCGCGACCGATTCCTGACCGAGCTGCAGTCGCACACTGACGGATGCCCGCAATCCGACGATGTGACGTTCATTGCGGGCGTGGTGCAGGGAGCGTGAGATGGCTCGCATCCTGATCGTCGAAGACGACCCGGACATCGCTCTGGGCCTCGAGCAGGACCTGCGGCTCGAGGGCTATCAAGTGGAAGCCGTCGGCGATGGCTTGACGGCGATCGAGCGTGCCGAAGCGGGGTCGTTCGACCTCATCCTGCTCGACGTGATGTTGCCCGGCAAGGACGGCTTCGAGGTCTGCCGCGAGCTGCGACGCTCGAAAATCCAGACGCCAATCATCCTGTTGACCGCCAAGAGCCACGAGGCGGAGAAGATTCTGGGACTGGAGCTTGGCGCCGACGACTATGTCACCAAGCCCTTCAGCCCGATGGAGCTGCGCGCGCGAATCAAGGCCGCGCTTCGTCGGGGCGCGGCCGACAGCCCTGAAGGGTTTCGTTTCGGGGATTTCGAGATCGACGTCGAACGCTTCGAGCTTCGCCGCGCGGGCAAACCGATCGATCTGACCCCGATCGAGTTCAAACTGCTCGCCGCCTTCGTGCGGAACCGCCGGGTCGTCCTGACCCGTCAGCAGTTGCTCGACAAAGTCTGGGGCAGCGACATCTACATAACGGACCGGGTCGTCGACACCCACATCGGCAATCTGCGAAAAAAGATCGAGCTCGATCCCGAGGCGCCGGCACTTGTGGTGAGTGTCCGCGGGTTCGGGTATCGCTTCGACGCGTGAGAACCTGGCCCGAATCTTACGCGCGGAACGACCGGCCTCGGCCCGAGGGCCGGGTGTCAAGATTTCTTCATCAAAACCAAACGGAATCAGGACGGGTTCTTCGACAGCCGCGGCCTGGAATGGTTTAGTCTGCAACCGTTAACGTGAGTCGCCTCATGCGCACAATGCGATGGATCGTCGTTCTGTTCCTCGGTGCTGTGCTGAGCACGCCCGGTGTCTTCGCACAGGCGGAGAAGTCGGCCGCGCTGCTCGAAGCCGCAACGCAGGCCGCGTTGGTGGACGGAAAACTCGAGAAGGCGATCGGTCTGTACCAGCAGATCGTTGCGAGCCATCCCGCGGATCGGCCGACTGCCGCCGCGGCCCTACTCGGCCTGGGCCAAAGCCTGGAGAAGCTCGGCGACGCCAAGACGCGTCAGACATACGAGCGCCTCATCACCCAGTACGCCGACCAAACGCGCGAGGTGAACATCGCGCGGGCCCGGCTCGCCGGTCTCTCCAAAGAGATGCGCGCCCGTGACGATCGATCCGAAGTCGTCGTGCGCGAGGTGTGGTCGCGGCCGGAACCGACGGCGTCGCCAAATCTCGGCGGCGCCGGGTTCGTCGTCTTCAGTGACCTCGCGGTACTCAACCCGCAGACACAGGAAACACGGCGGCTTCTAAAAGGGGCCCGCGCCGCGGCGTATCCGGTGATCTCGCCGGATCCACCGGCCCGGCGCCGCGTGGCGTACCTCAGTTGGAGCGGTGACCTCCAGGCGAGCCTCAGTCAATCAATTGGCGGACGCGCCGGACTGCCCGCACGCGTCGAGCTGCGCGTCGTCGGCATCAACGGGTCGGACGACCGCGCGATCCTCAGCTCACGAGATATCCCCTGGCTGCGTCCACTTGCCTGGTCGCCAGACGGCGAGCAGATTCTGACGGATTTCGAGCGCCGCGATGGAAATCACGACCTCGCGCTCGTGTCGGTCGCGGACGGATCGAGCCGCGTGCTGAAGTCGCTCGCAACGAGCTCGCCGCAGGAGGTGGGATTCTCGGAGGACGGCAGCTACGTCGCGTACAAGCTTCCGGCGTCGCGCGATTCTCGACGGCTCGACGTCTATTTCCTTCCGGTCACGACCAACGGCAATCGGCCGCTTGCCGAGCGAAAGTATTCGCTCACTCTGGGAGCGGATCTTGCCGCCGCGCCGGTCAACCAGCAGACCATTCATGTCCTGAACCGTTTGAGCTTCGGCCCCCGTCCCGGCGACGTCGACAAGGTCGCAGCGATAGGGATTGATGCCTATATCGAACGACAGCTTCACCCGGAACGGATCCCCGATCCGGTCGTCGATGCGAAACTCGCCGGCTTCAAGTCGCTGACAATGAGCCTCGAGCAGTCGCTCGAACTCGAAGGACCGGTGGCTCCGCAAGGGTTGCGGCCGCGCGCCAACATCTTTGAACGGCGTGCGATGGCGGATCGCGCCGCCGAGGGTAAACGGCTCCCGGCCGAAGACAACACGCTCATGCCCACGAGCGAAAGGGCCCGGCGCGCGCTGCTGGCGGGCCATCCCGAACCACACGAGATCCACAAAGCCAGGCTGATTCGCGCGCTCCACAGCGAACGCCAGCTGTTTGAGCTGATCGTCGATTTCTGGATGAACCACTTCAGCATCAACCACGGCGACCATCAGCACACGCCGCATTTCGAAGAACAAGTGGTTCGCCGGTACGCGCTCGGCAAGTTCGAAGACCTGCTGATGGGTGTCGCCAAGCACCCGCGCATGCTCAACTATCTCGACAACTGGCGCAGCTCGGCGCCTGCCGACGTCATTCAGGGACGCATCGAGGCCGTCAAACCAACGCTCAACGACAACGAGTACCTGGCGTTGCTCGAGCGGACCAAGGCGCCTGGCGGATTTGGTCCGACGCAGAAGGCGTTTTTGGAGCAGGCCAAAGGTCTCAACGAGAACTACGCGCGGGAGCTGATGGAGCTCCACACGTTGGGTGTCGACAGCGGCTACACGCAGCAGGACGTGATCGAAGTGGCGAAGGTTTTTACCGGCTGGACGATCTCGGGGCGCGGAATCGTCAACGGCCGGGAGGACGACGGCGTGTTCGTGTTCGATCCGCTGCTCCACGTGGATGGGGACAAGACCGTGCTGGGCCGCACGATCACCTCAGGCGGCGTCGAGGAGGGAGAACAGGTGCTGCGCCTGCTCGCCGCGCAGCCGTCGACCGCGCGGTTCATCGCGATGAAACTCGCGCGCCGATTCGTCGCCGACGACCCGCCGGCCGAAGTCGTCCAGGCGGCGGCGCGGACGTTCGAGC
>JBOGIV010000465.1:0-4002 GCA_050747925.1 Vicinamibacterales bacterium
CGCAACGGATATGCGCGCCAGGAATACGGTCAACGCGTGTTCGGAGGCCAAGGCAGGGTGGTCACGCTCGTTGCCGGTCAGGCGATGACGGGGATCGCATTTCACCTGACACCGGCGGGAAGCGTCAGCGGGGTCGTGAAGGACTCCTCCGGCGAGCCGCTCCCGGGCGCCTTGGTCCAGCTTCTGCGGCCGACCTACAACAGCGCCGGCCAGAGGACGCTTCAGACGGCCGGCGGAGACCGGACCAACGACAGAGGCGAATACCGGCTGTACTGGATCACACCCGGGCGTTATTACGTTGCGGTCAACGGCGCCGCTCCTGCCCGTGCCGTGACACTGCTCGGCGGTACGGGCAGCTTCAATGAGATCCTCGAGCGACGCTATTCGACGTCCTATCACCCCGGGACGGTCGACGTCTCACAAGCATCTGTCGTCGACGTCCAACCCGGAGTGGAGCTCACGGCGGTCGATGTCATGGTCGCGGATCAAGGACTGTTTCACGTGAGGGGCCGGATCGTCGATCCGATCACGCAGCGCTCTCCCGGGACGGCTTCGGTTTCGATCGTCGGTCGTGGGCCGACGGCCGCGCCGATTGGCCTCTCGAGCTCCGCTCCAACCTACAACTCGGCAGACGGGACTTTCGATTTCCGTGATGTCGCGCCGGGCGCCTATTGGATTCGCGCGACGGCGGGCAGTTCGGCTGATTCGCTCCTGCCGGCCAACGCAGCGGGCCGGACGCTTGCCGACGTCTTTGTCCACACTCTCTTTTCTGAAAGGCGCGTGTCCCAAGCGCCACTCGATGTGTTCAGCGACATCGACGGACTGGTTCTGACGCTCGGTTCGGGCGTCTCGATACGGGGACTCGTGAGCGTTGAGGGCCAGCCGTTGTCTGCTGTGGAGCGGGGGGAACGTCTCGAAATTACGCTGAGACCCGCGACGACGGGAATGCTGATGAACCCATCGCGCCACCAGCCCCTGCGCCCCGATGGCGCATTCACCTTGGAAAACGTGTTGCCCGGAGAGTACGTCGTCACGGCGCAGTCGCTCCCACCTGGGTATTACCTCAAGGACACTCGAATCGAGCATGAAGATGCGTTCGATCGGCCGTTGGTTGTGTCGGGGCCGCTGTCCGGAACGCTGAATGTCGTGCTCAGTTCCAAAGGCGGTCAGATCGAAGGAGTCGTCGTGGACGCTCGCCAGCGCGCCGTGTCCGGCATCCAGGCCGTGCTCGTTCCGGACCGCCGACCTGCTCGCCTCGATCTCTACAGGACAGCGGTCACCGACCAGTCGGGGGGCTTCACCATTCGAGGGATATCGCCGGGCGACTACAAGGTCTTCGCCTGGGAAGCGATTGAATCATTCGGTTACTTCGACGAGGAATTTCTGCGCCAGTCCGACCAGTACGGCACGTCGGTCCGGATCGCGGAGTCATCGAGGGAGCGAGTGGATGTCACAGTAATTCCCGCCCCCCTTCGGTGAGCGCCGACTCCGTCCTTTAAGAGCCTGACCGTCACAAGGCGCCCGACCGCATCTGCTCCTTGAGATAGTCCATCCCCCGCCACGCGAGCGCGAGGATGGTCCACGTCGGGTTCTGGCACGAGGCGGAGTCGAAGATGCTGCCGTCCACGACGAACAGGTTCTTCACATCGTGGGTCTGTCCGAACGAGTTGGTCACGGAGGTCTTGGGATCGTTTCCCATCCGCGCCGTGCCCAGCTCGTGGATCGACCAGCCTTCCGTCAGCACATCGCGCCTCACATGGATGTCCTCCGCGCCCGCGGCTTCCAACATTTCAGCGGCGGTGTCGGCCATGTCCTTGGTCATGGCGATCTCGTTGGCGCCGAAGCGATAGTCGAACCGCAGCACCGGAATGCCCCACGCGTCCCTGACCCGTGGATCGAGCTCGACGCGATTCTCTCGCCGCGCGAGGACCTCGCCGAACGCGGTGAAGCTGATCGGCGTCGGATGATTCGCCCGCACCGCCTTCTTGAACGCCGAGCCGATTCCCGGCGTTCGGTGCGCGTGTCCCGGGTACTCTGACGCCCCGCTCCCGCCCTGCATGCCGTATCCGCGGATGAAGCCCGGATGCTTCTCGGTGATGTTCCGGAAGCGCACCAGATACGTGCTCTGCGGCCGGCCATCGTCGTTGGTGATCGCGGCGCCGCGGAGCGTGGGCATGACGCCGCTCGCGCCGGGACCCATCACGTGCTCGCAGAAGTAGTGGCCGAGCGCTCCCGATGAATTAGCGAGCCCGCGGGCGTTGTCCGAAGACTTCGAGAGCATCAGCAGCCGCGTCGATTCGAGGGTCGATGCCGCGAGGATCACGACCCGAGCCGTGAAGTCGAAGACCTCGCGCGTCGTGCTGTCGATCACGCGAACGCCGGCCGCGCGATTGGTTCGCGCATCCATCAACACTTCTGAGACGGTGGAATTCGGCCGTAGAGTCAGATTCCCGGTGTCGCGCGCCGGATAGATCAGCGACGCCGGCGAGTGCATGGCGGCGTTGAGGTTGCAGCCGCGGCCGCAGCGCCCGCGGCCAGCGCAACGGTTCCGGTACTTGTTGGCCACGCCCTCCGTCGTCACCCCCGCGCGCCCTGGAATCAAGTGACGACCCATCCTGGCGATCGCCGACCGCACGATCTGCTCGCCGCAGTTCAGCTTGTGTGAGCGCTGAAACAAACCGTCGGGGAGCTGTGGGATGTTCTCCCTGGTGCCCGAAATGCCAAGCAGGCGATCAACGTTGTCGTAGTACGGGCCGATGTCGGCATATGAGATCGGCCAGTCCACCCCGAAGCCGTCGCGGCTGGCAGCTTTGAAGTCGTAATCGGACATCCGCAGCGCAACGCGACCCCAGAGATTCGTCTTGCCGCCGAGCGCTCTCGCCCGTACCCAGGCATAGCGTGTTCCCGTCGTTGGATTCTGCTTTTCGTCGACCAGCCAGTTGTGGGTGAACTGGTTGGCCGAGTACGAGAGGAGCTTTCGGTATTTCTCGAAGCGGCCCGCCGTGCCGTACGGGCGATCGAGCATGTTGTACTCGGCGGCGCCCATCGCAAGCTCATCTGTTGGTAGGCGGCCGCGCCGCAGGCTCGCGTACGGCCATTCCATCGTCCGGTACTCCTTCGCGGGATCGATCATGCGCCCCGCCTCGAGCAGCAGCACCTTGATGCCGGCGGTGGCAAGCTGAAACGCGGCCATGCCGCCCGCCGCGCCCGAGCCGACGACGATCACGTCCCAAGTGGCAGTGCCGGGTTTGATGGCAGCGGCCTGGCGCCGCGATTCTTCCATCTGCTCCGCGTTGACCGCGTTCGCGTCCAGTTGCGTCGCCATCTCACTTGCCCTCCACGTAGCCGTGTTCGGGATGCGTGCAGCCGACGAACTCGCTGAGGTACTGATTGCCCTTGTATTCGAGCTCCTTGTGAATGCCGATTTCAGAGGTGTAGTGGCCGCGGATCGCGGCAGCCTTGGTCATCGCGAAGAACCGCTCGAGGTTGTTCTTCGGGTTGAACTCGTTCCTCGAAATTGCCGTTAGCAGCTCAGTCGCCTTGTCGGATGACAGGTCCGCATAGACCATCTGGAATCGACGACGGCTCTCCTTGTCCAGCGCCGCAACGCCGTCGATCCATCGCTTCCTGGTCGTCTCGTCAGATTCTGAGAGCAGCAGATCGATATAGTCGGCGACGCGGGCCGCGCGAGCCCCTGGTGAGTGGTCGTCGGACGGTAGGATTGTTTCCGTAACGGCGTCCACGGTCGCGTACTGCGCGGGAGTGAGGAACACGAGCCGCGGAGGCGCGTTCGTGGACTGGATCGCCGCAAACGTCGCCACCGCCGAGTCGGAGAGGTAAGGCCACGCGCCGGCTGAGCCGAGACTGGCGGCTAACGCTTTCAGCACGTAGCGGCGTCGAATAGTCATCAGCGACCTCGCTTTGTAAGCCGGTGCTTGTCGAGAAACGCCACGAGATGCTCGGCCGACGGCCTGACGCTGGTTGCGTGATTGGCGCCAGGGA
>JBOGIV010000466.1:0-3116 GCA_050747925.1 Vicinamibacterales bacterium
ACGCAGAAGTTCACGAAGTTCGACCTGACCGGCAAGCTGCTGTATTCGTGGGGCACGTTCGGTGCGTTCCCGGGGGGCTTCTGGGGCGTCCATCAGTTCCACACCGATAGCGAAGGCAACCTGTACACCGCTGACGTCCACGTCGGTCGCCCGCAGAAGTTCCGGCCCAAGAAGGGCGCAAATCCCGCGCACCTGGTTGGTCGCTACTTCCCGCGCTCGGCGACGACCGACTCGGCATCTCGGTAGCTATCGGCTCTCAGCTCTCGGCCATCGGCAGTCAGCTCACGCGCTGAAAGCCGATAGCCGGAAGCTGACGCTCGCGCTATCCGATCAATTGATATCCGCTCCCGTGGACGGTCACGATGTGACGGGGCTCATGCGGGCGAGGCTCGAGCTGCGTCCGGAGCTTGGCGATGTAGTTGTCGACGGTTCGTGTGACCGAGAGCTGGTTGTAGCCCCACACGTCGCGTAACAGCTGCTCTCGGCTGACGATTTCATTCCGGTGCGCGAGGAGGTATCGGAGCAGCTCGAACTCGCGCGCCGACAGCGCGACACGTCGCCCCTTTCGTCGAACGAGGCGCTGCCTGACGTTCACCGTGACGTCGCCGAAGCTGAACTCGGGGCCGGAGCTCGAGTGCCAGTCGTCCCGGCGCACTTGGGCACGCGCGCGGGCCATCAGCTCCTCCACGCTGAACGGTTTGCTCACGTAGTCGTCGGCGCCGATGTCGAGTCCACGGACGCGATCGCGTTCGTCGGTCCGAGCGGTCAGAACGATGATCGGCACGTGGCTGCCTTGTCCGCGGAGTTGCTCACAGAGCTCGAACCCACTCATGCCGGGCAGCATGACGTCGACCAGAACCAGCGAGATGGCGTGTTGACCGAATTCCACGAGCGCCCGCTCCGCCGACTCCACCGCCGTGACGCGATAACCTTCGTACTCCAGGTTGTCGGTCAACAGGGCCCGCATCTGGGGCTCGTCCTCGACGACCAGCACTTCGCGGTGGGTCACCGGCGCCACACCGGCGGCCCGCTTCATGGCATCGCCTCTGTTCTCTGCGGTTCGGCGGGCGATTCGGAGGGTTGATAGTGCTCGGCAGCCTTCAGAGTGAGGATGATGCGGAACGTCGCGCCTTGTCCAAGGTTGCTCTCCACCTCGATGCGACCGCCGTGCGCGTGCACCAGCTCGAGAGCGATTGGCAGACCGAGGCCGAACCCGCCGCGATGCAGCGCGGAACCGCCGCCGCGGTAGAACTTCTCGAAGATCCGGGCGCGATCGGTCTTGTCGAGGCCGATGCCCCGGTCGATGACTTCGATGATGGCGGAGGACGACACCGAGCGCACGCGAACGACGATGTGCTTCACGGTGGTGGAGTACTTCACGGCGTTGTCGAGGAGGTTCACGAGCGCTTGCTCAATGGCGGCCGGATCGGCCACCGTCTTGAGCGATGCCACTTGCTCCTCCACGCGGAAGACGAACTGCTGATCGGACAAACCGTGCTCGAAGGCGGCGACCGTTTCCCGCACCAGAGAGCTCAGGTCCACCTCTTCGAATTCATATCCGCGTTGCTGCTGGAGCCGCGACAGCTCGAGAATGCGCTGCACCAGTGCCGACAAGCGCGTCGCTTCGTTGCGAATGATGCCGACGTATTGCGCCAGCTTCTCGGGTGACCGTGCGCGGTCCATCGCCAGCGTCTCGGTCGCCGCACTGAGCAGCGAGAGCGGCGTCTTGAGTTGATGGGACACATGGGAAACAAAGTCGGACTGCATCCGAGCCAGCTCAGCGGCTCGCCGGTTGGCCATCACCGTCAGACCAAGCGCAACGAGCATGAGCATCGCCGACACGACGGTTGGCCAGTAGCCGCCGACGCCGAACGCGCTGCTGCCTGCCGGCGCGCTGACCTCGACCGTGAGCTGCCGGATCGGGATCGTGTAGGCAAGCCGCGATTGGATTCGATCGATCGGGTAGAACGACATCGGCAGCGTCGTCGCGGCGGTCGCCCTGGCCGCATCCGTCGCCGCGCTTCCGTACACCAGGGCCCCGTTTTCGTCGATGACGCGCAGATTGAGAGGCACCTCACGCCCGCGCTGCTTGAGCAAGGCGCCGACCTTGCCTTCGTTCAGTGCCGCAAACAGTTGCCGGCCAATGGCGGATGGTTCGATGACAAACCCAAGGATCGCGAAGAATTCGACGCGGCGCGCATCGGTCCAAAACAGACGCAGAAACACGCCTCGTCGATCGGGTCCCACGCCCTCATCGGCCACGTAGATGTGCTGACTTGGCGCGTGTCGGCGGGCCAGCTCCACAATGGCGCGTCCGAGCGGCGGGTCGCGCGTAAACGGTCTGGTTGGTCCCGCGCCTTCGGAAACCGCCGCGATCTCGCGTTGATAAAAGAGCGCCTCGCCCGACGTTTCACTTTCGGTTTCCGTGCTCCAGACGAAAAAGCGCTCGACGTGCCGATAGGTCTCGAGACCATCCGCGAACTCTTTCGCGACCAGGTCGAGACGCCCGGCTCGAAGCTCAGGATGATTGACGGCCGTGAGCGTGTCGAACACCGGGCCTTCGAGCGTTCGGCGCGCCTCGACGACGACGTCGTTGGCGGTTTGCTCGGCGATCTGTCTCAGAATCAGCGTCGTCTGAGCATTGAGCGTCGAGAGGGCGCGGTGCTGGTAGTACAGGACCAGGGCTGCGGCACACAACGCGGCCGCAATGGCGAGCACCATGGGCAACGAACCGCGAAACGTCGAGGCTACCCCATTGCTGGAGGATTGACGTTACGCCCGGCCGATCGCGGCGTCAAGCCGCCCTGCGACGGCGATCCAAAGTTGTCAACTGTCGCGTCCGCTACACGCTAGGCAACCCTAAAGGGTTGCCTTGTACTTTATGGAGGCGACCCTTGGAGTTGGCTGGATTGACGCTACCAACTTGGCAGCCATTCCTCTGCAGCCCGAAGGATTTCGGCTAGTGAATATTCAGTCGATCCGAGCAACGGATAATCCTCCGATCTTTGGACAAGTCCCGCGCGGACAGGATTCATGACGATGTACCGAGCCGCGCCCAAGAACGATTCACTGTCTCGAAGCACGTGATCGTAGTAGCCGCCTTGCCAGAGGGGCGA
>JBOGIV010000467.1:0-5844 GCA_050747925.1 Vicinamibacterales bacterium
GGCCTTCGACGGTCGACCCGACGCTGCCAGCGCCGATCGAGTGGACGATTGAACGCTGCCTGGCCAAGGATCCCCGCGATCGGTACACCGCCACGCGCGACCTCGCGCGCGAGCTCGAGACCGTTCGCCACCACCTGGTCGATCTCGATCGTGCCCGCGAGCCGGCGATCGAAACGGCCACGAATGCCCGACGCAAGTTGGGGGTTCTCGCCGCGATGGCTGCGGCGCTCCTGGTTGGAGTGGGTATGTCGCACCTGTGGTTGCGATCCAACCAGACACCGTCGACGACGCCGACATTCAAGCAGCTCACGTTCCGTCGGGGCTATGTTGAAAACGCGAAGTTCGCGCCCAATGGTGACACCATTGTGTACTCGGCCGCGTGGGACGGTGGACCCATGGGGCTCTTCGAAACGCTCTCGTCCGGGCCCGAATCGCGAACCGTGAAGCTCGCTGTGCCCGCAGGCATCGGCAGCATTTCCTCGTCGAACGAGCTCGCGGTCGTGTTGGGCTGTCGCCTCGACTGGGGACGATGTCGCGGGACGCTGGCCACGATGCCGCTTTCCGGTGGCGCGCCGCGGGAGCTGCTGGAAGATGTCGAAGTCGCGGCGTGGGCGCCCGATGGCGTCAACGCCGTCCGAGCTTCGCTCGGCGCTCGAGTCGGGCCAGTTCAACGTCGTCATCGCGGATGTCGGCGATCTGAACGACCTGCAGGCTCGGCTCGCGGCATCGCCGTCGCGGCCGGCGATCATCTCGATCGCTTACAAGCTCACAAAGTCCGAGGCGGCTGACGCCGCCAAGCAGAGCCCCTTCCTCATCAAGGCGCCGAGCCGATTGACACAGTACCTCACGACGATCGCCAAAGCGGTGCGCTCGACCAGCAAGAACCCTGGTAAGGGTTAGCTCACGTGATCGCCCGTCGTCGTGGGCGATGGCCGGTTGTGCTTCTGACGGTCGTGCTCCATCTGGCGGGATCAGTCCACCTGTTCTCGCAGACAGCCTGGACTCCGGTCGATCGTGAAGCGAGTCTGTCGGTCGTCTTCCAGGAGATCAACCTCCAGGGACACTTCTGGGGCGACGGCTCCCGCCACGTCGACGACATCCCCTCTCGGGCGCACGTGGGACTCGTGCAGGTCGATTACGGCATCACCGACAAGCTCGCGTTCACGGCGCGGCTGCCGTACATTGCGTCGAAGTTCACTCACACCGACGACCCCGGCACCATCGAGTTCCTCCAGTCCTTCGCCGAGTTGCAGCGGAGCACTCCTGGCGCCGAGGCATTCGAGTCGCTCGACACTGGCAAGTACTACGCCACGTTTCAGGACTTCGGGCTCTCGCTTCGCTACAACGCGCTCAATCGCGGCCTTGTCGTGACGCCGGTCGTCGGCGTGACTATCCCAAGCCACGACTACCGGACGGTTGGCGAGGCTTCTCCGGGGCAGAATCGACTCGCCCTGCAAACTGGCGTCAACGCCGGGCGGCTCCTCGAGCCGTTTCTTCCATCGGCATACGTGCATGCGCGCTACACATACTCTTTCGTGCAGCGGCTGTACGACGTATCGCTCGACCGGAGCAATGCGGAGTTCGAAGCCGGCTACGCCGTCAACCATCTGCTCAGCGTGCGCGGCCTCGCCGCGTGGAGCAGGACGCACGGCGGTCTCAGCTACGATGAAACGCTGACCGACACATTCCTCTTTCTCGATCACGATCGCCTGCTCGCGAGCCGGTACTGGCACCTCGGCGCAGGCGCGACCGTCGCCCTCACGGATTCGATCGATCTCGATGCCGCGGTGCTCAAATTCGTGGCGGGCGCCGATACGCACTATGGTCTGGGCGCGATGTTCGGCGTCACCTGGCGGCTTGTCGCGAATCCTTCCGCCCGCCCGGCAAAGTTGACGAGAGCAATGCCCCGACGGCGCTAGGGCCGCCAACGCGGGCCTGAAAGCCCGCGCTACGAGGGCCGCGCCTTGCGCTCCGGGCGATCGAGCTGATCTTTTTCGGCCGTCCGAAAGTGGATGACCGGCGATTCCACGATCTGCGTTAGACGGGTCTACGTCACAGTCCTGCGTACGTTGAAGGAGCACGCCTTGCGGACGCGCCCTTGATCCATCGTGGCGCCTGAGAGAGCACGCTCCGCGTCACAGGACCACGCCGGCCCTTTTGTCACGTCACAATCACGTCACAGTGGGCTTGGTAGCCGCGGTGGGCGGTCGCCGCGGCTTTCGGGACAGCCATCGTGGTATCGAGGCTCGGCAGACCGGCAGTCGCGAAATCGCTCGGCAGGAGGCCGGCTCGTCGCCATAGCTTGACGATGTCATCCACTCGACCCTTGTAGCTCAGGGCTCCCCCAGACTCCACTTTCGAAACGTAACCAGGAAATCGGTTTCGGATTTCCCGCACAGTGTGTGCGATCAATCGCACCTGGGCAGGTGGGCGGTTCTGGAGCATTAGTACGGCGCCTTCGTAGAGTTCTGCAAGCGAGGGCGCATTACGCCGAAGCCATGCCAGCAGCTCGAGCCGATCGCGACCAAACTCAGATGGAGTTACCGCAGGTGAGGCTGGTGGTAGCGGTTCCATTGCGCTCGAAGTCTTCACCCGGCGCCACGGTGTTCAAGGAATGTTCATAGAGATCAGGCAGTCTTCGTTCGGACGACCAGGTCAACCTCGCAGTTGAGAACTTGAAGCAGCGCAAGCACCTGATCGACTGACTTGCGGTAGTTGGTCTGGTCGAGCAGCCGATACAGTTGCGCGGCGGACGTCCCCAGCCGTCGCACGATCTCGCGTTTCGACAGGGGGCTCTCGGCGATTCGTTTTTGCGCTTCGAGTGTCAACCGGTAGAGGAGGAGATCCCGGAGGTACGACGGATCCTGGTTGTATTCCAGCACCTGTTCGACGTGGACGGTCCCGGTCTGGCCGGAGTGGAGCACGTAGGTAAGAGCTTCGCGGCCGGCCTCGACATCCACGGAAAGTTCGGTAATGGGGTCTTGGGTCGTAGGCGTCGGGTCCGCCTTGGAGAACGGGAAAACCAGCTTCTTCGTGGACGTCCGAACCTCGAAGACCTTCTTCCGATTGTTGTGTCTGACAGAGCGGATCTTCACAGCAGTCCCTCCGCCTCGAGTTCAGCGAGTAATTCCAAAATGCGCCGGGTCGCCGCGCCTTTCATCGCCTTCTGATTGTCCAAATCCCACTTCACAATCAATTTACCGTCCCGGTAAACATGCACATGCCGGGGCGGGTGATCGCCCTTCCATGGTAACGAAGACGAATCCACCCCGCCGATACTTCCACGCCAATGGCTATACGTTACCACTCGAGGTAACATTTACAAGCATCGTTCGTGACGGTGCGAAAACGCTGGGGGCGCCCAAGATCGCTTTACCGGCCACCTGACACGGCGGATGCTGGAGCACTACTCGCACATCCGCATCGACGCGAAGCGGCAGGCACTGGACGCGCTCGACGAGCAGGCAAGCGGGATGCGCCAGAACCGGAAACCAGCGATGATGATGACCCTGATCTACAGGCTGATATCGAGGTCGACGAGGTGATTACATCACAGTGTGACGTTGAGCGGCCGCCTCATAGTCAGCTATCAGTTCCACTCACGCTGAGAAACTCCAGTTTGTGGAGAGATGTCCGAGTGGTTGTCCGCCTTTGCGGCTTCGCCGCTTCAGCGGGACATCTCGCCGTAGCTCGCGCTGAACTCACACGCGAGCGAAGGCGGATGAAGGAGCACGCTTGGAAACTGAACCGACGCGCGCTCAGCGGCTGCGACTACTTCCACGTCACCTCCATGCCAAAGAAGTGCATGAACACCTCGCGGTTCGGTCGGTTTTTGGGATTCTGCTGCGGGCTCCTGATGTAGAAATCGATTTGCTGCGTCGCCGGGTTCACCTCGCCGGCGGGCTGCTTCTTGTTGGCCATGGGGTAGCTCACGCGCAACGTTTTCCGATCGCGAATCCCCTGCGTGACCATGAAATGCATCTCGTAGTTCTGGTAGAGGGGCTTCCCATTCAGCGTCGCGTGTCCGAATCCCCAACCGGCCAGATAGACGAAGGTCTTTGGCCAGTTGTTGTCGCCACATCCAGAATCGGTCCCGTGCTCGTGCAGGAATCCAACGATCCCGCCGTTCTGACACGGGTTGAACTCGTTGAACTTATCGATCGCCAGCTCCAGATCGCCTTCAGGAATCTTGAGTCGCGCCTCGAACTGGCCTGTGTTCGTGAGATCGCTGACGTCGATGTCCGCCGTCCCTGAGACCGGTTTGACGGTCTTGGCCTCGTTATCCATGTGGTCCCAGCCTGGCGGGTCATTCAGTCCCCCAACCATGTAGATGCGATTGGCGGAGAGAACGTAGTGCCCGTCATACAGGTCGTGCTGCTCGGGCGCGAACATCGTGATCGTCGCGCCCGGTTGTTGCCTTGGGGTCGGCGCCTGCTGAGCAATCAGAACTGTCGTCAGAATGAAACCGAGAACCAGGGCACCTTTCCACATCGAACACCTCACGGCGATGTACTGAAACTGTTGACTGTTGCAACATGTCTACTATACTTTGAAACAAACGTTACAACGTCAAGTAGTGATCGGCAAGTCACAAGACATGACGCCTGGTCCGAAAGCTCAACACCCGCCAGATGCTGCGCCAAGGCGACAGACCGCCCGGCGATGGCTCTTGTTCGTTCACCAATTGCCGTCGAGTCCATCGAATCTGCGCGTGCGCACGTGGCGCCGCTTGCAGCAGCTCGGGGCGATTCCGATCAAGCAGGCCGTGTATCTGCTGCCCGACATCCCAAGTGCTCGCGAGGATTTCGAGTGGCTGAAAACGGAGGTCAAGGCAGCTGGCGGCGATGCGAGCGTCTTTGCCGCCGACAACGTCGACGCCTGGTCAGATGACTGGCTGATTGAGGAGTTTCGGCGTTCGCGTCAGGACGCCTACACGGTGTTGGCTCGCGATGTCGAAAAGGTCCTGAGACGCGCGACAGGCCGTCGACAGGGCAGTGGCAAGCGCGCGCCAGCGATTCGGCGCCTCCTGGACGTCTTTCGAGAGCGGCTGACTGGGATTGAGACCATCGATTTCTTCGGCAGCGCAGGCCGCGATCGCGTGACAACACTGTTGACGCGGCTCAAGGAACACGCCTCAGGAAAGGGCGTGGCGCCCATCGGCGCGAAGCCCGCGGCCTCAACCGATGCCAGGCAGTATCAAGGACGACTGTGGATCACTCGCCCACGCCCGGGCGTCGATCGCATGTCGTCGGCGTGGCTCATTCGCCGCTTCATCGATCCGCAGGCACGGTTTGGGTTTGCGGCGGATCGGGACGCCGTTCCCGAAGGTGGACTTCCATTCGACATGTTCGGCGTCGAGTTCAGCCACCAGGGCGAAGGCTGCACCTTCGAAACGTTGTGCACGGTTTTCAAGATCCAGGAACCTGCAATCAGTCGGATTGCCGCGATCGTTCACGACCTTGATCTGAAGGACAACCGGTTCGGCGCTCCTGAGGCCGCGACGGTTGGTCATGTGATCGAGGGCCTGCAGTTTGCCCATGCCGACGACGACACGCTGCTCACCCAGGGGATAGCGCTGTTCGATTCGTTGTACCGATCGTTCGAGCACTCGGCGCGAGCTGCCGGACCACGTCCGCTTGCGAAGCCTCGGAAGCGCAGTACACCCGCGGCCGGGTCACCAGCACAGCGCCGCCGCTCGCGTTGATGGTGGTCTGGTGAGCACAATGCCAATGGCGATTCGCGTATCGGAGTCGGATCCGACTCCGGACGCTGCAGAGCCTGCCACACCCGATGCCCGATTGGCGCTGGCACGGTTGTGCACCGCCGGGTTCGTCGCATACTGCA
>JBOGIV010000468.1:0-19243 GCA_050747925.1 Vicinamibacterales bacterium
CCGCGATCGACACGTCGCGGCTTTCTGCCGGCGAACGGCAACCCCCCGCCCCGGCGGGACAAGCGCCAGCCCCGCCCGGCGGCCCCGGCCGGGGTGGACAGGGGCGCGGCGGCGGTGTGCCCGCCTATCCAAACCGCACCGTCGATCCAGCGATGGCCGAGCGCGGCCGCGCGCTCTATAGCGCGCAGTGCGCGTTCTGCCACGGCGCGGACACGCGAGGCGCGAGCGGTCCGAGCCTCCTGCGATCGCAACTGGTTCAGGACGATCGCAACGGCGAAACCATTGCGCTCGTTATTCGCGGCGGCCGGCCGCCGATGCCGGCATTCGATTTCACTGACGCGCAACTGACCGATCTCGCCGCCTTCCTCCACAGCTTTGCCTTGAATAGCCGTGACCCTGCGCGGATGCGGCCGATGAACATCGTGACTGGTGATGCGACCGCGGGTCAGGCCTACTTCGCCGGCACGTGTGGATCCTGCCATTCCGCGGATCGCGATCTGAAAGGCATCGCCGCTCGTTTGCCGGATCCACGTGCGTTGCAGCAATGGTGGCTCCTCCCCGGCGGAGGCGGTGGTCGCGGCGGCCCAATCGCTGGTGCGAAGCCAATCCCTCCGACGCGCGCGACCATCACGCTCCCCTCGGGCCAGCAGCATGAAGGCCGCCTCGCGCGCATCGACGAGTTCCAGGTGTCCATCGTCGAGGCCGACGGCACGACACGAACGTTCCCGCGAGACGGCGACAGACCGAAGGTCGACATCCGCGATCCATTGGCGCAGCACAAAGCGCTGCTGCGTTTCAGTACACCGACAAAGACATTCATGACGTGACCGCCTATCTGGTGACACTGAAATGAGAAGACATTCACGGATCGTTGTTCTCGCGTGCGTGCTGATCGCCTCAATGGCGATCGTGCGAGGACAAAGCCAGACCAATGGCAAGGGTGGCGGACTCGATCCCAAGGCGATTTACGCACCGCTTCGCGACTCGTGGTCCACTTATTCCGGCGACTACTCCGGCAAACGCTACAGCGCTCTCACGCAACTCAATCACGCCACCGTGAAGAGCTTGTCGCTCGCATGGACCATGCGGCTCACGGCCGGACCGGGTGGTGGTGGTGGTCGTGGAGGTGGCGGAGGTGCGGCAGTGATCGTCGGCGGCGAAGGTAGCGGCGAGTTCGGAGCGGGCGGTGCCGCCAACATCAAGGGCTCAATACTGCAGGTCGGCGGCATCCTCTACGTCTCGGCTCCCGATAATGCGTGGGCGATCGATGCGCGTGATGGCCGTGAGATCTGGCACTACTACTGGAAGACGAGGGGCGGCACCCACATCGGCAATCGCGGTCTCGGCATGTGGGGCAACTACTTGTACATGGAGACACCAGACAACTATCTCGTGTCTCTCGATGCGCGTACCGGCAAGGAGCGGTGGCACAAGGTCATCTCCAGCTTCGAGCAGCAGTACTTCTCGACGATGGCCCCGATCGTTGTCGACAACCACGTGCTGGTGGGCACGGGCAACGATCTCGATGCCCCGGGCTTCTTGCAATCATTCGATCCCGAAACCGGCGCGTTGCAGTGGAAGCTCTATACCGTGCCGATGAACCCCGGCGATCCTGGTCTGGAAACCTGGAAGGATCTCCGCTCGACATGGCGGCGCACAAGTCTGGGTGCCGGGCTCGTACGATCCGGAAACGCGCTTGTACATCACGGGCACTGGAAATCCGACTCCTGCCTATACCTCACAGGTGCGCGGCCAAGGCGACAACCTGTTCACCTGTTCGCTGATCGCCGTGAACGTCGACACCGGCAAGATGCAGTGGTACTACCAGACGTCGCCACACGACACACACGACTGGGATTCCGCCCAGACGCCGGTGCTCGTTGATGCGGAATTCGGCGGCCGCATCCGCAAGTTGGTGTTGACCGCGGCGCGCAACGGTTATTACTTTACGCTCGATCGCGTGACCGGTGAACATCTCGTGACCAGCAAGATTTCCGAGACCGTGAACTGGGCGCTGCCTCGGCTCAACGAAAAAGGGCAGCCGGTTCGCGATCCGAAAAAAGATCACGACATCGCGGGCGCACTCGTCTCATCGTCCAACGGCGGCGCGGTCAACTAACCACCGCCAAGCTTGAGTCCCGACACGGGGTTGTTCTACGTGCCGGTGAATGAATCGTGGGCGATGTACTACCTCACCGAAACCGATCCCCGTGGCGCCATGGGTCTCGGCGGAAAGGAAGAAGTCGGACTCGGCGGAGAGACATTTCTCACGGCGATCGATTACAAGACGGGCAAGACGGCGTGGCGAGTCAAGTATCCGAGCGTCGGCGGCGGGGTGGGGGCGCCGGCATTCTCACAAGCGCGGGCAGACTGCTGTTCGCAGGCGATGCCGGCGGCAATCTGGTGGCTCGCGATGTTGCCAACGGCAAACCGTTGTGGCATGCGCGCGTGGGGAGTCTATCGAACGCCCCTGAGACCTACATGATCGACGGCAAACAGTACGTCCTCGCGGCAACCGGCGACACGTTGTACGCGTTTGCGCTGTACGAGCTGAAGTAGCCGTCACACAGTCAGGAGTGGACATGTCGTACACAAGACGTGAATTTGGAAAGCTCGCATTGGCGGGTGTGCCTGCGGCAACGTTGCTGCAGCGGCCATTTGCCGCGCTCGCGCAGACACGCAAGCCGAACTCCGTGATCAACGGCGTCAACCTCGGCACGATCACGTATAGCTACCGCAGCATGCCGGACCAGAGCGCGGAAGCGACGCTGCGCTACATTCTGGAATCGGGCATCAGCGCGATCGAGCTGATGAACGGACCCGCCGAAAGCTTCGCCGGCATTCCACAGACCGGACGTGGCGGCGGACGCGGCGCTGGTGGCCGCGGTGGCATTGGTCAACCGCCAACGCCTGAACAGCAGGCCGCGCAACGCGAAGCGGCGGAGCAGGTGAAGCAGTGGCGCACATCGGTCTCGATGGACCGCTTCAAGGCCTTGCGCAAGATGTACAACGATGCGGGCGTGACGATTTATGCGTGGAAAGTCCTCAATCCGAACATGTCGGATGAAGAGTTCGAGTACGTGTTCAACGTCGCCGAAGCGCTCGGCTGCACGCACACGACGCTCGAACTGCCCACCGATGTTGCGCAATTCAAACGCGTCGGCGCCTTTGCCGAGAAACGCAAGATCTACGCGGCGTATCACACGCACACGCAGGCGACCATGACGTCATTCGATCAGGCATTCGCGGTTTCGAAGGGCAACATGGCCAACATCGACCTTGGCCACTATGTGGCGGGCACAGGCGAGAGCCCGATTCCGTTCCTACGCAAGTTCCACGATCGGATCTCGAGCGTTCACTTGAAGGACCGGCAGACGCCGGCCCATGGTGCGGGTAACCTTCCGTGGGGCACGGGCGACACACCGTTGAAGGAAATCCTTCAACTGATGAAGAAAGAAAAGTACACGTTCCCCGCCTCGATCGAGCTCGAGTACGACGTGCCCAAGAAATCGGATGCGGTGAAGGAAGTCGCGAAGTGCCTGGACTTCTGCAAGGCGGCATTGGCGACCTAGGCCACAGATGACGCAGATTACGCAGATACGCTCCTAGCTCGCGAGTGTGACGCCGGCCTTTCCAGGGTAACGACGATGCGGATGAGACACGCTTGGATGGTGACGGCATGTGCCACGCTCGCGTCGGTTGCGGTTGCAGGCGCCGCCAACCAGGGCCAGCAACCTCCTGCTGGTCAAGGGTGCGGAGTTCCTAATCCGACCTTTCCACAGCAGCAGCGGCCGAGTGGCGATCCGACCGTCATCGCCCGAGGCCGCGGGCTCTACAGCGTGCACTGCACCGCCTGTCACGGGCCCGACCTCCGCGGCGGGGATCAAGGCGGTCCGAATCTGTTACGGTCGGAAGCGATCCTGATCGATCAAAAAGGTGAGAGCATCCTGCCCATCGTGCGCGACGGCCGTCGCGGCGCCGTCGGAACCATGCTTGCCTTCGCATTGCCCGAGAACGACCTCCTCGCGGTTGCCGAGTATCTGCACAGCGTCATGACGCAAGCCGGGCGCCAGGGCCGGCCGCCGGAACGCGAGACACCGTTTGAATTGAATGTCCTCGTCGGCGACCCGTCAGCGGGTCAGTTGTACTTTTCGAGAGCCTGCAGCCGATGCCATTCGACGAGCGGCGATCTCCAAGGCATTGCCACACGGATGGCTGATCCGCGCGAATTGCAGAACCTTTGGGTCTCCGCCGGATCCAGCGGACGCGTCGGTGGACGTGGTGGCGAAGCGTCGGGAAGTCGCGTGAGAGTGACTGTCACGGCGCCCGGAAGCGCGCCGATCACAGGGCGCCTCGTCCGCATCGACGACTTCAGCGTCTCGCTCGTGCAAGACGATGGCGTGCGACGAACGTTTCGACGTGAAGGGCCGGTCCCGAAAGTCGAGATCGCCGATCCGATGGAGCCGCACCGGCGGCTCGTGCTCGAACTGAGCGACCGCGACATGCACAACGTCACGGCCTATCTCGCAACGCTGAAGTGACGATCATGAGGATGCACAGACTGTTGCTCGTCGGGTTGATCCTGACGCCGGTGTTGCTCGTGGCGCAGAGCGGGGGTCTTGATCCGGCGACTTTGCTGCGCCCGCCCGCGGACTCGTGGCCAAGTTATTCGGGTGACTTGACGGGCCGGCGGTATAGCCCGCTCAAGCAGATCGATAAGACGAACGTGAAGCATCTCTCGCTGGCCTGGGTGGCGCGCGGGTTCACCGAAGGCTCGGGTGCAACCGGCCGCGGTAACGCGGGCTTCGGTGGTGGCGGCGGCGGCGGTCGTGGCGGTGGCGGCGCTGCGGTTCCGCTCATCGTCAGCGGGCTCGGGTCGGGCGAATACAACAGCGGAGGGCCGCCAGGCTTCCGCGGATCGATCGTAATGGTCGATGGCGTGCGTATCCGACGTCGCCGGACAATGTGTGGGCGGTCGACGCGCGCGACGGTGCGATCCTCTGGCAGTACTACTGGAAGACGCGCGGCGGCACGCATACCGGACATCGCGGTGTCGGGATGTGGCGCAACTTCATCTTCACCGAATTCCACGACAATTACCTCGTGAAACTCGACGCGGCAACGGGCAAAGAACAGTGGCGCGTGGAAATCTCCGATTTCGATCAGCAGTACTTTTCGTCGATGGCGCCGATCGTCATCGACAACCATGTGATCGTGGGCACGGGTAACGACCTCGATATGCCCGGCTTCCTGCAGTCGTACGATCCAGAAACGGGGAAGCGGCAGTGGATCTTCTATACGGTGCCGATGAACCCGGGCGATCCGGGGCTGGAGACCTGGCCGAGCCTCGATGCCGCACGCCATGGCGGCGCGCAAGTGTGGGTACCTGTCGCCTTCGATCCCGAAACACGGAACTACATCTTCGGTACCGGCAATCCGACGCCCGCGTACACGACGTCCGGCCGCGGCGAGAGTGTGGGCTTGTTCACCTGTTCATTGATTGCCGTCAACGTCGACACCGGCAAGATGTCGTGGTACTACCAGACCTCGCCGCGAGACATGCATGACTGGGATTCCGCTCAGACACCGGTGTTGATTGATGCGGTGATCAATGGCCGGCCGCGCAAGCTCGTCTCGACGGCAGCAAGCAACGGCTACTTCTTCACGGTCGATCGGGTTACGGGCGAGCATGTGGCGACGGGGAAATTCGGGAGCTTTGCGAACTGGGCGAAGGGCCTCGACGACAAGGGACGGCCCGTGCTCAGTCCGGAGAAGGTGGCCACGATTCCCGGTGCGATCGTGAACGGCAGCATCACGAACTGGCCGCCGCCGGCGTATTCACCCGACACCGGTCTCTTCTACGTGCCGGAAAACAACGGGCTGTCGATCGTCTATCTCATCGATCCCGACCCGCGGGGCTCGATGGGCCTCGGGGGACGACAAGGTTCGGGTATTGGTAACTATGGCAGCTACGTCACGGCGATCGATCCCAAGACCGGCCGCATCGCGTGGCGCCACGAACTGCCTGGAGGAGGCGGCCCAACCGGGATGTTGACGACCGGCGGCGGACTCCTCTTCGCCGGCGACGGTGCTGGCAACCTCGTGGCCTTTGACGCCGCAAATGGTGCGCCGCTCTGGAACGCTCGACTCGGCAACGTCAGCAACGCGCCACAGACCTACATGCTCGACGGCAAACAACACGTGCTCGTGGCCGCCGGCGACATGCTGTACGCGTTTCGATTGAATTGAAGGGCCGGGGCCTGTTTTACCCTGACAAATAGAGGCTCCACGCCTGGTCTCCGCGAATAGGCGGGGGCTGCCGACAAGACGCGCGCCGTTGTACAAAGCAGGCGCCGCACTCCGGTGAAAAACGCCGTTGGCGCTTCACGCCGCTGTGTTTTCGTGCCCGCCCTCCCGATCGGGCTCCGTCACGCATTGCCAAACGTTCGGGCCGGGGGAGAATTGAATTGGTCTCCATTGGACCCGGCCAGTATGCTGGCGACTCAATCGTGAACGCGCGGTTCCTTGCCTTGGATCTCGGGGCTGAAAGCGGTCGAGCCGTCGTTGGCGACTTCCGCGACGGACGGCTCAGCATGCGTGAAGTGCATCGATTCGCGAATGAGCCCGTCCGCTACAACGGCGCGCTGCAGTGGGACATCCTCCGGCTGTGGCAGGAAATCCGCGACGCGCTCGACGCGGTTCGTGACATCCGGTTTACGAGCGTCGGTGTCGACTCTTGGGGCTGCGATTTCGGCCTGCTGGGCGAGCGTGGCAATCTGCTCGAAAACCCGTACCACTACAGGGATTCGCGCACTGACGGCGTGATGAGCGAAGTCACGGCGCTGGTCCCGCCAGAGCGGATCTACGGGACCACGGGCGTGCAGTTCCTGCCGTTCAATACGCTGTTCCAGTTGTACGCCGCGTGTCAGCAAACACCGCTGCTCGTCGATTCGGCGGCGTCGCTGGCGACGATTCCCGATCTGTTCAACTACTGGCTCACTGGGGAACTGCGGTCGGAGTTGACGATCGCGTCCACGACACAGTTCGTCGAGGCGCGAAGCCGGGATTGGGCGACCGAGCTACTGAGCGAGCTCGGTATACCAACCCGTTTGCTGCCGCCGCTGGTCGAGCCGGGAACCCTGCTTGGCGCCATCAGCGATGTCGCGTCGAAGGAACACCGCGGCACTCGAGTGGTGGCGCCGGCGTGTCACGACACGGGGTCAGCGGTTGCGTCCATCGTCGCCGGCGGCCGGACCGCATTCTTGAGCTCCGGAACCTGGTCGATGCTTGGAACCGAATTGCAGGAACCGATCGTCACCGAAAACGCTCGCCGGTTGAATTTCACGAACGAAGGCGGCGTGTGCGGTACCACCAGACTGCTCAAGAACATCGCCGGGCTGTGGCTGTTGCAGGCGTGTCGGCGATGCTGGACCTCCGCCGGCCACGATTACAGCTACGATGATCTCGTGACGGCAGCCGCAGACAGTCGGCACGCATTCCGATCGTTGATCGATCCCGACTGCCCGGACTTTCTCCATCCGGGCGACATGGTGGCCTCGATCGCCGGCTACTGCCGTCAGACCTCCCAAGCGGAGCCGACCAACCCACCGGCGTACGCTCGCGCCGTGTTTGAAAGCCTGGCGTTCAAATACCGCACTGTGCTCGAGGCGCTCGAGGAGGTCACCGGGACCAGCTTCGAGCAGATTCGTGTGGTCGGTGGGGGCGCACGTAATCGATTGCTCAACCAATTCACGGCCGACGCGACCGGCCGATCGGTCATCGCGGGGCCGGTGGAGGCCACGGCGCTCGGCAACATCGCGATGCAGATGCTCGCGACCGGCCACGTGTCGTCGCTCGTGGAAGCCCGGGCCGTCATCGAGCGGTCGTTCCCCGTGGAGCGCTACGAGCCCTCGAACGCGGAGCTGTGGAACCGGCACTATCCGAGATTCCTGGAGTACTTGGAGTTGACTTGTGCGTGAGGCGTTGTCCGAGACGAGATTTCTGCAGGACCTTTGGAATCACGGTACGGCGGCGCCACTCAGCGATCGACCGCTCCAACTGCTTCAGTACCGCTCGAATTTGCTCGGCGCCGATCTTCGCATCACGAACTTCGGCGGCGGTAACACCAGCTCCAAATTCGATCTCCCCGATCCGCTGACGGGCGCGCCCGTGCGGGTGATGGCCGTCAAGGGCAGTGGTGGCGACCTGCGATCGATCTGCGCCGACGGGTTTGCGGTGCTCTATCTCGACAAGCTCGAAGCGCTGATCGCACGCTATCGCGGTGAAGCACACGAGGACGAGATGGTGGCGTTCTATCCTCTGTGTGCATTCGGCGAGACCCGCGTGGCCGCATCGATCGACACGCCGCTGCATGCATTTCTGCCGTTCGATCACGTCGATCATTTGCATCCGGATTGGGCAATCGCCCTCGCCGCGAGCGCGAACGGTGACAAGCGGCTGACCGAGTTCAATGCGAATTACGGACGAAAGTTGATCTGGGTGCCGTGGCAGCGGCCGGGCTTCGAGCTCGCACTGATGCTGCGGCGTGCGGTCGAGAGCCATCGTGGCTGCGACGGGATCGTCCTCGGTGGTCATGGCCTTTTCACCTGGGGGAACACGCAACGCGCGTGTTATGCGAACAGCGTCAGGACCATCGATCAGATGGGCGAGTTCATCGATCGACGACGTCGCACCCGGAACACGCCGTCGTTTGGTGGCGTCGCGGCCTCGGCACATGTCGATCGCCACACCGCCGTGGCCGACGTGTTGCCGTTCCTGCGCGGCATTGTCTCGTCGAATCGCCGCGTCGTCGCGCACTGGGATGCGTCCGACGACGCGCTCGCGTTTGCGAACTCCGAGTGGGCGGAGCACCTCAGCGCGCTTGGAACGAGCTGTCCCGATCATTTCCTTCGCACGCGCATCTGCCCGATGTTCGTGCCCTGGAATGCCGGCACGGAATCGATCGCCGCGCTCCAGATGCGAATCACGGAACGCGCGGCGTCGTATCGCGACAACTACGCGGCCTACTATCGATCGTTCGCCGACGCGAGCTCGCCCCGCCTCAGGGACTCGAATCCCTCGGTGGTCGTCATTCCATCGCTCGGCATTCTCGGATTCGCCAAAGACAAACGCGAAGCGCGGATCACGACCGAGTTCTTCGTCAACGCCATTCACGTGATGGACGGGGCGAACGTGCTCGAAGACGCCGATTCCGAGCCGCAGACCCTTCCGCAGGCGTGGCGGCCGGAGCAGGGCAAGGCGTTCACGAGCTTTCGCAACTACGTGGCATTGCCGCGTCTCGAAGCGTTTCGCATCGAGTACTGGGCGCTCGAAGAAGCGAAGCTGCAGCGCATGCCCGCGGAACGCGAGTTCAGCCGCAAGATCGTGCTCGTCGTCGGCGGTGGCAGCGGTATTGGACGCGAGGTCGTCCTGCACATCGCCAAGCGGGGCGGCCACGTGATCGCCGCGGATCGCAACCTGGCCGCGGCCGAGGACGCGGCCAAGGAGGCGACCGCCGTATCGTCCGCCGAGATGGTGATGGCGTGCGAAGTCGATCTCGCCTCACGCGCCTCGATCACCGAGGCGCTGCGAGCGATCACCTTGCGATTTGGAGGGGTTGACTGCGTCGTCAACACTGCCGCGATCTATCCCACGCCCGATCCGTCCACGCCGGCAGAAACCGTCTGGGGTCAGGCGATGACGATCAACGTGAGCAGCAATCACGTGCTCGCACAAGAGGCGGGCGTCATTCTCAGGAAGCAGAATCTGCCGGCCTCGATCGTTCTCACGAGCTCCGCGAACGCCGTCGTGCCGAAGCAGGGGAGCGAACCGTACGACGTGAGCAAAGCCGCCATCAATCATCTGATCAGAGAGCTGGCTGTCGGGCTCGGGCCGAACGTGAGGGTGAATGGGATCGCACCGGCGACCGTCGTTGCCGGTTCGTCGATGTTCCCGCGCGATCGTGTAATGGTGTCGCTCAAGAAGTACAACATTGCGTTCAGCGACGAGGAGTCGACCGAGTCGCTGCGGACCAAGTTGGCGGAGTTCTACGCCGAGCGAACGATCACGCGGCGACCAATCCTGCCTGCCGACTGCGCGAATGCGATCTGTTGGCTGGCGGGAGATCAGAGCGCCAAGACGACGGGACACGTCATTCCGGTCGACGGCGGACTGCCCGAGGCGTTTCTGCGGTAATCCAGGCTGCCCGCTTCAGGCCATCGCGCCGGCCGTCAACAGCAACCCGTCGTTCGGATAGACATGGTTGACGTTCTCTGGTGTCACCAGCTGATGTTTGACGAAGACCGCCGGCGGAACCGGACGGCGATGCAGAATGTCGAGGGCCACCGCGATCAGATCGGCGCCGTACTTTTCCGGAAAGTACGCCACCGACCCCATCAACCGCGTGCCGCGCTCGCGAAGTTCGGCGCGGCCTTCCGGCGATGCATTCTGTCCCATGATCGCCGCCGATTCGGCGCGACCCGCTTCCTGAAACGCGCGCAGCGCGCCGAGCGCGCTGGGGTCGTTGATCGCCCCGATCACAATCCGTTTGGAGCGCGAGCCACGGAGATGTCGGCGCATCGCCTCGAAGCTTTCACCGAGTTTGCCGTCGCCATTGAGATAAGTCACTCGAGCGCTTTCGAGCGCCGGACATGTTTCGCGCATGCCGACGAGCATTCCGGTCAATCGCATCTTTGGCAGATTGCCTGCACGGTCGAGCGCGATGAGCACGATCTCATCGGCTTCGCCGTGCCAGTTCTGTTTCGTCCACCGACCGAGGTGCCGGCCGCCGATCAGACCGGCCTCATAGTTGTTCGCGCCGTAATAGGTCGCGCCCGGATGCGGAATCTCGATGGCGATCAGGGGAATGTTCGCTTCGCGGTACTTCGCGGCCACAATCGGGGCGACATGCTCGTCGGTCTGGAACTCGATCACCAGATCCACTTTTTCGCGCACCAGCACGTCGGCGTTGCGCTGGGCGATCTTCGGGTTGTAGCGGTTGTCGACGCAGATGAGCTCGATCCCCTCCGCCGTCGCGGCGCGTTGCAATCCCGTCGAGACCTCTTTCGAGAACTGGTAATCGGTCCCCTGTGCGGCGTAGCCCAGCCGATACGGCTTGTGCTTGAACGAACGCAGCTGCGAGCGGTACAAGTTCTCGCCGACCTTTTCCACCATGCCGCAGCGCTCGAGGGTGTACAACAGCCGAAACGCCATGCTCTTCGGCAACCCGCAGCGTGAGCTCACCTCGCGCAAGGGCAGCGCCTCGCCCGACGATCGGAACGCCGAGAGCACTTGTGAGGAGTGCACCACGGACTTGACGAGATATGGGTCGCGGGTTGGAGTTTCGCCGCTCATAACGACACCTTTTTCTGCATCGACCACGGCCGAGCACGTTTGGGGCATTATGTGACAGTTCCCAACGGTCAACAACGAATTGCCTATGTCGGGACGTTCTGCAATGCGAAAAATGGTGTGAGGTTCACATGAGCAGGCTGGACCAGTCGCAGACGGTGGCGCAGGCGCTCGACGGCTTTCGGATCGAGCTTCCCTCGTGGGGATTTGCGAACACGGGAACCCGTTTTGGCAAGTATCTGCAGGCGGCGGCTGCCGCCACCATCGAGGAGAAATGCAGCGACGCGGGCCAAGTGTACGCCCTCACGGGCGCCTGTCCGACGGTGGCCCTCCATGTCCAATGGGACTTTCCCAATGGCCTCGATGACGTGGACTCGGTGCGGGCCGCCGCGCGCGCCGCCGGTATCGAGCCTGGGGCGATTAACCCCAATCTCTTTCAGGACCAGCAGTACAAATTCGGATCGTTTGGCAATCCGGACGCGGACGTGCGTCAGCAAGCGATCCAGCACTGCGTGGAGAGCCTCGGGATTGCGAAGCGCCTTCAGTGTCGCGATCTGTCGTTGTGGTTTGCGGACGGCTCGAATTACCCGGGCACGGCGAGCATCCGCGAGCGAAAGCGCTGGTTCGAAGACGCCCTGTCAACCGTGCATCGCTCTCTGGGCGCAGGGCAGCGCATGCTGGTCGAATACAAACCGTTCGAGCCGGCGTTCTACCACACTGACGTGGCGGATTGGGGGATGGCGTTGTTGCTGGCGCGGGAGGCCGGGCCGCAAGCCAAGGTGCTCGTGGACACCGGCCACCACTACCTCTCTCAAAACATCGAGCAGATCGTGGCCTGGCTGCTCGATGAAGAGATGCTGGGCGGCTTCCATTTCAACGATCGCCGCTATGCCGACGACGATCTGACCATGGGCTCGATCGATCCGTACCAAATCTTCCGAATCTTCCATGAAATCCGGTTCTTCGAATGGGAGCGCGGAGCTCGTGCCGACATCGCCTACGTCGTCGACCAGAGCCACAACCTGAAGGGAAAGATCGAAGCGATGCTGCAGACGGTGATGAATGCGCAGGAGCTCTACGCCAAGGCCGCGCTCGTCGATTACGAGCGCCTGGTCGCCGCCCAGCGGTCGACCGATCTCGTGCGCGCCGAATCGTGCTTGCAGGATGCGTTCAAGACCGATGTTCGCGGCGCGATCGCCGAATGGCGAACGGCGAGACGGCTCCCCGGCGATCCGCTCGACGCCTTTTGGCAGAGTGGCTACTTCGAGCGCATCACGGCCGAGCGCGGCGCGCGCAATCGGTCGGGCAACACGGCCTACGCGTAGATCGCGCCCGCAAGGCGTTACGGTCCACACAACGGTCGGCGGGTCTCGTCGCTCGCCCACTGCAGGATTGCCATTCCCGAAACTCACGTTTCTCATTCGTTTTCCGGCACTTAACGCAAGCCGGTTGGCGTCCCGAGCGATTTGGCAGAGCAAAACACGCCTGCTCCGGCGGAAAGCGTTTGACTCTTCGAAGACATCGCCTTACAAACGCGTGAAGCCTTTGTAAGCCATGTTTGCGCCGCGGATGAGGAGGTCGTATGCGTCGCTGGGTTTTCGGCTTGGCGCTGGTGTCGGTGTTCGGGTTCCCACACACGGGGTTTTCGCAAGAATCCGCTTCGTCGAGCATCCTCGGACAGGTGCTCGACACGAGTCATGGTGCGTTACCGGGCGCGACGGTCACCGTGACCGATATCGGTACGGCGTCGCAACGTACCGCGGTAACCGACGCCGAAGGGCGTTTCGCGATCCCTGGTCTTCGCGCTTCTCGCTATTCCCTCAAAGTCGAACTGCAAGGATTTCAGCCGGCTGAGATCAAGGAGCTCATCCTCCGAGCAGGCGAAGTGGCCCGACCGAGCCTGTCGCTCGGTGTCGCCAGTGTGGTCGAGAGCATCACCGTCTCTGCCGAGTCGCCGCTGCTCCAAACGTCGAGCGCGTCAGTTGGCCAGGTCATCAACGAGAAGATGCTCGAAGACGTACCGATTGGCGGCCGAACGCTCCTGAACGTCACGACACTGGCGGCCGGCGTGACGGGGCGCGATTTTCAGCGCGGCACGCAGTACGGCCGGCGCGATCAGTTCGTGACGGTTGAAGGCGGACGCGACAGCTCGACGAACTATGCCATCGATGGGGTGTACGTGCGGTCTCTTCGCTTCAACAATATGTCGCTCAATCCCCCGATTGACAGCGTGCAGGAGGTGAACGTCCTGCGCAATTCGTTCTCCACCGAATACGGGCAGGGTCAGGCCGTGGTGTCGATGGTGACCAAGTCGGGCACCAACAAATTCACTGGAACGGTCGCCGAGTACTTCCGTAACGATGCGCTGAACGCCAAGAACTACTTTGCGCCGATCAAGCCGACCTATGAACGCAATCAGTTCGGGTTTACTTCCGGTGGTCCGGTCATCAATCGCCGGGTGTTTGTGTTCGGCGGGTATGAAGGGCTGCGCGAGACGCAGGGGGAGGTGAACTTCGTCAATGTCCCCGATCCGCAGTGGCTGCGCGGAGATTTTTCGAACACGAGCGCCGTCATTCGCGATCCGCTGACGGGTCAGCCGTTCGCTGGCAACATCATTCCCTCGAACCGCATCGTCCCGTTCGCCGCGTTGCAGCTCGACAAGGTACCCGTCCCGAATATCAGCGGCGTCAACAACTTCCGGAATATCCGCAATTTCAGAGATGACATGAACACGTTCACATTGCGGATGGATCAGGTGCTCAATTCGAACCACAACTTCTTTGAGCGATTCCTCGACTACAGAAGCGATCAGATCCTCCCTGGCGCGATCATCGATCAGGGACGGCCGCAGCGTGGCCGGAATCTCGCCCTTGGCCACACGTGGGTGCTTTCCGCATCTGTCGTGAATGAAACACGTGTCGGTTACAACTACGCGTATCACAAGGCCGACAACATCCTCGAGAACGAAGATTACTTGTCGCGCAACTGGGTCGCGGAAACCGGGCTGAAGAACCTACAGGGGGGCATCACGAAGGACTACTTCGGGCGGCCAGGTGCGAACATTACCGGCTTCGGCGGTGTCGTTCCTGGCACGGGTGTCTTTCAGGGCGCCACGGAAAACGTCTATAGCATTTCCAACGCGACGTCGAAGATTGCTGGAGCGCACAGCCTCCGCTTTGGTTTCCAAGCTCAGTACCGCAAGTTCTACCAGAGCACGCCTGTGGGTCCTCGTGGGGGCTTCACCTTCAACGGGCGGGCGACCGGTGCCACGAACAATCCGGCGAACGCGACCGCCGACTTTCTGCTGGGGTACTGCTCGAGCTGTACCGGCCAGTTCGGCACGGCCGACTCGAACTATCGATCGCCGACATTCGCACCGTTCATCGACGACATCTGGCAGGTCAACCACCGGATGACGATCCAGATGGGATTGCGATGGGAGTACTTGGCGCCGTGGAAAGAAGTCAACAATATCGAAGCATCCTTCGATGCGGCGAGCGGGAAGATCGCGTTTCACAAAGTCCCGGCGAATCTTCCGGCTGCCCTGCGGCCGCTCATCATTGCGCAGGACGACTTCTACCCAGCAGGCATCGTGAACAAAGACCTGAACAATTTCGGGCCGCGCATTGGCGTCGTGTACTCGCTCACCGACCGCACGGTTGTACGAACCGGCTTTGGTGTTTATTACGACAACTTGAATCTGAACGAGCTGCAGTTTACGAGACTGATTCCGCCGTTTGCCGGCGGCTACGACTTGTCACCGACGGGCACTGCCCTTGTGAACGTCGTGGACATGTTCCCGGATCTCAACAGCATCTCCAGCTTCCCGGCACCCTTCGCGATGAATCCAACCAACGTGACGGCATACACGAAACAATGGAACGTCAACGTGCAACACGACTTCGGTGCCTCGCTCGTCTTCGAGGTGGCGTACACGGGCAGCCGCGTCAGCAACGAGCACAAACGGTTCAATCTCAATCAGCCGCGCGAGGGCACGGCGCCTCAGGCCGAGCGTTTACCTTATCCCCTGTTTGCGCCCCGAATTCTGACCTCGGACGACACGGGTCACGGCCGCTTTGAGGGGCTGTCGTTGCGGCTGGACAAGCGGTACACCGGCGGGCTGTTTTTCACAGGCAGTTATCAGATTTCGGACAACAAAGACAACGGCTCTGGTGAAGTCGAGGCTAACGACACGGCGTTCGCATGGAACCATGAGGCCGATTGGTCCTACTCGCGATATCACAGGCGCCATCGCAGTGCGATGAGCTTTGGATACGAGTTGCCCTTCGGCGCCGGCAAGCGGTGGCTGAGCGCTGCCGGTCCGATCGGATACATCCTTGGCAATTGGCAAGTGTCTGGGGCACTGCGCCTGCAGAGCGGCGTGCCGTTCACCGTTTCGGTGAATGCGCTGCAGACACTCGGAAGCTTCGTGCCCTCACGCGCGAACTTCGCCACCGGCCGTGCAGACGACAAAGGTAGGTTGGACAATCCAACCGCGACTCGGTGGTTCGATCCGACGGCGTATGCGGTCCCCGCCGCGGGCTTCCAGGGGACGGCTGGGCGTAACACGCTGATCGGCCCGAGCTTCAAGCGCATGGATCTGTCGTTCATGAAGCGATTCTCGGTCCATGCCACCCGACTCGATTTTCGCGTGGAGGTCTTCAACCTGTTCAACTGGGTGAACTTCGGAAACCCCGCAGCGAACATTTCGAACACGAATGTCGGCACCATCACGTCGGCAGACGATCCGCGAGTCGTCTCGTTGTCGCTGCGCCTGAACTGGTAGCGGATTTCGAGTTGCCGCCCGGTAGCAGCGCGCGGTTGCGCCCCGCGCGCTGCCATTTTTGCTGGATAATCCTTCCGCGTGTCCGAAGCCCTCCTGGTTCTCCGCTCGATCACGAAGAGCTTCGCCGGGGTCCAGGCGCTCAAGGGGGTGTCGTTCGACCTACGGCCGGGCGAGGTTCACGCGCTGGTCGGCGAGAACGGCGCCGGCAAGTCAACCTTGATCAAGATTGTCACGGGCGCCGAACGGCCCGATTCTGGAACGCTGATCGTGTCGGGCCGTGAAACACGGCTCTTGGATCCGGCCACATCTCGAGCGCTCGGCATCGCGGCCATTTACCAGCAGCCAGCCCTCTTTCCGGATCTGACCGTCGCTGAAAACATCGCCATGTCGGTTGAAGGGCGCCGCGTGTGGCAGCCTGTTCGTTGGAGGGAGCGGCATCGCCGTGCGGTGGAGCTCCTCGATCGCGTCGGCGCGTCGATCGATCCCGAACGGCTGGTCGAGACGCTTACCATGCCGGAGCAGCGGCTGGTGGAGATCGCGAAAGCTATTGGCACCAAGGCGACGATTCTGATCATGGACGAACCGTCCGCTTCGCTCACAGAACGGGAAGTGGAGCGGCTGTATCAAGTCGTGGCTCGTCTGAGGGAGCAAGGTGTCGGGATCATTTACATTTCGCACCAGCTGGATGAAATCTTCGCGCTTGCAGACCGTGTGACCATTCTGCGTGACGGTGAGACGATCGCCACGCGCGATCGACGGGAGGTCGATCGCGCAGAATTGATTCGGCTGATGGTTGGTCGGGAGTTGTCGGCGGTCGTTCCCAAGCGGTCCGTCACGCCCGGGGACATCGTCCTTGAACTGCGTCACCTGACCAGCCGCGCCGACGGCATTCGCGACATTTCACTCTCGGTACGGAGTGGCGAGATTCTCGGCATCGCCGGGCTCGTTGGTTCCGGCCGCTCTGAGTTGGCGGAAACGATCTTCGGGCTCAGGCCGGCCGATTCTGGGGAAGTTCTGCTTCACGGAACGCCGCTTCGAATCGGCTCACCGCGTGATGCCCTGGCCGCGAGAATCGCGTACGTGCCTGAAGATCGGCGGCGCCACGGTGTCGTGCTGGAGCTGCCCATTACCGCGAACACGAGCCTTGCCAGTCTGCAAGCCATCTCAAAACGTGGGCTCATCGATCGGCGCGCTGAACGCGAAGGGGCTGAAGACTTTGTCGATCGCCTCCGCATCCGTGCCGCTGGAGTCGACGCCGACGTCGGGACATTGTCGGGCGGCAATCAGCAGAAGGTTGCGCTCGCCCGGTGGCTGGCGACTCGGCCTGAAGTCCTCATTCTCGACGAACCCACACAGGGCATCGACGTGGCTGCGAAGGCCGAGATCCACGGCCTCATGCAGGACCTTGTGGAGCGCGGTCTGGCGATCATCATGATCTCATCCGAGCTCTCGGAGATCCTGGCGATGAGCGATCGCATTGCGGTCATGCGGCATGGGACATTCGCCGGCGTCCTGTCTCGAGCCGACGCTACGCAACGCGCGATTCTCGCGATGGCGCTCGGAGACGCCGCGTAAGAACATCCGATGGCCAAGCGAGAGCTGTCGGTCGCCGCGTCGATTCTTGGACTGGCCGCCCTCCTGGCGATCATCGCTCCCTCGTACTTCGAGGCCCACAATCTACGCGACATTTTTCTTTCGAACGCGGCGGTCCTGATTGTGGCGATGGGAATGACGTTGGTCATTCTCACTGGCGAGATCGACATCTCGGTTGGCTCGACTTTCGCCATTAGCGGTGTGGTCGCCGGTGTACTCGCCAAAGCCGGGCTGCCCCTGATCGTCGTCTGCGCCGGCGCCGTGCTCGCCGGCGGCGTGCTTGGCGCGATCAACGGCGCCCTGGTCGCATACGCGCGGATTCCATCGATTGTCGTCACCCTGGCCACGATGGTTGCGCTTCGGGATGGACTGCGATGGGTGACGCAGGGGCAATGGGTACAAGACCTTCCTGAACGCTTCCAGTGGTTCGGACTGTCACAGAGCATGCATTCGGCCGTGTTCGTGGGCGTGGTCGTCATTCTGATCGGGCTCTCGATCTGGACCCTGCGTTGGCTGAGCATCGGACGCGCCATCTACGCGACGGGCTCGAATCGTGAAGCCGCCCGCCTGGCCGGGCTCGACACCACGCTCATCGTGTTTGCCGTGTTCGCGCTCACTGGAGCGCTGACCGGTGCGGCGGCGTTGCTCAACGCGACACGGTTCAATCAGATTCCGGTCAACGCCGGCCTCGGATTGGAGCTGAAGGTCATCGCAGCCGTGGTTGTGGGAGGCACAGCTATTACCGGCGGGCGGGCGACCGTCGTCGGAACGCTGTTGGGCGTGGTGCTACTTGGTGCGATCGGTCCTGCCCTGACCTTCATGGGTGTGAGCGCGAACTGGGAGCGCGCAATCCAGGGAAGCATCATCCTGGTCGCCGTGGGGGGCGATCGAATCCGCGAGCACATCGCTGGTCACGCGGCTCGGCGCGCAGCCGCCAGCGCCTAATCTCGTATGCGATGGAAGGACCGCTGGTCTCCAAACGGCGAGTGGGTCGTGCTGCTGGCGCTCGTCGCCGAGATCGGCCTCTTCACCGCCATTGCCCCACGGTTTTCGTCGATCACGAATGTGGTCGAGATCCTACGGCTGAGCGTCGAATTGGGGCTGCTCGCCGTAGCGCTCACGCCGGTTGTGATCAGCGGCGGTATCGATCTTTCCGTCGGTGCCATGATGGGACTCGCCGCCGTCACGTTCGGCGCCGCGTATCACGACTGGCGCCTGCCGATTGCGGCCGCCGCTGCGGGCGCGCTGCTGGTCGGTGCGCTGGGCGGTCTCCTGAACGCGTTCTTGATCGCGCGGCTGGGACTCGCGCCCCTCATCGTGACCCTCGGGTCGCTGTCGGTCTTTCGCGGGATTGCCGAGGGCGTGACGCAAGCAGCCGTGAACTATACGGACTTCCCCTCTGCGTTCTTGCAGCTCGGACAAGGGTACCTGTGGGGCGTCGTCCCGGCGCAACTTCCGGTTCTTGTGATCGCGTTTGTCTGTTACTACTTGCTGCTACATCGATCGGTACTCGGG
>JBOGIV010000469.1:0-15022 GCA_050747925.1 Vicinamibacterales bacterium
TTTGATGCCCCGTGGGCCAACGACGGCCACACCGGTGAGGACGTCGTGGGATCGGCCGTTCAGCCGCCGTAACATCGTGACGGCATCCGCCCGATCGGTCGGCTTGCCCAGAATCTGCCCGTCGACGATCACCGCGGTATCAGCGCCGATCACCAGCGCGTCGGGTCGCTGCCTCGCGACGACTGAAGCTTTCTCGATGGCAAGTCGCTCGACGTAGACCTGAGGTGTCTCGTCTGGGCGCGGAGACTCGTCAACCTCTTCGGCCACCACTTCGAACGCAATGCCCGCGGAAGCCAGGAGCTCCGCTCGGCGCGGCGATCGGCTGGCCAGAATGACAGCGATGGACAGTCTCTACTTCCCTTGGTTCTCGTACCAACGGACGGCGCCACCGGCGCCGCCGCACACGAGATCGGGCCGACGATCCCCATTCAGGTCGGCGCCAAGGCAGCTGTTCATCGCGAATTTGTCTTCCACTCGCTGGTACTTCCACTCTCCCGTCGCGGCATTGTCGGGCGCGTAGAAGACGTGCACGCCGCCGATCGCGGCATCGGGATTGTTCTGCGTGGGGCCCCGACTGTTGTCGTTGGCCACGACATCGTCCCGGCCATCGCCGTTCAGATCGAGCACGGCCACTTCATGCCCGCTCCCGATCTTCTCGAAGATGACCCGGCGGTCCCACTTCGTACCCTGGCCGGTATAGACGACGACTTCGTTGCCGTGCCACGGCTCGACCGACGCGAAGAAGCGCCTGCCGTCCTGCATGCCGGCGCCGACGTCGCTGGCCCCGAGGCGCGGCGCTTTCTCGCTGTGCCCTGCCGACAGCAATTGCTTCTCGAACTTGAGGGCGTCGCCGCGTCCAGTGGCGCGATACAGCGCGATGCCCTCGAAACTCGCGACGAGGATCTGGTCGCGAGCGCCGCTATCCCACCTCACCGCGCGAACGCGATGGATGATGCCGGGGATGTTGTCCGCGATGACGCGACGCTTCCAGTCGCCCTGGCCATACCAGAAGACCGGCGCGACGTCCTGATCGTAGGTCGGCGCCAGGCCCTTGGCGCCGATGAGCGGCGCGTTGACCAGCTCCTTCTTGCCGTCGCCGTCGAGATCGGCCCAGATGATGTGGTGCGAGGTCGGGAACTCGTCGATCTTCTCGGTCTTCCAGGGCTGATCCGGCGCTCCCGGATAGCGCGCAATCCAGTTGAGTCCGGCGCTTTTCGCCGGCTGCATCGCAAACGAACTTTGGAAGGCGAGCTCCGGAATGCCATCGCCATTGATGTCGCTCATCGCCTGATTGACGATCTGCTGCGTGTCGGTGACGACGACATGGCGCGTCCACGATGGATTTTCGTACCAAGCCAGCTCTCGAGCGGCGATCGAGTTGGCGATCACGTCGATCTTGCCGTCGTTGTTGAAGTCGGCGGCGTTGACCGAGTAGGCGCCAGACAACTTGGGGTCGATGTCGTGAGCAACAAAGGTGACGGGACCCGCAGCAGGTGCGGCTGCGAGGACCGCAAGGCTCAGGGAGATTGCGGCGATCACGGCTGCGGACAAGAGGGAGAGTCGCATAGCGAGATTGTAGGCTATTCTGATCCTCGTGATTAGAGCGAGCCAGGTCATGCCGGGCGTCGTGGAATCTGTCATTCGGAACGCACCGCTTACGCCAGAAAAGGTGTCCTTCGCCTGGCGCGTGTCGGTTGGAGCCGCGGTCGGCAAGGCCACGGCGGTCCGGCTTGGCGAGAACGGGGTGCTTCACGTGAAGTGCGACTCCCCTGCGTGGGCGGCGGCCGTCAAGAAGTCCGCGCCGCTGATTCAAAGGCGGCTCAATGGCATGCTCGGCGCCGGCGCGGTGAAAGCTCTGCAATTCGATTCTTAGGCTGCACTCTTCTCAGGATTCAGCACCATGCGCGAAGCCGTCATCGTGAGCGCCGTTCGCATTCCGACCGGAAAGTTTCTCGGCACGCTCAAAGATCTCCAAGCGCCTCAACTTGGCGCGATGGTCGTGCGTGAAGCCGTCCGTCGCGCCGGTATTGATCCGGCGGCGGTTGACGAGTGCATCATGGGCAACGTCGTGTCGGGCGGAGTCGGCCAGGCGCCGGCTCGGCAGGCCGCGCTGAAAGGCGGGCTCTCCGATCACGTCGCCGCGCTGACCGTCAACAAAGTCTGCGGCTCAGGACTTAAGGCCGTGATGCTTGCCCAACAAGGTATTCAGACTGGAGACATCGACATCGCGGTGGCCGGCGGCATGGAATCGATGAGCAATTGCCCGTATCTGCTGCCTCGCGTTCGCGAAGGCTTGCGCATGGGGAATGGGCAGGTGATCGACTCGATGATTCACGACGGCCTCTGGTGCCCGTTCGAAAACTGGCACATGGGAAACGCCGGTGAGACTGTTGCCGATTGCTTCCGTGTGTCTCGTGACGAGCAGGATGAGTATTCCGCCGAGAGTCATCGCAAGGCGGCAGCGGCGCACACATCTGGCGCGTTCGACGACGAGCTGCTCACGGTCGAGATTCCGCAAAAGAAGGGCGCACCTCTTGTCTTCGATCGGGATGAGTCCGTCCGCGCTGACACGACGGTCGAAGTCTTGCGCGGTCTCAAGCCCGCCTTCAAGAAGGACGGCACCGTGACCGCCGGCAACGCACCGCCGGTGAACGACGGCGCTGCGGCGGTGGTCGTGATCAGCGCCGACCGTGCGCGCGCGCTCAATCTCGAACCGATGGCGCGCGTCATCGCCCAGGCCACGAGCGGTCTCGCTCCCAAGATGTTGTTGATGACGCCGGTCGAGGCGACGCGTAAAGCGTTGACCAAAGCCGGCTGGACCCTCAAAGACGTCGATCTCATCGAGCTGAACGAAGCGTTCGCGGTTCAGGCAGTCGCCGTGATGCGCGAGCTTGACGTCGATCCGGCCAAGGTCAACGTGAACGGCGGCGCGGTTGCACTGGGTCATCCCATTGGCGCTTCAGGCGCGCGTATTCTGACGACGTTGTTGTATGCGCTGAAGCATCGCTCGCTGAAACGAGGGATTGCGACGCTCTGTTTGGGCGGCGGCAACGGTGTCGCCTTAGCCGTAGAGATGTTGTAGGAGCGGTTCGCGAACCGCCCCTACCTGCGGCGCCGAACCCACACCAGCACAGCCACAATCGGCCCGAGCAGCACGACCTCCCTCATAACCGCGAGGATGTTGTGCGCCCAGAAGCCAGGCAACCAGTAGCGACGTGAGATCGCATCGAAGAGGTACGCGTTGGCGAAGAAGTAGGCGTCGGTGAAGGGCCAGAGCGCCATCACCCCTATCGGCGGCGTCGTGTCGGAGCCCAGCCAATCGAACAACACGTGACTCGACCACGCCAGCGTCACAGCCAGGGCGGGACGGATCTGACGCCCCGCGGTCACCGCGAGCACAAGCAAGCCCGCCACCACGGCCACTACGAGGCTGTGGCTCTCGGCATCGTGGCGGCCCCACAGAAAGTCGACGTCGGGAGCGCAGGCGGCCAGAGTTGCCAACCCGAGCGTTCGGTAGTCGGTTCGGTCCAATCGGCTGGGACGTGAAGCGACCATCCCGACGATTACGCCCCCCAACACGTGTCCGAGCGGACTCGGCATCGGGCTCACCGTACGCAGAAACGTCGATGGGGGTCAAACGCCGACGCCGCAATCCTGGCGATCGGTGGTCCTGGAGGCGAAAGTGGACTTGTCTGCTAACTTATTGAAAATGAAGATACTGATTGGGGCTCGTTCGCAGAATGACGCTTGACTTTCGCTTGGCGTGTTTCTAGGATCATCGCAGTCCGGAAAGGACCCTCACACATGCCATTAGACGAACGACAGGAACGGCTGAAGGCGCTGGACGTCGCGGTCAGCCAGATCGAAAAGCAATTCGGCAAGGGCTCCATCATGCGGCTCGGGCAACAGAGCTCGGTCCCCGCCGAGGTCATCTCGACAGGAGCCATCAGCATCGACTGGGCGCTCGGCATCGGCGGCGTGCCTCGAGGGCGCGTCATCGAAGTCTTCGGGCCCGAATCATCTGGCAAGACCACCTTGGCGCTCCAGGTCATTGCTGAAGCCCAGAAGACCGGCGGCCTGGCAGCCTTTGTAGACGCTGAGCACGCGCTCGACGCCGGCTACGCCAAGAAGCTGGGCGTGGATCTCGACAATCTGCTCGTCTCGCAGCCTGACAACGGCGAACAGGCGCTCGAGATTGTCGAAGTCCTCATCCGCTCCAACAGTGTCGACGTCGTCGTCGTGGACTCAGTGGCTGCCCTCGTGCCTCGGGCGGAGATCGACGGCGAAATGGGCGAAGCGCAAATGGGCCTGCAGGCCCGTCTCATGTCGCAGGCGCTGCGCAAGCTGACCGGCGCTGTCTCGAAGTCGAAGACCGCTCTTATCTTCATCAACCAGTTGCGCGAGAAGATCGGCGTCATGTTCGGGAATCCCGAAACCACCACGGGTGGACGCGCGCTCAAGTTCTACGCATCGGTCCGAATCGACATTCGACGCATCGGCGCGATCAAGGACGGCGAGACCGCCGTCGGCGGACGAACGCGCGTGAAGATCGTGAAGAACAAGATGGCCGCGCCGTTCCGGGAAGCCGAGTTCGACATCATGTACGGCGAGGGCGTCTCGCGCGAGGGCGACCTGATCGATCTCGCCGTCGAGCACAAGATCGTCGAAAAGAGCGGCGCGTGGTTCGCGTTCGCCGGAGAGCGTCTCGGTCAAGGCCGCGAGAACGTCAAGAACTTCCTCAAAGAGCACACGGACCTGCGGCAGACCATCGAAGATCGCGTGCGCCGAGAGCTCGGCCTCTCACGGACGGCCGAACCTGCGGCGGTGTGATCGATCTCGCGACAGACCGGGAGGTCTGTCGGTTCGCCAGAGGATTCACATCGGCTTCGACCTGACTCTTCTTACCACCGTCGTCCAGCACCGAACGCCGTGGCTGGACGACGTGATGGTTTTTGTCAGCACCATTGGCAACGGCGGCGCTGTGTGGGTGACGCTCGGCTTCATCGGTCTCATTTTTACTGAGCGCAGGCCAGCGTCATGGCGCCTTCTTCTTACTCTCTTCTGTACCTACCTCGTCGTCGAACTTGCGCTGAAGGGGTTGATTGGGCGCGAGCGCCCATTCAACACGCTTCCCAATCTCCAATTGATCGCCGACCGGCCCCTCAGCAGTTCGTTTCCGTCCGCCCATGCTGCGCTTGGATTTGCCGGCGCCATCGCGGGAAGTCGTGTGGTTCCGACAGCCGGATGGATCCTCTGGCCGCTCGCCGTTCTTGTGGCAGCCTCCCGCGTCTATCTCGGTGTCCATTGGCCGACCGACGTCGTCTTCGGATCGTTGATGGGATGCGCGTGCGCCTGGTTCGTGCTCGGGGGGAAACAAAGTGCCTTGAGTGCCTAGAGCGCCTGAGGTGCCTAAAAAGGGGCGGGGGGACCGGGGGCCTGCGAGGCCTGGATTGTCAGGAGCGCTAAATCAGATAATCATGAACGCCACCGATACGGTCATGATCACGGCGACCGGAGCCCCGTTGAGGCGCGCCGGCGCAAACTCCCATTGTCGAACGGCATCGAGCGCGGCCTGATCGAGGCCAGCGATCGAGCGCAGCACTCTGGCATCGAGTACTTTGCCGTCAATCCCAATGGTGGCTTCGATCACCACCGTTCCCCGAAGCTGTCCGGTGAGCGCCCCCTGCGGATACACCGGCTTGACGTCCTTGATCTTCCTTGGTCGTTCGATTCCAGGACCCAAGCGAAGCGGTCCTGACGCAGCCACTTTTGACGCTCGAGGAATCCCATCGAGCTGTCCGCCGGGAACGCCACCACTCACCCCGCCCGGTGTTCCACCCTCAACGCCGTCAGGAGCTCCGGCCGCTCGCACCTCGGACTCCGGCTTGACACCGTCTGGCGATTCGGTCGGCGCCGACGTCTGTGGTTCTTCTCTCTCGACGATGACCGGCGAGGCGATCGGAAGCGCAAGAGGCGGCTCGGGCGTTGCTTGCGCGAGCTGCGATGCCGGCTTTGGCGGCGGATAGAGTTTCGAGGCCGTCGGGAGTGACAGCAACACGGGAACCATGAACGGCTGAGAGATTTCGGGGACCGTGGACGGCGCTTCGCGGAAGACGACCGCGATCACGCCGAGCACGGCCACAACGTGAGCGACGCCAGCCATCCCATACGTCGCCGGCTTATGTTGTCGCTGGCTCTCGAGCGTCAGATGCGCGCCGAACCAGTCCCGTCCACCAGCTCGATCGATCGTCTGATCGCCGCCGGGCCGCGGGTGCCACGGCGTCCGCTTTCGTACGGGGATTGGAGAGGTCCGTTTTACGGGAACGATGCCGGGCGGGACGATGAAGGTGCGAACGCCGTAGAACGGATCGTCGATCTCTTCCGGTGTTGCCGAAGGCCTCGCCCAGTAACCGCGCACGATAGTTGTGGCCCGCGTCCGCCAGAAGGTCTGCCGCGACTTATTTACCGACGTGATCGCGCCACGTACGCACGAGCGCGGATTCTGCTCCGCCAAGCACTTCGTACTGGCGTGCCCAACTGCCAAACCTCGTTCGATCCGCTTCGTTCAGCCCGCGCGAGTTGTACAAGCGATACATGACCTGAATGCCCAAGAACATCAGGTCTGCATCCTGGACCGGGCCATCGAGCAGGGTGACCAACAACGGTGCCGCGGCTTCGTCTTCTCCGGTCGTGGCTCGAGCGATGGCCTCGCGCCGGATCCGCGCGGCCGCATCCGGCCACGCCTGAGGCGCTTCGTCGAGAAGGTCCAACGCCTTCTTGCTCTCCCCCACTCGCAGCATCGCATCGACGATCACGGGGTAGATCGCGTCGGCGCCCTTGCTGAGCAACGACATCTGCCAGGCGCCGATCGCTTCGCGATCGCGGCCGCTGGCCGCGTGACACGCACCCAGATAGAAGGCGACGCCGACAAAATCCGGCGCCAAACGAAGCGTCTGCCGGAAGTGCGCCTCTGCTTGCGTCAACCGGTTCGCCCGGAGTTCGTCGAGTCCCGTGAGAAAGCTGCGGAGGGCAGGTGACGAGGGGTGACGCTTCTCGAGATCGTCGACGAACGCACGCACGACGGCAGGCGCCAGTGTCTGCTGAAGCGCGAATGCTGGCACCGCCGCGGTGGCGCGCATCAGCGGCGGCCCGACCGCTCCTCGCACCCGAGCCCCACCGGCAGAAGCGGGGGCGCCGCGGTCGAGTCGGAATGCCTTCACGATTTGACTGCGAGTGCCTCCAGGACCCATCAGCGTGGCCCGCATCAAGTAGTCGCCGGGCGGAAGGGCGGTCAACGACATCACGCCGGCAAAGGCGCGTTGGGTGCCGTTGGTACGACTCTCCGATGTCGCCTCCGCCGTCAAAATCGACGGACCGTTCTCGGCTTGCGCCACTTCGAACGTCGCTCGCGCGTCGCCGAGAAGCTTCGCGTCGTCGTGCTGAACCTCGAGAAACATGGCTGCGCGATTGCGATCCACGATCGGTGACGGCGTCAGGCGCATCGAGGCTCCGGCCGCGGGCTCGCTCACGACCACCAGGTCGGAAACGTTGAACCCGCCCGGCGCGGGACGGAAGCGAGCGGCGAGCTTGTGTTCCGCCATGCCGACCCGACCGTCGCTGCTGACCAACGTGAGGGTCAGCGAGTAGTCTCCTGGCGTCAGCGACACCTCGGTGGAAAAGAGCGCCGGCGAGGGCTCGGTGGCTCTGGTTGGCGCGAGCGACACGGTCGCCGCACTGTTCGAGACAATCTGCCCTCCCTGATCCTTGAGCATCAAGGACGCGCGCCAACTACTCGACTCGGTCACGGCATCGCCGACCTCGGCCGCGATCAGGACACGCACACGCTGATCTTCGGCATTGAACATCGAGTACGTGCCGAGGCGAACGAACGCTGGCTTCACGGGAGCCGAGGGCGGCAACGACGGCTCAGGCTCAGCCGTACGGGACGTCGGAGGATCGCTTCTCCCCTCAACCGTTTCAGGCGCTCGCGCCGTGGCCGCCGAAGCTGAGGGAACGACGAACGTCGATCGCGAACGGAGCGTGACACCACGGCGTTTCACCTCGACACGAATCCGGCGCTCGCGCCCGGTCCGATCCTCGGTCGTCGGCTCGAAGGCCAGCAGGTAGTAACCGGCCAGCTCGGAGCCGATTCGATCGAACGCTCCCGACCCGTCGCCGACAGCGGTGTAGTAGCCGCCTCGCAGTTCGCCAGCCAGTTGTTCGAGACCCAGGCGTATGCGCTGGTCGTCTTGGAAAGCGTTCGACGAGGTTGTCGACGTCGATACGTCGTACCACTCGCGCGCGGGACGCACGATGTTCAGAGAGACTCTCGCGGCGGCAGCCAGGGCCGCGATCGAGGACATCGATTGGGAGGAGTTGCGGTCCACGAAGAGCCCCTCGGAGATCAGAATCAGATTGATCCGAATCCCGTTGGACTGGAGGTTGCTCAGCAGCTGTTCCAAACTGCGCAAGGTCGAGTTGGTCTCGGCGCGCATTTCGCTCAACATCGCCAGAGCTTGAACCTCCACCGCATTGACGCACGCTTCGCTCCTCGTCCTGCCGCACTCTCTGCTAAGAGCTGCCTCCCAACCCGGTCCCCCTCCCTCTTCGCCCTCCAGGGCTTCGGACGGATAGATCGTGGCGGCCAGACCTGAGCCTCGAGTGGCTCGTCCAGTGACTCCGCGCAACGCCTCGACAGCCCGCCGGTGGTCACGCGTGAAGTCGACACTGCCACCACTCTGCAGGCGCACGACGCCCACGTAGTCTTCAGGGGCGAGTCTGTCGAGAAGGTTTTCCGCTGACCTGAGGACGGCGCGATTGGCGCCGAACCGCAGATGCACCTCGTCGGCAACGATGAGCAAGTACCGTCCAACGCGTGACCCCGTTCGGGCGCTGCCTGGCTCCGGCAGCGCATCCGCCGGTGACCGTGGCACTGAGGATGAGACGTATTCGATGGCCTGAATTGCGCGAGGGCGGCCGTTGACCGACAGCGTGAAATCAGCGATCCCGAGATCGACGAGTTGCTGGCCCTTGCTGTCGAGCACGGTGACATCGGCGAGGACGATGTCCGTTCGCGTCGAGAATTCCTGAGGGGGCTGGCTGGTGGACGTCTGGGCCGACTGAGGTCTGGGCCCATCGAAGCCTTGCAGCAACAGCGGCCCCGCCACGGGTGATAACGCCAGCACTCCAAGGAAGCTGGCGCAGACGATTCCGGCCGAGACTCGGGGCGCTCTCACTTGGTTGGCGCCAAGTATCCTTGCCGGGCGCGCACGCGATGGTTGGTGCCCGGAAGTTCCAACGACAGGCGCCGCCACGCGCCGTCCTTCTTCGCGTTTGTCGTCTCATAGCCGAGCAAGTATTGGCGCTTCAATTCCTCAACCAGCTCGGCAAACACCTTCGCGAGATCGGACGGTCGCTCCGCGAAGAGCGCGCGACCGCCGCTCGGTTCCGCGAGCGATTCGAGGGTCTCCCTCAACTGCTTCTGATCCCGCGCCCGGCCGAGGGCCACCATGAACAGCGAGGCGTCGCTGCTCTTGACCACACGCTGGACCGTGTCGAGCGTCGCCTGGCTCGACTTGTCGTCACCGTCGCTGAAGACCACAAGGCTCCGCCGGCCAGCCTTTCGAGACAGTTGCTCGATCGATCGGATGATCACGTCGTACAACGCGGTGCCGCCCCACGCCCCAAGCCGATCGACCGCACGCAGCCGCGCTTCGGGGGCGGTTTCTCGTTGGGTGAGGACGAACATCTCCTCGTTGAAGGCCACGAGCGTGACCTGATCCTTGGCGCTCAAACTCGAAAGGAACTGCCGCGCCGCGACCTTGAGGTCGTCCATCGCCGCGCCCATGCTGCCGCTGACGTCCATCGCGACGACCACTTCCAGCGGAGAATCCTCCGCGGCAAAGTGCAGGATCTTTTGAGGTACGCCGTCTTCGGCCAGTTGGAATTGCTGGGCGGTGAGGCCGCTGACGAATCGGCCGCGCCGGTCGACCACTGACGCATTCACCTGTATCACTTGCACGTTGACCGCCTCGACGTAGTCGATCTCGCGCGTCCGAGCCGTCGCGACCAACCGCTCTCCATTGGCCAGGGCGGCCACAACGCGGATGAGATGCGGACGGATCACGGCGCCCGCCTCCCACGGGCACTTCGGCGCTTGCACGTTCGTCGACCGGCAGACAAGCTTGCCGTCGGCATAGAACGTCAGGTCGATGACTTCACTTCGACGCTCGCGCGGCACGATTTCCGCTTCGAGCGTGACCTGATCGCTGACGAAGGCGCCTTCAGGCGGGAAGACGATCTTGAGCTCCGGCGGCCCTTGGCCCGACACGCGTGTGGCGCAGGCGAGAACCAACGCAGCGACTCGTATCAAACGAGACACCATCATTGCTCCTGACCCGCCGGCCGTAGCGGACCAACCGCCGCGATGGCGCCCAGATAGTCCTCGATCGAGGGGCGGTCGATCGCGCGTGCCTGACGAACAAACGCCTCGAAGTCGGCCGTGTGGGCCGGCGTGACGCGATCGATGAAGTCGCGCATCGCATACGCGAGGACGGGCGAGGCCAGCGATGCCGGCAGCTTCAAGTCGGCGAGAATCCAGGCAATCCTCAGCATCACGTCGGCGCTTTGCGTCGCGATCAGTCCGTCTGCGGCTCGCCCCACGACGAGCTCGGGAATTCGACCCTCCGGCATCTGAATGCAAAGACAGCCGGAAAGCAAGGACGCGGTTCCCCATTCGTGAACGGTCGATGGCACCAACCCGCCGATTCTGGTCAGTTCGGCGGCCGAGAACTTGGCAGGGATCTGCGCGGATTCGGTGGCCACCATCCACGAGATGATCTGCCGGGTCCACGGACTCATCACGGCTTTGGCCGCGAGCGCATCCAGCGCCTCGGCATCCTCGCGCGCGTGCTCTACCGCGCTCAGGCCAGCGGCGATGGCGGTTCTGATCTGGTCGCGCGACTGATCGGTCAGCCGCCGGCCATCGCTGAGGGCCACGGTCAACAGAAACGACGACATGTCGTTGCCGCCAATCGTCGGGATCGGTACTGCATCGCTGGTCAGGCGTCGCACTGACCACTTCGCCAGCGTGGCCTCCAGACCCAGCAGGGATCCCGAAATCCCCACGTCCTGGTTCCCGAACCGGTTGACGGTCCACCGCAGCGTCGACTTCAGCCGGCCAGCGAGGCGCACGCCGAACTGATGGCGCAGCGACGGATCGCCGCCGATAAGCGCCGGGCCGTCGGCCTCCCCTACGTGCGGGGCGTACGCCCAAGCCGCCAGGACATGGCCCGTCAGAAAATCCAGGCACTTGGCCAGCTCCTTGCCAACCTCGGCGGCGCGCTGGACTTCGTTGGGCGCGTCGATCCGCTCGAGGTCACGCAGTGCGTTCTCGACCGCCTCGACGACGTCGATGGCGTCATTCGCAAACTCTTCGGCCGGTTTGACCACCGTGAGCTTGGGGCCAAGCACGCGGAGCTCCGCCCGAAGCACCCGAACTTGCGCGAAGCTCAGTGCGTTCTGTTGAAGCGCCGAGACGATTCGCTCGAGCTCGAGCACACTGTCGAGCATGAGGCCGCCCTCGTGGGCACGGACGGCATCGAGCCGGCGCTGGGTCGTGCCGGCGAAATCGACGACGTAACGGAGCCCCTCCCACGAGATGGGGGCGGTTGCTGTCGCTCGACCCGCGAGCGCGGCGGCAGCGGCTTGCTCGATCGTTTCGGACAGTCCCGTCCCCGAGGTGACCGGACGCACGGCCGGCACCCATGAACGCGCAAGCCAGGTCGTCAGTCGCCCGTGGTAGCGCTCGTCTTCAAACCGCACTGCAGCCAGCGATGCGAGCAACGCCTCTCCCGTCTCCAGCGTCACGGTCTGGCCGCGGGTCGTGCCAATGGTCAGCGCCAGGGCACCCTGGAACTGCTGGCTCGCCATGATTGCGCGAGCCGGATCGTCGACACGGCCAATTCGGTCGGCATGTTGGGCAAGACGAGCATAGATTCGACTATTTCTGATGCCGGCTTGTTCGATGGCCATGACGACCGCTGGATAAAGCCGGCGTGCGCGAACGGCGACGAGTTGATCCGGCAGCTCGCGCTCGCTGCTATTCGAGAACACGCGGTGACCAAATAACAGGGTCTCGTAGGCCCCCCCGCGGTCCGCGATGTTCTGCGCGCAAAGCGTCTCCACCAGCCACGCGGCATCGATCAGCCCGTTGTTCGCCACCTCGCGCAGATCGTCCGCCGGATTGTCGGGAAGGCTCTCGGCGGAGAGCGCCAGCGCCCAGAATCTGCGCCACCGCGGACCCGCCAAAACCCCCTGCTCGCTCAGGCCAATTTGTGTCAGTAACAAGGCCGCGTCGTATGAGCGAAGGAAGAAGGGATACGTCGTCGATTGTTTCGGATAGCAGTTGGCAAACGCCGAGGCCAGTTGTTTGAAGCGCGCGTCTCCATCGCCGGCCGCATCCGCGAGGCCGAGGATGAACTGCCGGCGCGGCTCGTCGACACCTGCGGCGGTGAAGTACAGTCCCGCGACTCGCCCCGACTCCTCGTCGAAGACACGCCTGATGAAACGATCGGGTCGCGCCGGATCGGCGTCCAGCAACGTGGCCCAACGACGAGCCGCCAGGGGACCACCTGGGACGACCATCCGGCCGTCGGCAACCTTGATGGCCGCCCCAAACAGCGAAAACGACCTGACCGAGTCCTCATCCCGATACAAGTGCTTGAGCAGTTCCCGCTGGTTGGAGATCCATCGCCGAGTGTTGGCGTCCATTCCGACCAGGCCGTGATAGAGAAGGCGGGCGCGGCGGTCGGAAAGGATTGCCGTAAACAGCTCGCTTGGCAGGACGGTTCGCCCAAGGATGCGGCTGGTCCACGCTCGAGGCGACAACGGCAACGGCAGCTCGATTGTCGGCACCGTGAACTCGATTGGTTCGCCCTTCATCAGGCGCAGGCGGATCGCCTCCACGTCCACGCCGACGGTCTTCAACCGGGCGCGAAGCGCGGTTTCGCGATCACTCGATTCAGCTTCAACAACGTACTGCTTGTTCTGCTCGCGCAAACTGAGCCCGGCTGCCATGAGAGCGGCCTCCAGCCGCTTGCGACCCTCTCGTTGCGCCGCCATCGCCAGCGTCGGTCGCTGAGTTCCCGACGTTGCCGCCGCGACTGCATTCTGTAACCGGACCAAGTCGGCGACGGCGAGACTGAGTTCGAGAATGCTTGCGTTCAGTTCAGCCGCCGGCGATGCCGACAGATGGAGGCGCCGGACCAGCTCCACCATCGTCGATCCGAGATCGAGCGATCGCGGCACGCCGAGCGCGTCGAGAGCCGCGCGCCCGCCGGTGACGGTCAGCGGATACCATGCGCCTTCGTCGATTGGACTCGCGGGCGCAGGGCGGAATGTCTGGCTTGCCAGCCGAAGCTCGTCCGATGTGGAGTGGTCCACCTTCGCGTCCGCTGTGAGCGAAGGCTGGGCCGAGGCCACCGAACCCGCTGAGGTCAGCGCTGCAGCGAGGATCACGACAGCGGCTTGGAGCCAACGCATTGGTGGACGCGCGATGCTACCACTCAGCCGGCTGTGCCACAACGACGAGGCGGGGGCTCGTCGTCGCCTTGCACGAGCGAAAATGAGCGCGCTATACTCGACGTTTCTGCACGCGGCCAGGTAGCTCAGTTGGTAGAGCATGCGACTGAAAATCGCAGTGTCGGCGGTTCGATTCCGTCCCTGGCCATCCTCGCTCAGAAAATGCGCAGGATGTCCAGCCTAGCGGCATGGGTTCGCGATGCAGAGCACTGATTGGCGGAATCGAACGGCGTCGCTAGATCGACGGCCGCAGATTGACGTTTCCGTCTACTTCTTGCGGTCCTTCCACCTGTGTTCGATCGTCTTCGGCGTCGTGCCGTATCGCTTCGCGACGAGGACGCGAGCCACCTCGGCCAGCCTTCGGCGAGGGCTGGACGTCTCGCGCTGGGCGCCGAACACGGAAGCCTCGTCGAAGCCGCAGGTGGCCAGCTCCGCGAGCAACTTTCTGGCAGCGTCCGACCTGGGAAATTGGTCGGGTTCGCTCTCGCGCTCTCGTGCCATTTCTTTGAGCGCTTCGAACTTGGCGCGGTACGAGAGCAAAATCGTCGGCCAGTCCAGTTCCCTGTTGACCACACTCACACTCGTTCGACTCCAGCGGCAGAACGCGTCGATGGCATCGGCGTTCCCCGTCTGGGCGGCAAGCGCGATGTAGTCCCCCAGAGAGAGGTCAGGACTCCGCCCATCCTGCGCGTCGATGTCATCGGCAAGCGGCACGTAGTCGGCTCCAAGCTGGTCCTTGGCGGGCCGGCTGAACTCCGCATGGAGAGCTAACCAATCGAGACCCCGCGCCCAGTCATCACGCTGCTGCTGAAGAATCTCGACGTCGTGCAGCAATTCAATGGGCTCGGGCTGGCGCGCCACCGCGGTCGCCTTGAGCCGGTCGATGAAGGCGCCGAGGGCGCGACGAAAATCGGTGAGCCTGGCAATCCAATCGTCGACTCGTGCAGGATCGAGATCGGCGAAGTTGATGAGGTTCAGGTCGGCCGTCAGGCTCTCGGCCTGCCTCATCATCGTCTCGATTACTCGGGCCGAATCGCTGCGCTGTTCCCGGGCCACCGCCCCAGCTTTATCAGGTTTGCCGGTACGAGTCCAACCAGACACCGCTGCCTCCGGAAGCAAGACGATGCCACGATCGCGGGCCCCCAGTCCAATGGCGGCCATGCACGGCGATTGAACGCGTGTCGGCGGACGAGCGCGCCTCGACATCTTCTAAGGCCTGCATGGCGACAGTTGAAGCAAGAGCGGGGCAAGAAGACACTGCCCTCTAGCGAAGCGGCGCCGACGTGTTTTTCTGGGCGGTTTGAGGCGAAGCTTCGCTAGCCCAAGTTCGTCACGGAAACGGCGACACGGCGAGAAAGTCTAAGAAATCTGCTCACGAAACGGCGAAGTCTGCACTACATTCCGCGTTCCATTCGAGATCGGTGGGGATACGGATCTCAAG
>JBOGIV010000470.1:0-19018 GCA_050747925.1 Vicinamibacterales bacterium
GGCTATATCATGTCTACGTTGCAGGCAATATGGTGGGTTCCCTTTTAGGGCGGGTGGGGCTGGTAGGTCAAACCGCCACCAGTCTTACGCTACCTGCCCCCCACTCGCCCTACCTGGCCCACCAGGCCCACCTGGCCCACCAGCCCTAAAGCGCCGGCACCATCCAGGGTACGACGTAGGCTTGGAGCATCGCGAGAATGCCCATCAACGCGGTCAGAAAGAGGCTGTGGAAGATCACGCGCGAGAAGATTTCTCCTTCACGGCCGACCGCGCCAACACCCGCGGCGCCGACCGAAAGGTTCTGTGGGCTGATCATCTTGCCCATCACGCCCGCGGAACTGTTGGTCGCTGCCATTAACACCGGGTCCAGACCCGAAACTCTTGCCGTCGTCGCCTGAAGCGGGCCGAACAACGTATTCGAAGACGTGTCGCTGCCGGTGAGGAACACGCCGAGCATCCCGAGCCAAGCCGAGAAGAACGGGAACAGCCAGCCGGTGGCGGACAGCGCGAGTGCCATGGACGAGGTCATGCCGGAATAGTTCATCACCGTGGCGATCGACAGAATGAACGCGATCGTGACAATAGGCAGCCGCAGCTGCGCAATCGTTTTACGGAGGGCCACACCAAGGATGCCGGGGCGCGCGCCGGAGGCGACCATGGGAATCAGCGCGATCACCGTTGCGAACACCACCAAGGTGCCCGCCGCAGCAAGGAAATCCAACCGGTAGGTGAGTGGATACGGCGTGGTGGTGGCGACGACTGGCGACTCTCGTTGAACGATCGCGGTGGGCTTGCCGTCCACCAGTTGATAGGCGCCTGGCCAATTGAATTCCCACACTGGAAAACGCAGGCCCTGCGGATCGACAGACGCAGGCTGGCCGATCCACGGCTCGGAGCACAGCCGATTGCCGATCTGCCCGCATCTCAATAGCGCCGTGACGTTGGCTGGCGGTTGCAGCTGAGACATTCCGGCGAAGTTGCCGATCTGACCAATCAGCACCGTGACAATCAGAATTCCGTAGGTGGCGTACGCGCGCCACACACGTGACGCGTGGTCGGTCACCTTCTCGACTGGCGCCTTGCTTCCGTCAGAGTACGAATCGCGAGGCTGCCAGAATTTGAGAAGAAGCGCGACGGACGCGAGCGAGAGAAGGGCCGCGAGGGTGTCGGTGAGCTCCGGCCCGACAAAGTTCGACACCACGAACTGGCCGATGGCGAATGAGAGACCAGCCGTCAAGACCGCAGGGAAGATCGCCATCATCCGCCCCCAGCCCGCATACAACACCACGAGATACGCGGGAATGATGAGGGAGAAGAACGGCAGTTGCCGTCCGACCATCGCCGACAGCGCGCGCGTGGTGGTCTGTGTGTCGTGGCCCAGCATCGGCGCCAGCAGACCGCCGAGCGTGGTCACCGGAATGCCAAGCGACCCGAACGCGACCGGGGCCGTGTTGGCAATCAGCGCCAGCACCGCCGCCATGATCGGCTCGAACCCCAGACCCGCCAGCATCGACGCGGTGATCGCGACGGGTGCGCCGAATCCGGCGATGCCCTCGATCAGCGCGCCAAAGCAGAACGCGACCAGCAGGACCTGAATGCGGCGATCGGTCGTCAGGCGCGCCAGCGATCGCCGGATCACATCGAAATCCCCGCTCTCGACCGAGAGGTTGTAGAACAGGACGGCGCTGAACACGATCCAGCTGATCGGCCACAACCCGAACGCCATGCCGTGGGTCATCGCGGCAAACGTCAGGCCCAGAGGCATGCCCCAGACGAGCCACGCGAGGACGAATGCGCTCGCCGCGCCGACAATGGCCGATTTCCATGGCGCCAGTCGGAGCACGGCCAGGCAGATCGCCAGCAGGATCGGTGGCAGGCCGGCGACGAAAGCCGACAGCAGCAAGCTGCCCGCAATGGGCGTGTAGGTCTGATGAAAGAGTTCGGCCAAGGGGTGACCTCGGCCGCTTACTATAGTGTGAATTCAGGCGGTGCTTGCTGAATTCTGCGGGACCTCTGGCGGATTCGCGATGATCGCGCGCAGCTCATCGCCCTCCATGACTTCCTTCTCGAGCAGCCGCTCGGCCACGATCCCGAGCAAATCTCGCCGCTCGCGCAGGATCCGGCGCGCGTCGTTGTGCGCGGTCATAATGATCTGCTTGACCTCGTCATCAATCAGCTTGGCGGTTTCCTCGCTGTAGAGCCCACGCTCGGGCGGTCCGCCGATATCGAGAAAGCGACCGCGACGGTTCACATCGAAGTTGATGGTCCCGACCCGATCGCTCATACCCCACTCGGTGACCATCGCACGCGCAAGGTCGCTGACGCGCTGCAGGTCGTTCTGCGCACCGGTTGAGATCTCACCGATAGCGATTTCTTCCGCCGCCCGGCCGCCGAGCAGCACGGCGAGCTGATTGAGCAGATCGCCTTTCTGCATCAGATAGCGATCCTCGAGCGGGAGCTGCATCGTGTAGCCCAACGCGCCAAACCCGCGTTGCACGATCGAAATCTTGTGGACGGGATCCATGCCCGGAAGGACGCTCGCCACGATCGCGTGCCCCGATTCGTGATACGCGACGATCCGGCGCTCCTTCTGGCTCATCACACGTTTCTTCTCGAGCCCGGCGACCAGACGATCGATCGCCTCGTCGAAGTCGTGCATGTGAACCGCTGACGCGTCCCGCCGTGCCGCAAGCAGCGCCGCCTCGTTCACGAGATTGGCGAGGTCGGCGCCGGCGAATCCTGCGGTCCGCGCGGCGACTTTCCGCAGGTCCACTTCCGGGGCCAGCTTCACGTTGCGGATGTGAATCCGCAGCACCGCTTCACGGCCGTTGACGTCCGGCTTGTCAACCAGGACCTGCCGATCGAAGCGGCCCGGGCGAAGCAAGGCAGGGTCGAGCACCTCAGGGCGGTTGGTCGCCGCCATGATGATGATCGGTTTGCGCGTGTGGAAGCCGTCCATCTCGGCGAGCAGTTGGTTGAGCGTCTGCTCGCGCTCTTCGTGGCTGCCGAGCGGACTCTGCGAGCGCGCCTTGCCCAAGGCGTCCAGCTCGTCGATGAACACCATGCAGGGCGCCTTTGCTTCGGCCTGTTTGAACAGGTCGCGCACGCGTGCGGCGCCCACGCCAACAAACATCTCGACGAATTCCGAACCGCTCAAGCTGAAGAACGGCACGTGGGCCTCGCCCGCGACCGCGCGTGCGAGCAGCGTTTTTCCCGTACCGGGCGGCCCGACGAGCAAGACGCCCTTCGGGATCTTCCCGCCCAAGGTCGTGTACTTCCGTGGGTTCTTGAGGAATTCAACGATCTCACGCAGCTCCTGCGCCGCTTCATCGACACCGGCGACGTCTTGAAACGTCGTCTTCACGTCGTCTTCGGAGTAGATCTTCGCCTTGCTCCGGGCGAACGACATGATGCCGCCCTCGGCGCCGCCCATGCGCCGGAGAAAGAAGGACCAGAGCCCGAGCAGGAGCAAGATCGGGAGCACCCAGCCCAGCACCTCGGGCAGCCAGCGACTGACGACTTCTCCGGAGTACTTGACGCTGTTGGCATCGAGCTCTTCAACGAGCTTGGGATCGTCGATGCGGGTCGTGGAAAACTCGGCCTTCCCATCGATGGGTTTCTTGAGGACGCCTCGAATCAGCGTGTCGCCGACGGCGACCTCGGCGACCTGGCCGGTACGCACGAGCGATTTGAATTCGCTGTACGGGATCGGACGTCCCGCCGGCGTCATGAAGTAGGCCTGAGCGAGCGCGAGGACGAGCAATGCGCCCAGCAGCCACCACAACGCAGCCGGCCTGGCCGTTTGTTCGCGGCGATCCTTTGAGGGTCCGCCGGGCAGAGTTGGACTAGGCAACCGCGGCCTCTTTCTTGGTCAGGCTGAGCTCGTCGTCGCCGGCATCAACGGCGATGTGATCGCCGTCGGTGAAGCCGCCGTCGAGCACCCGCCGCGCGAGGGGGTCGAGCAGGCGTCGTTGCAGCGCCCGCTTGAGCGGGCGGGCGCCATAGATCGGATCATAGCCCTCGCGGACGAGAAAGTCTTTCGCCGCCTCGGTCAGCTCGACCGAGATCTTGCGATCGGCCAGCCGCTTCAGCAGACTCCGCAACTGAATCTCCACAATCGCCTTGATGTGCTCACGCGACAGCGCGTGGAAGATGATGATGTCGTCGATCCGGTTCAGGAACTCGGGCTTGAAGTGGTCGCGCAGCGCCTGTTGATCCCGCAGGTTCGACGTCATCGCGACGACCGTATTCGAGAAGTCCACGACCCGGCCCTTGCCGTCGGTGAGACGCCCATCGTCGAGCAGCTGGAGCAGAACGTTGAGCACCTCCGGATGCGGCTTCTCGATCTCGTCAAAGAGCACAACGGCGTACGGCCGGCGCCTCACCGCCTCGGTGAGCTGTCCGGCGTCGTCGTACCCAATGTATCCAGGCGGCGCGCCGATGAGTCGCGCCACGGTGTGTTTCTCCTGGTACTCGGACATGTCGATTCGAACCATCGCCTGGTCGTTGTCGAAGAGGAACTCGGCGAGCGCTCGGGCCAGCTCCGTCTTGCCAACCCCGGTCGGCCCGAGAAAGATGAAGCTGCCCAAGGGCCGATTCGGGTCCTGCAGGCCGGCGCGCGCGCGTCGAATGGCGTTCGAGACCGCGACAATGGCTTCGTCTTGTCCAACCACTCGTTGATGTAGACGCTCCTCCATGCGAAGCAGCTTCTGGATTTCGCCTTCCATGAGCCGGGTGAGCGGGATGCCCGTCCATTTCGCCACGACTTCGGCGATGTCTTCCTCGTCCACTTCTTCTTTCAGCATGCGCTGGGCTTGCTGAAGCGTCTGCAGCCGAGCCTCTTGCTCCTTGATTTGCGCTTCGAGGGCTGGAACGCGCCCGTATTGCAGCTCTGACGCTTTGGCGTAGTCGCCGGCTCGCTGAGCCCGTTCGATCTCGGGCCGCAAATTATCCAGCTCCTGTTTCAGCGTTCTCGCCTGCTGGATGGCCTCTTTTTCCTGGTTCCAATGAGATTTCAACCGGACCTGTTTCTCCTTGAGGTCCGCCAATTCCTTCTCCAGCTTGGCGAGTCTCTCCACCGACGCCCGATCTTTCTCCTTCCGGAGCGCCTCGCGTTCGATCTCGAGTTGCATTACGCGGCGCTGCACTTCGTCCAGCTCGACGGGCATCGAATCAATTTCCATGCGCAGCTTTGACGCCGCCTCGTCCATCAGATCGATCGCCTTGTCGGGCAGAAAGCGATCGGAGATGTAGCGGTGCGAGAGAACCGCGGCCGCAACCAGTGCCGCGTCCTTGAACGTCACCCCGTGATGGATTTCGTAGCGATCCCGCAGTCCGCGCAGGATGCTGATGGTCGCTTCGACGGTCGGCTCGCCAATTTGCACCGGCTGAAAGCGGCGCTCGAGCGCGGCGTCTTTCTCGATGTACTTCCGATATTCATCCAGCGTCGTGGCGCCAATCGTGTGCAGCTCTCCACGAGCGAGGAGGGGCTTCAACATATTGGACGCATCCAGCGACCCTTCAGACGCACCGGCGCCAACGACCGTGTGGAGCTCATCGATGAACAGCACGACTTCGCCTTCGGCATCGACGATTTCCTTGAGGACCGCCTTCAGACGATCCTCGAACTCGCCGCGGTACTTCGCGCCAGCGATGAGCGCGCCCATGTCGAGCGCCACGATGCGTTTGTCTTTGAGGCCTTCGGGCACGTCGCCGCGAACGATGCGCTGCGCGAGCCCTTCGACGATGGCGGTCTTGCCGACCCCGGGTTCGCCAATCAGGACCGGATTGTTCTTCGTCCGTCGAGACAGCACCTGGATGACGCGGCGGACTTCCTCGTCGCGACCGATGACGGGGTCGAGCTTGCCTTTGCGGGCCAGCTCGGTGAGATCGCGGCCGTACTTCTCGAGGGCCTCGTATTTGTTCTCCGGGTGTTGATCGGTCACGCGCTGACTGCCGCGAACGCTCGCCAGCGCGTCGAGCGCCTGGTCGCGCGTGACTTGACGCAGCTTCAACTGTTCGGTCGAGACGGCCTTTCCCGGCTCACTCACGATTCCAAGCAGCAGGTGCTCGGTGCTGACGAATTCGTCCTGCATGCTCTTCGCGTCGGCCTGCGCGGCATCGACCACGACTCGAAGGCGGGGCGAGATGTTGGGTTCGGCGCCGCCGTGCGCGCGCGGTTGCCTGGCGAGATGGTCCCGCAGCGTCTTGGCCAACGGCAGCGGATCCACATTCAGCTTCCGCAAGATGCTGGGCACGACGCCGCCCGCCTGCTCGACCAGGGCAATCAGCAGGTGCTCAGGCTCAACCTGCGGGTGATTGCCTTCGCCGGCGAGCTGCTGAGCGGCGAGGGTCGCCTCCTGCGCTTTCTCGGTGAATTTGTTGAGATTCATGGCTGCTGTGCCTTTCGAATCGCTTCGTAGTGCTCGCGCTCGGTGGGCGAGAGGGTCTTGGGAATCGCGACTTTGACCGTCGCATACAGATCGCCACGCTCGTCGGGCTTGCCGACCGAGGGCAGGCCGTGACCCTTTAACCGGAACCGCTGTCCGCTCTGCGTGCCCGCGGGGAGCTTCAAGCGTAACGGCTTGCCAGTTGGCGTCACCACGTCGACTTCACCGCCAAGCACTGCTGTCGGCACCGGCACTCGCACCTGCGTCGACACGTCGCGGCCCTGGACCGTGAAGACCGGGTGCGGCCGCAGCTTGATGCGGAGATAGAGGTCTCCATTCCCTCCGCTTCCAATGCCGGGCCCACCCTCACCGGGAACACGCACCCGGGAGCCGTCCGTGACGCCAGCGGGAATCCGCACCTCCACCGTCTTCGCGCTGCCATCGGTCCGAAGCGTCAATCGCTGAACGCTGCCGCGAAGCGCGTCTTCGAGGTCGAGTTCGAACGGGTGCTCGATGTCTTGCCCTCTGACATTGCGCGCCCGGCCGCGTCCCCGGCGCGGTCCAGAGGATGCCTCCTCGTCGTCGAGCCCGCCGAAGAAGGTGCGGAAGAAGTCCGAAAACGGACTGTCGCTCGGGCCGCTTCCGCCGCCAAACATGGCCGACACTTCTTCCTCGGTCATCGGCCGAAAGCCGCCGCCGCCCGATCGCCCCGTCGACCACTGACCGCCAAACGGCGCGCCTCCGAACCCAGACCCAGCCGCTCCAGGCGCGACGTTCTCGTACGCGCGCCAGTTGGCGCCCAGCTCGTCGTACTTCTTGCGCTTCACCGGATCGCTCAGCACTTCGTGCGCTTCGTTGATCTCCTTGAAGCGCGCCTCGGCCGCCTTGTCGCCGGGGTTCACGTCCGGATGCGACTTGCGCGCCAGCTTGCGGAACGCCTGCTTGATCTCCTTGGCCGTGGCCGTCTTGGAGACGCCGAGCACGGAGTAGTAGTCCTTGAACTCCATCTGCTAAGAGCCTATCTGCGTCATCTGGGTCATCTACGTCTTCCGTGGCCTCGTCCCGCACGCTCACTTGGGTTGATGATCGCGCCCGGCCTTTCCCACCCGCCCTACCCGGCTTACCTGCCCCACCAGCCCACCGGAACTCGCATCGATCAAGTGAGTTCCGGTTCAGGCCTTGTCGAGCCCGAGCAGTTCGGCCAACCGGTCGATTTCGCGGATGAGCTGTCGTCGAATCGCCTGGCTCTGGAGCCGTTCACCCCGCATCAACGGCCGGACGCGCTGCATGACCTCCGCAACGGAGAGGAGTTGTTGAACGCCCGCCAGATTCACTCCGGAGTCCTCGACGAGCCGCTTGATAAAACGCAGACGATCGATCTCGTCTCGCGAGTACAAACGCATGCTGCCGATGGTTCTGGCCGGCCGGACGAGCCCGAGCCGCTCGTACTTCCGCAGCGTCTGCGGGTGCATGTCGAGCATCCGCGCCGCCACCGAGATGAAAATCAGTTCGTGACTTGACACAGATCAAGTGTAGGAATTGATACGAGTCGCGTCAATGTTGCCGAGCCGCCTTCTGCCTGCCGCCTTCTGCCTTTTGCCTCCTGCCTTCTATACTGATGGTCCGTGTTCGATATTCAGACCGCAGATCTCGTCACCATTGTGCTGCTCGTCGGGCTCGAGGGTGTGCTGAGCGCAGACAACGCAATGGTTCTGGCGATTCGCGTGCTGAGCCTGCCGAAGCACCAGCAACAGAAAGCGCTTCGCTACGGGATGATCAGCGCATTCACGCTGCGGGGCACCGCCACCGTCATGGCCGTTCATCTGGTCACGCTCGGCTGGGTCAAGCTGGTTGGCGGTCTCTATCTCCTGTATCTACCGTACCAGCATTTTTTCCGTCATTCTCACTCGGAACAGGGGATGAAGGTCGCCCCGGCGAAGCCGTGGCTTGGCCTGAGCGCTTTCTGGGCCACCGTGGTCAAGGTCGAACTCACCGATATGGTGTTTGCGATCGACTCGATTCTCGTTGCCGTCGCCGTCTCCGACAAGGTGTGGGTGGTCGTGACGGGAGGCATTCTGGGCATCGTGATGATGCGGCTGGTAATCGGCAAGATGCTGGCGATCATTCGCCGGTATCCCGCGCTGGTGGACGGCGCGTTCGTCATCATCATCTGGGTCGGCGTGAAGCTGCTGGTCGAGTACGCGCATCAGGTTGGCTGGGTGCATTTCCAGATTCCAAAGTGGCTGTCGCTCGGGCTCATCATCGTCATCATGGGGATTGCGTACTTCTATGCGAGACGACACGGCCCCGTGGAGGAGCACGACAAGGTCCCGCTCGAGAAACTGCCGACGCAGGGCTAGACGCCTCGCTAGGTTTTCCGCGCCGCGAGAATCGCGCGAACCAGCTCTTCGGGAATGGAAGGGGCGGTCTGGTCCTCCAGTGCGCACGCCCGCTTGCCGGCCATGATGGTGTCGCGATATTGCCTGAGGTATTCGTCGCAATTCCGGCATTTGGCCAGGTGTCGCGCGAACAACTCACTGGTCTCTTGCGGCAGCTCGCCCGAGACGTACTGCATTAGAAAGTCGGCGCATTCCCGGCAGTTCATAACATCGCGCTCCTGAAGTGAGGGGCGAGCAGCGTCCGCAGCGCCTGGCGTGCCCGGTGCAAGCGAATCTTGACGGCGTTGGGCGACAGCTTCAGCATTCGGGCGGTCTCTTCGGTATCTAACCCTTCGATGTCGCGGAGGACCAAAACGGTACGCCACTTCTCTGGAAGCTCGTCGATGTGCGACCGAACCAGCCGTTGGGTCTCGGCACGCTCCAGGGCGCGATCGACCGGTTCGTCCCAGCTCGCAAATCGCTCCGCATGATGCCCATCCTCGCTGTACGACGGAAGCAGATGGTCGAGCGACTGCTCGGGCCGGCGCCGCCGCGTTCGCAGCTTCATGAGGGCGGCGTTCACGGCGATCCGATGCAACCACGTGGAGAAGCGTGATCCGCCCTGGAAGCGATCGAGGCTGCGAAACGCGTTCAGAAAGGCGTCTTGCACGGCGTCTCGTGCATCTTCTTCAGTGCCCAGAATTCGCCGTACCAGAGTGAGCAGCCGGCGACCGTACGTGCGCACCACATATTCGTACGCCGTCTCGTCACCAGCCCTTAGACGCGCCACGAGGGCGACTTCATTCTCATCAACCGGCGCGACCGGGGCCATTCGATTCGAGCCTACCATACGCATCTGCACGCGGCCGCCGTGAGCGAAGCGGGCGTGAGCGTGCTTACGACCGCTGAGTCGAACGGTGTAAAGTGCGTTCGACATGAGCCCGGCATCAGTGGACCGCTCGTTCTTTGGCCACCCGCGCGGCCTCTCCACACTCTTTTTCACCGAGATGTGGGAGCGCTTCAGCTACTACGGCATGCGCGGGTTTCTCATCCTCTATATGACCGCTGCCGTCGACGTCGGTGGCCTGGGACTCGGCACACCCGTGGCCGCTGCGATCTACGGCACGTACACGTCGATGGTGTATCTGCTGGGTCTGCTCGGCGGCTGGCTCGCAGACCGGCTCCTCGGGCAGCGCCGCGCCGTCCTGTACGGCGGAATCTTGATCGCGTCCGGTCATTTCTCGTTGGCGTTTCCGTCGATGTCGACGTTCTACCTCGGCCTGGCGCTCATCGTCATCGGGACTGGGCTCCTCAAGACGAACATCAGTGTGATCGTCGGTCAGTTGTACGAACTCAGAGACAGGCGCCGCGACGCCGGCTTCTCCATCTTCTACATGGGGATCAACCTCGGCGCGATGATTGGCCCGCTCGCGACTGGCCTGCTCGCGCAAAGCCCAGGCTTCCGCTCGTGGCTCGCGGGGATGGGAGTGAATCCCAACTCGGCGTGGCACTGGGCCTTTGGAGCGGCTGGCGTTGGGATGACCCTTGGTCTGGTGCAGTACGTGTTAGGGTCACGGCACCTTGGCAGCGCTGGTATCAACCCTACCCCTGCAGCGTCGCCGGAAGCATTCGACAAGTTGAAGCGACAGACGATGGTGTGGCTTGGCGGCGTCGCCTTGGTGCTGGTCGCGGTCGGCATTGCGCTGGCAACCGGCGCGCTGACGCTGGGACCCGAGCAGGTCACGGGCGCTTATCGCTACGTTCTCCTCGCCATTACGATCGGATTCTTCGCGTGGCTCTTCGGCGCCAACACGTGGACTCGCGAAGAGCGTGGCCGGCTGATCGTGATCACGGTCTTTTTCCTGGCCTCGGCGCTGTTCTGGTCGGTCTTCGAACAGGCCGGCTCGACGCTCAACCTGTTTGCCGACCGCAGCACGCGAAACGAGATCCTCGGCGCGTCCTTCCCTAGCAGCTGGTTCCAATCCGTCAATGCCTTCTGTCTGATTGTCTTTGCTCCACTGTTCGCGTGGCTGTGGATTCGATTGGGCAGCCGGCAGCCCTCGAGCCCGGCCAAGTTCTCGTTTGGATTGATCGCGGCAGGACTCGGCTTTCTCGTGCTCGTGCCGGCCGCGCAAATAGCGGCGACCGGAGCGCTGGTCGCGCCGTTCTGGCTCCTGGCCACTTACTTGCTCCACACGTGGGGCGAGCTCTGCTTGAGTCCAGTCGGGCTCAGCTCCATGACCAAGCTTGCGCCGTCGCGCATCGTGAGCCTGATGATGGGCGTCTGGTTTCTCGGCACCGCTGTGGGCAATTATCTTGGCGGCCAGATGGCTGGGCTGTATGAAGCCATGCCGCTCCCGAATCTGTTCGGCGCCGTCGGCCTGTTCGGTGTGGCCGCCGGCGTGATCATGTTGATGTTCTCACGTCCGCTTGCGCGCATGATGCATGGCGCGGACTAGGACGGAATCAAGAAGACAGAATCAAGAAGACAGAATCAAGAAGAAAGAAGAAGGGGGACGTGACGAAGGGGCGGCTCGAGGCGTTCAGCGATGGCGTGATCGCGATCATCATCACGATCATGGTGCTGGAGCTGAAGGTTCCGCACGGCACCGACTGGGCCGCGCTCGAGCCGCTCGCGCCTGTCTTTTTCAGCTATGTCCTCAGCTTCGTCTTCGTCGGCATCTACTGGAACAACCACCATCACATGCTCCACGCCGTGCACCACATCAATGGGCCGACGCTCTGGGCCAACCTGCATCTGCTGTTCTGGCTCTCGCTCATTCCGTTCGTGACCGGCTTCATGGGCGAGAATCATTTCGCCGCGATGCCGGTGGCTTTGTACGGCTTGGTGATGTTGATGGCAGGCGTCGCGTATTTCATCCTGGCTCGAGTCCTGGTGGCACATCAGGGACCTGAGTCGGCATTGGCGAAGGCGGTGGGAAAGGAGCGCAAGGGGTTAGTGTCGATCTTGATCTACCTGATGGCCGTGGCGGTATCGTTCGCAAGCAGCCAGCTAGCGATGTTTCTCTACGTGGCCGTCGCGGTGATGTGGCTGATCCCTGACCGCCGCATCGAGCGGACTCTTGCGCGGGAGCACAAGTCGCCATGAACCGTCATCACCGTGCGTTCCGCCTGGTTGCGCTTCCGCTCGTGGCCGTCGCGACGCTGACGGCCTCTCCGCCGCTCCCACGCGCGACGCCGGAGTCAGTCGGCCTCGATTCGACACGGCTGCAGGCGGCCACGGATCTGCTGAAGCAGTACGTCACCGATCGCAAGATCGCAGGGGCGGTCGCCGCCGTCGCACGACGCGGCAAGGTAGCGTATCTCGAATCGGTTGGCGTTCAGGATTTGCCATCGGGTGCTCCGATGGCCGAGCGCACGCTCTTCCGCATCTACTCGATGACCAAATCGGTGACTGCGGTCGCGGTCATGATGCTGCACGAACAAGGGCGGTTCGCGTTGGGCGATCCGGTCTCGAAGTTCCTGCCGGAGTTCCAGGACGTGGTGGTGACGCTGGAACCCGAATTGGCGACGCGAAAGGCAGACCGCGAGATCACCGTTCGAGATCTGCTCCTGCACACATCCGGCCTCAGCCATCGCACCTCGGCGCTCTATCGAAACGCGAAGGTTCGATCGCGCAGCATCAGCTTGCCGCAGCTCGTGACCAACATTACCCGGACGCCGCTGATGGAGGATCCCGGAACTCGGTACCGGTACAGCGAGGCGACGACGGTGCTGGGCCGCCTGGTTGAAATCTGGTCGGGCATCGCGTTCGATCAGTTCCTTGACGACCGTGTGTTGAAGCCACTGGCCATGAACGACACGAGTTTCTGGGTCGCGCCTGACGCGGCCTCGCGTCTCGCAACGGTCTATAGCCCGATGCCCGCGGGCGGCCTGACGCCTGTCGAGATCGAGGAGGTGCCGTTCACCGTTCGACCCACGCTGATCGAAGGGGCGGTCGGGCTCGTATCGACGGTCCCGGACTACCTCCGCTTCTGCCAGATGCTGCTCAACAAGGGCGAGCTCGACGGTGTCCGTTTGCTCTCCACCAAAACGGTCGAGCAGATCACAAGCAACGGTCTCTCACAGCAGATCCTGGCAACCCGTGGCGGCACGATGGGGTGGGGGATTGCGAATATCAACGTTCAGATGGACCCCGCATCGCCACAGCGTGGAGAGTACGGCTGGGACGGCACAGCGGGCACGATCTTCTGGGTCGATCCGTCTCGCGAGATGATCACGGTGCTCATGACTCAGAGCTCGCCGGCGAATCCGGACGGCCTGCGGGGACGGTTCAAGGCGCTGGTGCAGAGCGCAGTCCAATGACGACGGCCGGCACAAGCGGCCCGACTTCTTGCTCGCGTTCGTAGAACACCTTCGCGAGAAACAACCCAGAGGCCGGCGCAGTCAGCCGCGCAGGCGTGGAGTCGGCTGAGCGGAGGAGCGCGTCGACGTTGTCCGGGTTCATGCCGCCGCGGCCGACCTCGGCGACGACGCCGACCATGCGGCGCACCATCTTCCAGATGAAATGCGATCCGGTTACGCGGATCAGAATCAGATCGCCAGCCTCGCCGACGACGACTTCGTCAACCTGCACATCGGTCGATTGCTCATCGGGGTCGGCGTCGCTGAATGACCGGAAGTCGTGCATGCCTGAAAAGGATGATGCAGCCTCACGCATTCGATCGATATCGAGCGGCTCTTTGATCCACCAGACAAACGGCTTCGCGAACGCGCTTCGTCGCCGGGCGATTTGATAGAGGTAGCTGCGCGCCACCGCGGCATGCCGCGCGTGGAAGCGCGCCCCCGTCCGATCGACGGTCAGGATGTTGATGTCGGACGGTAGCTCGTCGTTGATTCGGCGACGAAGGGTTTCTGGAGGAATGGCCTGTCGCAGCTCGAGGTGAGCCACCTGTTCCAACGCATGCACGCCGGCATCGGTTCGCCCCGACCCCTGGAACTCGAACGATCGCTCTGACGTGGCTACCGCAATCGCGCGCTCGATCTCGCCTTGAACCGTGCGGGCGGTTTTCTGCTTCTGCCAGCCGCTGTACTTCGTTCCCGCATATTCGATCGTCAGCTTGAATCGCGCCACGGCCCGCGATCATAATCGCTGTTTGCTAGTCGGTTGTGTCAAAACCAACGATCACGTACGCAGCCACCGAGACACAGAGTCACGGAGAATGATCTTCAGCTCTGTGCCTCTGTGGCTCTGTGGCAACGTACGTTGACCGTGAGGATTCACTATGTCCGACCATCATCCAATCCACACTGCCAATCTTCCCAAGCCCGCCGGCCCGTACTCGCCGGGCATGCGATTCGATCGCCTCGTCTTCGTCTCCGGCCAGGGCGCGACCGATCCCGCAACCGGGAAACTCACTGGACCTGACGTCGAGACGCAGACCGAGCAGGTCCTGAAGAATGTTCAGGCGATCCTGAAGGCCGCGGGGTCAGACTTGCGATACGCCCTTCGCTGCGGCGTGTTCCTCATCGACATCAGGGAATTCCCCAAGATGAACGGCGTCTACTCGCGGATGTTTGGCGAACATCGGCCGGCGCGGACGACGATTCAGGCGGCCGCGCTGCCGGGTGAGGGACTGCGAGTCGAAATCGACTGCATTGCCTACGTCCCATAAACCGCGCCGTTCATCACGCGTGTCTTGACGGGCTCGTCCCCCGAGCCGACAATCGGAGTCTATGAAAACAGCTCATCGCCGGCTGGTGGCCGCGCTCGTTGTTCTCCTGCTCAGTCCGCTGGTCGGCCACGCCGACGAAGGGTTCTGGCTCTTCAATCGCCTGCCAAAAGCCGCGATCAAGCAGGCGCTCGGCGTCGATCTCAGCGACGCCTGGATTCAGCGGGTGCAACAGTCGATCGTTCGCTTTCCCGGTGGATCGGGTTCGTTCGTCTCGCCCGATGGCCTGGTGCTGACCAACCACCACGTGTCGAGCGACATGCTGCACAAACTCAGCACGCCGCAGCGCGATCTGGCCTCGCAGGGCTACGTGGCCCGCGATCGCGCGCAGGAACTGAAAGCTCCAGACCTCGAGCTGCTTTCGCTGCTATCGATCGAGGACGTCACCACCAAGGTCAATGCGGCAGTGAAACTCGGGATGGGCGCTGCCGAGTCGCTCGCCGCCCGCCGAGCGGCGATCGCCGCCATCGAGAAGGACTCACAGACCCAGAGCGGCCTTCAAGCGGAGGTCGTCACGCTGTATCAGGGCGGCCAATATCACCTCTATCTCTACAAGAAACACACCGACGTTCGGCTGGTGTTTGCGCCGGAGTTCGACGCGGCGTTCTTCGGTGGAGATCCTGACAACTTCACATTTCCCCGGTATTGCCTCGACATGGCGATCTGGCGCGTGTATGAGAACGACCGCCCGCTCGTCAGCAAGAGCTATCTCCCCTGGTCGGCCTCGGGCGTTTCGGAGAACGACCCGGTCTTCACGGCGGGTCATCCGGGTCAGACGCAGCGGTTGAACACGATCGCCCACCTGGAGTTTCTCCGAGACTACGCGCTGCCGTTCAACCTCGAGTACTACACGAACCAGCGCAACGCCATCGTCGAATACGGCAATCAGGGCGCCGAACAGCGACGGCAAGGCAATGACGAAGTCCTCTCGATCGAGAACGGACTCAAGTCTCTGACAGGGCAGATCGCGGGCCTCAAGGACCCGTCGCTGATGAACCAGAAGCGCGCGGGCGAGCAGGCGCTCAGGACGCGAGTGAACGCGAATGCGGAGCTCAAGGCGAAGTACGGCGACGCATGGGATCAGATCGCGACGGGCCGGAACAACCAGGTGTCCTACAACCTCGAGCGACTGTTCTTCGAAGGCGGGCTGGCGCTCAACTCGCAGTACTTCTCGACCGCCCGGACGCTGCTGCGCTGGTCGGACGAGAGTCCGAAGCCCAACGGCCAGCGCCTGCCCGAGTACACCGATGCGCGCAAGCCGCAAGTCGAAAAGCAGCTCGGATCCGAAGCGCCCATTTATTCGGGGGTCGAGCAGGCCAAGCTCACCGCCGCCATGACTTACATGCAGCAGAGGCTGGGCGGTGACCATCCGCTGGTGAAGCAGATCCTGGCGGGGAAATCTCCGGCCGCTCGCGCGGCCGAGTTCGTCAGCGGCACCAAGCTTGGCGACGCGGCAACCAGAAAGGCGTTGTTCGCCGGCGGGAAGGCCGCGGTTGACGCGTCAATCGACCCGATGATCGCGATGGCCAGGCTCATGGAGCCGCGCGCGCGCGAGCTGAGGACGAAGTACGACAACGAAGTGCTCGCTGCCGAGCGCGACGGCTACGGCAAGATTGCGCAGGCCATCTTCGCCGCTCAAGGCGAGTCCGCCTATCCCGACGGAACGTTCACGCTTCGACTGTCGTACGGCCGAGTACAGGGCTATGACGAAGGCGGGAAGCACATCTCGCCGTTTACCGAGATTCGGGGGCTGTATGTCCGTGGGGACGAGCATGGGCTCAAGCCGCCCTTCAAATATCCCGACTCGTGGGCCAGGGCGCGTTCGACACTGAAGCTGACGACCCAATACAACTTCGTCACCACCAACGACATCGTCGGGGGGAACAGCGGCTCCCCTGTGATCGATGCAAAGGGCGAGCTGGTGGGACTGATCTTCGACGGCAACATCCAGTCGCTGGCCGGCTACTTCGTCTACGATGCGGCGGTGAATCGTGCGGTGGCGGTCGATGCGCGCGGCATGCTCGAAGCGCTCAGGGTCGTGTACACGGCCGACGCGCTCATCGCGGAGCTCACCGGCGCGGTGACGAGCAAGACGGCGGCGCAGTAGGACATGAGCGCGAACGGGTCGCGGACTCCACTGCCGCGGCCCGTTCGTTTGCTCGGTTGGGTGAGCCTGCTCACCGACGCGGCGACCGAAGCGGTCTACCCGCTCCTTCCCGTTTTCATCACGCAGATTCTCGGTGGTCCACCGGTCGCGCTCGGCATCGTCGAGGGCGCGGCCGACGCGACCAGCAGCGCGCTCAAGATCGTCTCGGGTCGCTGGTCCGATCGACTCGGGCGCCGCAAGCCGATCACGGTCGCTGGGTACGCGCTGTCCTCAGCGGTGCGTCCATTCATTGCGATCGCCTCGTCTTGGGCGCAAGTCTTCGTGATTCGCGTGGCGGATCGCGTGGGGAAAGGCATCCGCAGCTCTCCGCGTGACGCGATGCTCGCCGCGCTCGCGCCGCCCGGAGAGCGCGGCCGAGTCTTTGGCTATCACTGGGCGATGGATCACGCGGGCGCGGCGGTGGGCCCGCTGTTCGCGACCGCATTCCTCTGGTTTGCGCCCGACTCGTATCGCCTGTTGTTCGCGCTTACCGTGATTCCGGGCGCACTTGCGGTGGCGACGCTACTTCGCGTCCCGGAGTCTGAACGCAGAGCACCTTTGGCACCTTCCATTCCCTTGCCAACGTCTCTAAAGCGGTACTTGTGGATCATGTCGATCTTCACGCTCGGCAATTCGTCGGACGCGTTCCTACTGCTGCAGCTTTCGAACGCGGGCACACCGTTGATGGGGTTGACGCTGCTCTGGAGCGCGCAACACACGATCAAGGCCGGGCTGTCGACGTGGGGCGGCACGTTGTCAGACCGGCTCGGCCGCCGCACGTTGATCGTCGGCGGATGGTCGATCTATGCGCTGGTCTACGCAGGATTCGCGTGGAGCACGTCGCTGCCGGCGCTGGTCGGCTGGTTTCTGATTTACAGCGCTTACGCCGCCGCCGTCGAAGGATCCGAGAAGGCGCTCATCGCCGACCTCACGCCACATCAGCAACACGCCACGGCGTTTGGCTGGCATGCCGCGGTGCAGGGCTTCGGCGCCCTCGCCGCGGGTCTGTCATTTGGAGCAATATGGCAAGCCGTCGGCGCTGAAACCGCCTTTCTGACTGGAGCGGGACTGGCGCTCGCTGCCGCCGTACTCTTGGCAACCTCGAGCAGATCTTAAGCTCTTCCAAGTACCGAGTGGCGAGTACCGAGAGCTTACTTCTTGGTTTGCGACACGACGTTCATCGCGGTCGTGATCATCGCGGCGACATCCGCGACGTTCGACGGAAGAATGATCGTGTCGGCGTTGTTGATCACCTTGCCGAATTCACTGATGTACTGCTCGGCGACTCGCAGTTGAATAGCCGCCGCACCCCCGGCCGCCTGCGTGGCATCGGCCACTCTTCGAATGCCTTCGGCCGTGGCCGTCGCCACGGCGAGGATGGCCGACGCTTGTCCTTCGGCCTCGTTGATCTGCTGTTGCCGGCGGGCTTCTGACGCCTTGATGGTCTGTTGCTTCTCGCCTTCAGCCGTATTGATGGCCGCGTCGCGCTGGCCTTCGGAGGTGAGAATGACAGCGCGCTTCTCTCGCTCGGCGCGCATCTGTTTCTCCATGGCCGCGAGGATGTCGGCCGGGGGAGTGATGTTCTTGATCTCGTAGCGAAGAACCTTGACGCCCCACGGCTCGGTCGCCTTGTCGAGCTCGGCGACCACCGACGTGTTGATGTTCGTCCGTTCCTCGAACGTGCGGTCCAAATCGATCTTGCCTACTTCGCTCCGGAGAGTCGTCTGCGCGAGCTGCGAAATCGCGAAAATGTAGTCCGAGATGCCGTAGGACGTGCGCTCGGGATTGAGGACCTTGAGATAGAGCACCCCGTCCACTTGCACTTGCACGTTGTCGCGAGTGATGCAGATCTGCGCGGGAATATCGAGCGCTATCTCCTTGAGCGAGTGCCGATAGCGAATGACGTCGATGAACGGCACCAGTATGTGAAATCCGGCGTCGATCGTTCCGGCGTAGCGGCCGAGACGTTCGACCACGTAGGCGCTCTGCTGCGGCACGACAACCGCGGTCTTCGCCAGGATCATGAGAGTGATGATCGCCAGCAGCACGATGACGATGAATCCACCGGAAATGTCCATGGGCACCTACACAGGTTCTACAGGTTCTACAGGTTCTACAGGTTTCCGCCTCGCAGCCGCAGGCCCTTTGGCGGACCGCGCCGACCAGCCTCCGTTAAAGCTACCGCGGTCCGCCGGAGTCTTGGCGAAGGCGGAAGCTCGCGAGAGACCCTGAGCGAAGGCGGGCGACAGGTTCTACGGCCCATCACTCGGGCACCACGGCCAGCAGCAGGCCATCCACGCTGACGACACGGCAGCGTTGTCCGGTTGCCAGGGCGACGTCGCTCGCGTTGCGTGCGCTCCACGCCGATCCCCGCACCTCGACGCGGCCGACCACGCCCGGTAGCAACGGCTC
>JBOGIV010000471.1:0-8066 GCA_050747925.1 Vicinamibacterales bacterium
TCGCCAATGACCTACCGCGTCGACGGCAAGCAGTACATCGTCGTGGCTGTGGGCGGTGGTAACTACTCAGGCGAGTACCTCGCGTTCTCGCTGCCGGAGTAGCGCCTGTTAGGGGCTGTTCGCGACCCTTCGACTCTGCTCAGGGTCGTCCCGAGCGGAGTCGAGGGACGAACGGCCCTACGTCTCTCGACGTATTGACGTTTTGTGTTCCAGCTCGTCGGAGAGCCTGGCGAAGAAATCTTCCACGAGCTTCTTGGCTGCCGCCTCGACGAGTCGTGACCCGACTGCGGCGATGACGCCGCCGATGTGAACGTCGGTGTCGCAGACCGCCCGTGTGATGGGGAGTTCGGACACGAGCGTGATGACGGCGGACCCGCGAACAAAGCCGGGTCCACCTTTTCCATCAAAGACGAGCGTCATTGATTCGGGCTGCCGGCGATCACGTATCGACACCGTTCCGCCGTACGTCCCCTTCAATCCGGCGACACCGATCTTCAGCGTCGCTTTGTAGGCATCGGGCCCGGTCGGCGTGAGCGACTCACACCCGGGAATGCACCGTTGCAGCACTTCGGGATCGAGCAAGGCGGCGAATACCCGGTCGCGGTCAGCCCGCACCGAGCTCGACGCGGCAATTTTCATTCACCGCGCTGGGCCGCCAGCTCGAGTGCGCGACGTGTGTTGACCCGCGCCAAATGCGCGCGATAATCCGGAGAGGCGTGGATGTCGCCGAGCGGCTCCACACCGTCGGCAGCATGAGCGGACGCGCGGGCAATCGCGTCAGGCGTCACCGAACCATCGCCCATCAAGACGTCCTCTGCTGCGCGCGCGCGATACGGCGCGCGTGCCACGCCGGTGATGCCGATGCGCACGCCTCGTGGCGAGATCACCGCTGCAACGCCGGCCAACGCGAAGCCGCTCGCCTTTTGCTCCGTCTTGACGTAGGCCACGCTCTTCGGTGTGACGCGCACGCGCACCTCGAGAAGAATCTCGTCAGGCGCGAGGGCGGTCTGCAGCAAGTCGACGAAGAACCCATCGGCGGTGATCATCCGCTCGCCTCGCGGCCCGACGGCTTGCATCTCGGCGTCGAGCGCGAAGATGGCTGCCGAATAGTCGGCGGCTGGATCGGCGTGCGCCAGGCTGCCGCCAATCGTGCCCTTGTTTCTGACCTGCACGTCGCCGATTGCCGCGGCGGTCTCAGGCAGGAGCGGACAGCGGTCCTGCAGCAGATTCGACAAGACGACGTCGCGGTGCGAGGTCATCGCGCCAATGGCGATCACACCACCGGCTTCGCGAATGTAGCTGAGGTTGCCGATGCGCCCGATGTCGATGACGACCTTGGGTTGGGCGAGACGAAGCTTCATGGCCGGAATCAGGCTGTGTCCTCCGGCGAGGATCTTGGCGTCGTCGCCATGGCGCGTCAGAAGCGTCAGAGCTTCTTCGATGGTTGAGGGACGCCGGTATTCGAAAGATGCGGGATACATCGTGACCTCCTCGTCCCCTCGTCAGACCGTCGCACCAACGTGGGTGGCGATCGCTCGCCAGACTCGTTCTGGGGTCAACGGTAGATCCAAGTGCGTCACCCCCAACGGCGCGAGTGCGTCGAGCACGGCGTTTGCGATCGCGGGTGTTGCGCCGATCGTTCCGGCTTCACCGACGCCTTTGACGCCCAGCGGATTCACCGGCGACGGCGTGACGGTATGGCCCAAGATGTAGTTGGGAATGTCCGTGGCTCGGGGCATCGCGTAGTCCATGAACTCTCCGTTGAGCAGCTGGCCGTTTTCGTCATAGATCGTCTGCTCGAAGAGTACCTGTCCGATCGAATGTGCAATGCCACCCTGCACCTGACCTTCGACAATCAGGGGATTGATCTGCGGTCCGCAGTCGTCCACGGCGACGTACTTGGTAATCGCGACGCGGCCCGTCTCGCGATCGACGTCGACCGCGACGATATGCGTGCCGAAGGGGAAGGTGAAGTTTTCCGGTTCGAAGAAACTCGATGCCTCGAGTCCTGGCTCGAGGCCCTGCGGCATGTTCTTGGCGACATAAGCCTCTCCAGCCAGCTCCGGCCAGCCGATCTCGCGTGGTGAGACGCCGGGCGCGCGGAACTTGCCGTTCTCGAACACGATGCGATCCGGTGTGGTCCCCAACAAGTGCGCGGCCAGTGCCTTGGCTTTTGCGAGGATCTTGTCGATGCACATCACAATCGCCGAGCCGCCGACAGCTGTTCCTCGACTGCCGTACGTGTCTCGTCCGTAATGGGCCACGTTCGTGTCGCCGTGCAGCACCACCACGTCGTCGATTGGTATGCCCAAGCGATCGGCCGTGATCTGCGCGAACGCGGTCTCCTGCCCTTGCCCGTGTGGGGAGACGCCGGTGATGACGGTGACCTTCGCCGAAATCTCCATCCGCACGCAGCCCCACTCCCAGCCGCCCGCGGGCATCGCCTTCGATGGCCCCATCCCGCAGATCTCGACGTAGGTGGAGACGCCGATCCCGGCGAGCTTTCCGGCGGCGCGAGCCGCGTCGCGATCGGCGACGAGCTGATCCCAGCTTGCGAGGTGCTGGGCCTTCTCGAGCGCGCCATCATAGTCGCCGCTGTCGTAGACGACGCCGCACGAGGTTGCGAAGGGAAACTCGCTTGGGGCGGGGAAGTGCTTTCGGCGGATCTCGATGCGATCGACGCCCAGCTCATTGGCCACGACGTCCATCAGGCGTTCGATGAGATACGTCGCCTCAGGTCGTCCAGCGCCGCGATAGGCGTCGGTGGCCATCTTGTTCGTGTAGACGCCGACCACATCCATTTTGATCGCGGGGATGCGATAGCAGCCGCTGAGCACGAGTCCGGTCAACGTCGGTACGGCCGGTGTCAGCAGCTGCAGATACGATCCCAGGTCCGCCACGGCTCGCGCCTTCAATCCGAGGATCGTGCCGTCGTTTTTCACGGCGACCGCGTAGTCGCCGATCTGATCGCGTCCGTGAATGGTCGATGTGGCATTCTCGCGCCGCGTCTCGATCCACTTCACCGGCGCGTTGAGGCGCATGGCCAGATGCGCGCACAGTGCCTCTTCGGCGTAGACGTTCAGTTTTGCGCCGAACCCGCCGCCCACTTCCGGCGCCACGATGCGGAGCTTGTTCTCCGCAATCCCGATCATGCCCGGGAGCAACGTCCGAAGCAGATGCGGAATCTGCGTGGACGACCAGATGGTCAACTGGCCCTCGCCCGGGTGGTAGGACGCAACGACGCCGCGCGGCTCAATCGGCATCGGCGTCAGGCGCTGATGGTAAAGCCGGTGCGTGACGATGCGGTCGGCGCTCCTGAAGGCTTCGTCGATGTCACCTCCACCTGCGACGACATGGGTAAAGGCGATGTTGGTGCCGAGGCTGGGATGCGTGAGCGGCGATCCGCTTTTCAGCGCGTCCTCCGGGTTCGTGACGACCGGCAGCGGCTCGTAGTCGACGTCGACGGCTGCCACGGCGTCCCTGGCGATGTACGGGTCGGTCGCGACCACGATGGCGACGGGGTGCCCCACGTAGTACACGCGATCGCCTGCGAGGACGGTATGTTGCGGCGCCCTGAGATCGGGAATCGCGGCAGCGCACGGGATCAGCCCGCACGACGCGTTGACATCGCCGCCGGTAAAGACGCCAATGACGCCTGGGAGGTCCCGTGCCGTCGCCAGGTCAATGCGCCCCACTCGGGCATGGGCGTGAGGACTGCGAAGGATGGCGGCGTGCAGGAGTCCGGGCAGCCGGACGTCGTCGACAAACGTGCCAAGTCCTTTGACCAGGCGCGGATCTTCCACGCGCTTCATCGCGCGGCCGACGTAGGTCGTGGTTGCTTCAGCCATGGCTCACCTCGTCTGTGGGATCCGGAACCAGCGGGTTGCGACGGCCAACGTGGCGGGCGGCGTGTTGAACCGCATCGATGATGTGTGAGTAACCGGTGCACCGGCACAGGTTGCCACGAAGCCCCTCGGCGATCTGCTCACGACTGGGAGACGCGTCGAGGGCGAGAAGCTGGGCCGCGGTCATGATCATGCCCGGTGTGCAGAAGCCGCACTGCAAGCCGTGACATTCCCAGAAGCCTTGTTGCAATGGATGAAGCCTGCCACTGGGGGCGAGGCCTTCAATCGTGGTGATATCGGCGCCATCGGCCTGCACGGCGAACATCGTGCAGGACTTGACGGCTTGACCGTCCACCAGCACGGTGCACGCGCCGCAGATGCCCGTCTCACAGCCGACGTTGGTGCCCGTCAGGCCGCAGACATCGCGCAGGTAATGAACGAGAAGCAGACGCGGCTCGATGTCGTGCTGCCGGGAAGCGCTGTTGATGTGGAGTCGAACAGGAATTGACACGGTCACCTCCCGCCTAGACGGCTTGAAGGCCGAGACTCCTTGCACTCGAGTCAAGTTTCTCGGTCGGGCCTTCAAGACGTCTCGCCCCGCCGTCCCTCGACGCTGCTCGGGACGCCCTGAGCCCAGTCGAAGGGCGGCGGCGGGGCAAAAAAATGCTGCCCTAGCGAGGCGGCGCCGGAACGTGCGGTTCTTCTCGGCGGTCTGAGGCGCAGCCTCGCTAGCGTGGGCGCCCATCGTTGATGAAAAGGCGAAGTGTGTCAAGAAAAGTTCGCGGAGGCCGGTGCTATCATCCCGCTTCGTGCGCATCGGCGTGTTTTGTCATCTGCTGCCGACTCGCTTCCTTGAGCAGCGGAACCGACGCTGACCCCATGTTCATACTGACCCTCACCGACTTCGAACGCGTCCGCGAGAGAATCGCGCCGCACATCAAGCGAACGCCTCTGCTGACTTCGGCGCAGCTGTCCGAATTGACGGGCTTCGACATTCGCTTGAAAGCAGAGTTGTTTCAGCGCGTCGGCTCCTACAAGATTCGCGGCCCGCTCAACAAGTTTGCGCTCATGCCGGAGGAACAGAAGCGACGGGGCGTGGTCTGCTCTTCGGCCGGCAATCACGCGCAGGGCGTGGCGCTCGCGGCCAGGATCCACGGCATCCGCGCCGTTGTCTGCATGGCGGCCAACGCCACACCGGCCAAGATTGCCGCGACGCGCGGCTACGGCGCCGAGGTCGTGTTGCACGGCAGCATCTGGGACGAGGCCAACGAAAAAGCCAAGGAGCTCGTGCGGAACGCGGGCCTGACCTATGTGCATCCGTTTGACGACGAAGAGTTGATCGCGGGGCAAGGCACGTTGGGCCTGGAGATCGTGCAGGACTGGCCGGAGGTCGACGCGGTGATCGTGCCGATCGGCGGTGGTGGGCTGATCTCCGGCGTCTCGATGGCGGCCAAGAGCTACAACCCTCAAATCCGCGTCATCGGGGTCGAATCGTCGGACGGTCCGGCCATGAAGGCGAGCGTCGAGGCAGGACGACTCGAGACGATTGACTGCCGGACGATCATCGACGGCCTGCGCGTGCGCCGCGTGGGTGAGATCAATTTCTCGGTCGTCCAGCGGTTTGTGGACGAGATTGTCGCGCTTCCCGATCGACAGATCTTCGATGCCGTGATCTGGGTGATGGAACGCTGCAAGCTGGTCGTGGAAGGCGCCGCCGCCGCGCCAGTCGCCGCTCTGCTCAATGGCCTGATCGCGTTGCCGCGGGATCGCGCGTCGCCGTCGTGCTGTCTGGCGGGAACCTCAACCTCGATCAGCTGCGCGGCCTCAACTGGAACTAGAGCCACTACCGCGTTGCGGTGGTGTAGCGAACGATGCGCTTGCGCCAGGACTCCTCGAGCCCGGCGAGGAATCGCTGGAACTCCGGATCGCGTCGCAGCGGATCCAGCAGCGGGTCGCGCGCGAACCACGGATAGCAGGGCAGGCCGGTTCGCGCCGCCTCTTCGAGCCATCGCCTGGCTTCGCCGAAGTCGCCGAGCTGTGCATAGGTGGCGCCCAGGCTGTACGCGATGTGGTGATCGATGAAGCCGCCATCGAGGATGGTGTGCACGAGCGCCTTCGACTCTGTATCCGCATCCCGGGCAGCCTTGACGCTCGCGAGTACGGCTTGAGAACGCCGGTCGCTTGCGGTGTTTCCTCCGAGCGCCAGGATCTCTTCGGCGCGTGCGGCATCGCCCGTGTAGTAGAACGCCTGGCCCCGGAGCCAGTTGTACGTCGTGCCGCCGCTCATGCGGTGCACGTCTTCGAAGGCATCGATGGCGTCTTGAAAGCGGCCCGCAAGCAGAGCCGTGATGCCACGGGTTCGCTGTGATTCCACAGCCAGCTGCTGAAGGCCCGGATTGACATCGGCCGCCGCCTTCAACGCCGGCTCGACGAGGTCGAGCAGGCCGAGATGATAAAAGGCGGCCGCGCGATAGAGGTATGGCTGATCGAGATTCGGATTCAGCGCCAGGGCCAGGCGACCCTCCTCGATCGTCTCCTCCCACTTGAATTCGACCGCCCGATAGACGCCCGCAAGCGCCTCGTGTGCCTCGGCAAGTTGGGGATCGAGCTCCAAGGCGGCGCGCGCCTCCCGTTCGGCACGCTCACTCCAGGCGAGCGCCTCGGACGCGGGCGCGAACCGCAGTCGCATGCTCGCGCTGGCCAGGGCCACTCCCGCCCGGGCCGGCGCATAGGCCGGGTCCACTTTCAGCGCCTCTTCGAAGCTCGCGATCGCCGCTCGCGTGCTGTCCGGCGTATATCGCGAGAACTGCGCTCGCCCTTCCAGGTACTTTTCGTATGCGGCGGCGTTTTCCGTGTACCGGCGGAATAGACGGTGTCGTTCCGCAGCGGTCATCTGGATCTTCAGCGCATCAGCCACTGACCGAGCGATTTGATCCTGCAAGCTGAGCAAGTCCGCACGCGCCACGTCGTAGTGTTCGCCCCACAATGGCGCACCGTCTTCGACCTGCACCAGCTGGACGCTCACACGCAGTCGTTCTTCCGCTTCCTGGAGAATGCCGGTGAGCACATACGCGCTCTTGAGCGCGCGCCCGGCATCCTTGGGATCGACCGGCTGATTCTCGTACCGGAGAATCGCGTTCGTGGGACGAAGCGTCAACTGTTCCACGCCCGCCAGGCGCGTGATGATCGCGTCGGGGATCCCCACGCCCAGAAACCGGATCGGCGGCGAGACGGAGAGCGCGTGAAAAGGCAGGACAGCCACTGTCGTCTTTCCAACGATCGGCGGCGGCGCCGAGCCGATTCGTCGAATCACAACCGTGGCGAGGATCATCAACACGAGCAACGCGAGGACGCCGGCGATAACGGAGACGGCGATGGAGCGTTCTCGAGGTCCGGGTTCAGCAGGCTCCTCGAGAGGCCGCACGCCCTTCTCTGTCAACGCCACGCGCAGATCGGCGGCCGTCGCGGGCCGGCTCGTCGGGTCCTTGGCGAGGGCCCGGACGATGGTGCGCTCGAGCGAATCGGACAACTGAGGATTGATGGATTTCGGCTTGGCCGGCGTGCGACCGAGGATGGCGCCGACCAGCTCCGCACGTCCGGCGTCCGGGAACAGCCGGCGTCCGGTCGCCAGTTCGTATAAGACCGCACCCGCCGCGTAGATGTCCGTGCGCGCGTCGATCGGCTCCCCTTTAACCTGCTCAGGGGCCATGTAGGGCAACGTGCCGGCGAACTCGACGGCGCTGTCGAAGGTTTCCGTCACCACGCTGGTGACAGGCTGCAGGAGACGGGCGAGACCGAAATCGAGAATCTTCAGCCGGCCATCGGGCGTCAACCGCAGGTTGCTCGGCTTCAAGTCCCGATGGACCATCCCGTGCTGATGCAGCGCCGCCAGGCCATCCGCGAGCTGTATCCCCAACTGTCGCACCGCGTCATCGCTCAGGCCACCCTCGGCGGCCAGCTGATCGAGCCCCTTGCCGGGAATGAACTCCATGACGAGGAAGTCCACGCCGGCATCGGTATCGAAGTCGTGGATCGTGGCGATTTGAGGATGATTGATTCTCGAAAGAGCGAGCGCCTCCTTCTTGAACCGGCGCCGCGCGTCTTCGTCCTCGAGTCTGCCGGGCGGCAGCACTTTGAGCGCGACGTCGCGATCGAGCCGCTCGTCGCGGGCGCGATATACGACACCCATGCCTCCGGCGCCGAGGCGCTCGATCACTCGAT
>JBOGIV010000472.1:0-5912 GCA_050747925.1 Vicinamibacterales bacterium
AAGAAGTTGTTCGCCGCGTAGTAATAGCCGCCGGGTGTCACGCCATCGGCGACTTTGTCGAGGCGAAACGGATCGGCGGTCGGCCAGTAGATGGTTTTCGCATCATATGTATGCGAAAGATCGATGACTTCGCCGCCGAGGACTCCTGCAGCAGGCGGGGGTGACGGCGAGGTTGACGAACACGCTGCGACACACAACGCGACGGCAAGAGACAGGAACACACGATTCATGGGCCCTCTCATCTATATGACCCTCTCGTCTGTCACCTTCGCACGTTGGCACCTTGGCACCCACCTTCGCTCGCTGCAGCCGCGAGCTTCGAGGCAGGCTCCGCTGGCACCAACCCTTAGGCACCCCAGGCACGCAAGGCACCCATAGGCACCCTATAATTCTGAGCATATGCCTCGGACGGACGTCGGGAATCCGGATTACTACCATAAGGTCGTCGACTGCCAGTGGGCGTGCCCCGCCCACACCAACGTCCCCGAGTACATCCGGATGATCGCTCAAGGCCGGTTCGACGATGCGTACATCCTGAACCGCGAGTCGAACGTCTTCCCGGGCATCCTCGGACGCACGTGCGATCGCCCGTGCGAGCCGGCGTGCCGCCGTACTCGCGTGGACGGGAAACCCGTTGCCATCTGCCGCCTCAAGCGCGTCGCCGCCGACCACAAGGAAGATATTCGCGATCGCCTGCCGACGGCGCCGGCGATCGGGAACGGCAAGAAGATCGCCCTGATTGGCGCAGGTCCAGCGTCGCTCACCGTCGCCAACGACCTGATGCCGCTTGGTTACCACTGCACCATCTTCGAAAAGGGCCCCAGCCCTGGCGGCCTGATGCGTGTGAACATTCCCGCGTTTCGACTGCCCGAGACGGTACTGGACGAAGAGATCGGCTACATCACCGACATGGGCGTCGAGATGAAGTACGACTCGCCGATCACGAGCCTCCGCGAGCTAGTCGATTCCAGGCAGTTCGACGCCATCTTTGTCGGCAGCGGCGCGCCCAAGGGCAAGGAGCTGGAGCTTCCTGGCCGCCACGACACCGACCAGATCTTCATCGGCATCGAGTGGCTCGAATCGATTCACTTCGGCCATGTCGAATCGGTGGGCAAGCGCGTGCTCATCATCGGCGTCGGCAACACGGCGATGGACTGCTGCCGATCGGCCAAGCGGCTGGGCGCCACCGACGTCAAGGTCATCTCGCGAAAGACGCGCAAGTACTTCAAGGCCTCGCCGTGGGAGCTCGAGGACGCCGAGGAAGAGCACGTCGAGATACTCGAAAACCTCTCACCGGTCCGCTTCATCGTCGAACAGGGGAAGCTCACCGGCATGGAATTCGACAGGTTCACGTCGAGCGAGATCAGCGGCAAGCTCGTCCAGGAACCCGCCGGGCGCGTGATCATTCCCTGCGACTCGGTCGTGCTGGCCATCGGCCAGGAGAACGCGTTCCCCTGGATCGAGCGGGACATCGGTCTGCAGTTCGACAAATGGAACATGCCGGTTGTCGATCGGACGACGTTCATGTCCACGCGCGAGGGGGTGTTCTTCGGCGGCGATGCGGCGTTTGGTCCGGCCAACATCATCTGGGCGGTCGAGCACGGCCATCAGGCGGCCATTTCGATCCACAACGTCTGCGAAGGCGTTCCGGTGACCGAGCGTCCCAAGGACGGCATGACGCTCACCAGCACGAAGATGGGGCTGCACGAGTGGTCGTACAGCAACAACTACGACCCGGTCGCGCGGCAGAAGATGAGGCACGTCGAGCTGCCGATCCGGTTCTCGAAGATGACGGTCGAAGTGGAGACCGGCTTCACCGAGGAACAGACCAGGAACGAAGTCGAGCGCTGCCTCAACTGCGACGTGCAGACGCACTTCACCGACTCGCTGTGCATCGAGTGCGACGCGTGCATCGACATCTGTCCGGTGGATTGCCTGGCGATCGTATCTGAATCGACCGAGGACCAGATGCGGGCGCGTCTGAAGGCGCCGCCAGAGTCGGCGGGGCAATCACTGTTCGTCTCTGGCCCGCTCAAGCACACCGGCCGTGTGATGATCAAAGACGAGAACGTGTGTGTCCATTGCGGTTTGTGCGCCGAGCGCTGTCCGACGTACGCCTGGGACATGCGCCGGTTCGTTCTAGAGCGACCGTACGCCGCCACCACGTTTATTCCGCTCGCGGCGGTAGGACGCTGAGGGCGATCCGAAGGCGACCATCGAGGGGCGAAAGGGCGACCCAGGGTCGCCTCTACAACGAGATGACGATCGTACCGAACGAGATGACAATCGTAAAGGCGACCCTTTAGGTCGCCTGGACCAAGAACGATATGAATCGCGTCAACGATTTCGCTTTCAAGATCGCAACGGCCAACGGCACTGGCTCGGCGAGCGCGAATGGCCTCATCATGCAGGCCATTTTCCGGATGGGCGTGCCGGTGACGGGGAAGAACGTGTTCCCGTCCAACATTCAGGGCCTGCCGACGTGGTACGAGATCCGAGTCAACAAGAACGGGTACACCGCGCGCACTCCGCACTTCGATCTGATGGTCGCGCTCAACGCCGCGACCTACGTCAAGGATGTCGCCGAAGTCCGCTCGGGTGGATGGCTGATGTTCGACTCGTCCTGGCCGCTGGACGAGAAATTGAGGCGGCCCGATGTCACCTACATCGGCGTGCCGCTGGCCGAGATGTGCAACGCCGCCTTCAAGGGCGTGCGCGAGCGCATCCTGATGAAGAACATCGCCTACACCGGCGCGCTGGCGGCGCTCATCGGCATGGACCCCGAAATCATTGCCGCCTTGACCAAGGAGAAATACGCGGCGAAGAAGGCGCTGCTCGACTCGAACGAAAAGGCGATCGCGATTGGCTACGACTACGTGACCAAGCACTTCGACTGTCCGCTCCCCATTCATCTGCAGCGGATGGACGCGACGAAAGATTCGATTCTGATTGACGGCAACACGGCCCTGGCGCTGGGCGCGGTCTACGCCGGAGCGACCGTCGGCGCCTGGTATCCGATCACACCAGCCACGTCGGTGATGGAAGCGTTCAAGAGCTTCTGCCTGAAGTACCGGCGTGATCCGGAAACGAAGAAGCAACGGTTCGCGATTCTGCAGGCGGAAGACGAGCTGGCCGCGCTCGGCATGGTCGTCGGCGCCGGCTGGGCCGGGGCCCGCGCGTTCACGCCCACAGCCGGCCCCGGCATCTCGCTGATGAACGAGTTCATTGGTCTGGCGTATTACGCCGAAGTACCAGCGGTCATCGTCGACGTGCAGCGCACGGGGCCGTCTACCGGCATGCCGACGCGGACGCAGCAAGGCGACCTGATGATGTGCGCGTACGCCTCTCACGGCGATACGCGACACATCTGTCTCTATCCCGGAGATCCACGAGAAGCCTTCGAAATGGCGCCCAAGGCCTTCGACCTCGCCGAGCGGTTCCAGACGCCGGTATTCCTCGTCACCGACCTCGATATCGGCATGAACGATTGGATGGTGCCGCGCCTGACCTGGGACGACTCGTATCGTCCCGATCGCGGGAAGGTGCTCTCGGCCGAGGAGCTCGAGCGGATCAAGAGCTTCTCTCGGTACTTGGACGTGGACGGCGACGGCATTCCGTATCGCTCGCTGCCGGGCGTGCATCCCAAAGGCGCGTACTTCACGCGCGGATCGGGCCACAACAAGCACGGCGGGTACACCGAGGATGCGGAGGAGTATCAGGAAGTCCTCGATCGGATCGCGCGGAAGATTCAGGGCGCTGCACGCGCGGTTCCAGCGCCGCTCGTCAAACACGCGACCGGCGCAAAGATGGGCCTCGTCACAGTGGGCGGCTGTCACGCGGCGTGCATCGAGGCGATGGATCTGCTGGCGAAGGAAGGGATCCATCTCGATTACATGCGGGTGCGCGGCTTCCCATTCGGCGACGAAGTGCGACAGTTCCTCGAACACCACGAGGTCAACTTCGTCGTCGAACAGAATCGCGACGCGCAGTTGCGCAGTCTGCTCACGCTCGAGACCGGTGTGCCGGTCGAGCGGATGGAGTCGGTGCGGTATTACGCCGGCTTCCCGATGAGCGCCCATCACGTGATCGCCGGCGTGAAAGCGAAGGTGGAGAAGGCGGCATGAGCTACATCGCCAAGCCCAAAGTTCATCACCCCGGCCTGAAGAAGAACGCGATCGGGTTGACCCGGCGGGACTACGAAGGCGCGATCACCACGCTCTGCGCCGGTTGCGGTCACGACTCGATCACGGCCGCGATCATCCAGGCGTTCTGGGAGCTCGACATCGCCCCACACCGGGTGGCCAAGCTCTCGGGCATCGGCTGCTCGTCAAAGACGCCTGCATATTTCCTGCGAGAAGCGCACGGATTCAACAGCGTCCACGGACGGATGCCTGCGGTGGCCACCGGCGCGAACGCCGCGAACGGCGATCTGATCTATATCGGTGTGTCCGGCGACGGCGATTCACTGTCGATTGGCCTGGGTCAGTTGTGCCACGCGATCCGCCGCAACGTGAACATGCTCTACATCCTCGAGAACAACGGGGTGTACGGGCTGACGAAAGGACAGTTCTCGGCGTCGGCGGATCCAGGATCAACGAGCAAGAAGGGCGAGGCCAACACGATGGAGGCCATCGATGGGTGCCTTCTCGCGCTGGCGCTGGGCGCGACGTTCGTGGCGCGCAGCTTCTCGGGCGACAAGGATCAGCTGGTGCCGATCGTTCAGGCCGGGATCGCGCATCGAGGGTTCGCGTTCATCGATGTGATCTCGCCCTGTGTGACCTTCAACGATCACGAGGGCTCCACGAAGAGCTACGCCTACACGCGCGAGCACAATGTCGAGGTCGTCCAAACCGACTTCGTGCCGATTCGCGAGGCCATCACCACTGAGTACGCGCCGGGCAGCGTGCAAACATTGACGCTGCACGACGGAAGTTCAGTGCGCTTGCGTAAGGTCGCCGAGGACTATGACCCGACGGATCGCGATCGCGCCTACGCGCATGTCCGCGAGCATCAGGCGAAGGGGGAGACGGCAACCGGGCTGCTCTACATTTCGGCGGATTCAAAGGATCTGCACGAGCAGAGCAACACGGTGTCGGGCGCGTTGACCGAGATTCCCTACGATCAGCTCTGTCCTGGTAACGACGCGCTGCAGAAACTGCAGGCTCAGTTCAGGTGAGGAAAAAAGGGACCTGCCCCTTTTTGCCGGTCAAATAGATTCTTTTTACTGGCCAAAGGGGCAGGTCCCTTTTCCCATCGACCGGCACTGCGGGAAGGCCGGGTGGGGCGGGTAGGGCGGTAAACAGGCCGACCAAGGAGAAGCCGCCGGCAGCCCAGAGGAGGGCGCGTCTAACGCCCGGCCGGTGCAATCGCCGCCTTTACCACGCCGGAGACGATTGGATAGATCTCCCGCACAAAGCGCTCGCGATTCGCCAAGAGCGCGACCGCGATTTTCCGCTCCGGCACGACCACCAAATACGCTGTCGTCCCTTCCATCGATCCGTTGTATTCGTACGCCGCCGCACCCAATCCTTGCTGACCGAGCGTCCATCCCGCGGTGAAGCGCGGTGTTTCTCCGGCCGGCACCGCTGGCACCGCCTGCATCTCCGTCAACGATGAAGCACTGAGCAGCGATCCGCCGAAGAGCGCTGAAGCAAACCTCGTGAGATCGAGGACGGTCGAGATCAAGCCGCTCGCCGGCGTCTTGAACCGCGTGTCCACGACGACTGACGGGACGATGGTGTTGCTCTTCAGACGAAAGCCTGGACTGAAGCGCAGCGCGGAGTAGGCGGGCTCGTCAAAGGTGGTATCCCGCATGCCGGCTGGATCCAGGACCTGCGCTTTGAGGAACTCGCTGTACGACAGGCCCGAAGCCCCTTCGATCGCGCAACCGAGCGCAGCGTATCCCCACGAGG
>JBOGIV010000473.1:0-5636 GCA_050747925.1 Vicinamibacterales bacterium
CGGCCATCCGGCGTGACGCCGACGCCTTCGCATTCCTTCCCCGTCTTGACGTCTTTGATTTTCGCGCCCGTCTTGAAGTCGAAGGCGCTGACGCTGCCATCACGCATGTTCGAGCAGTAGAGGCGCGTCCGGTCGGTGGAGAGCGCCAGCATGTGCGACACGCCCGCCTCGGTGCGGAAGACGCGCTCGATCGCGCCCGAGGTGATATTCACGACCAGCAGCGCCTGATTGGCTTCCGATGTCACCACGACATGGGTTGGATCGACCCACCGCACATCGTGCGGCGCGCGGTACTCGCCAAGGTCGATCGTCTTGATCGTGTCGCCGCTTGGAAGCGCCAGGAGGCTCAGCGTCTGCTGCTGCCCGGCGCCCTGCTTGTTGTAGTTGGTCACGATCACCGAGCGACCGTCGGGAGATGCGGCGGCTTCGTGCGGGCCACCCACGACCGGCACGTGACGATATGCCTCCATCGTCTCGAGGTCGATCAGTGTGACCGAGTCCGACTGCTGGTTGACCGCGATCACGGTGCCGGTGAGATTGACGCGGCGAGGAGGCGCCTGCGCGAATGATGCCGAGGTGATGGCCAGGGCCACGACGGCGCCGACCTCAACATGTCGAACCATGGGTGAAACGTAGTCTTCTACTCGAGTCCTGGCAAGTCCTATGTGACCAATGGTCTGACACTCTGCGTTTCCCATCTGGCGCGTTGTTCAGCCGGCGGTGGTAGCATGCGCGTTTCGTGCAACCGATCAGGTGGCTGACCGCGATCGTGTGGGTCGCGTTCCTCGCGACGCCGCGTCAGGCAAGTGGCATCGTCAACGGTCTGCCGCTCGGCCCGGTTGAGTCGGCAGCCCTTCTCGTCGTCGGGTGGCTGCTGCTGCAACGCGCCCGCCTCTCGGGCGCGCCCTTTGTGGCGGCGGCGCTCACGGTGTCGCTTGTGGCGTCATTCGTCGCGCCTGACGTTGGAGGATTCACGGCCCGCTATTTCGCGAGTGGCGCGGCGACAGGGGCGTTCGAGCGCAGCACGGACTATCCAGACCGGGACTTCACACGAATCGATCGAACGCTGGAGTTCGAGCCCGGCCGCGCGGAGTTTCCGCTGGCGTTCTTCAACGACATCAGCCGATTCAACTTCTATCTGCCGCACGAGCCCAATCGCGAGCTCATGACGTTTTCGGCCGTTTGGGATGGCTTTTGGCTCGTCCAGACCGATGCGACGCCGCGCCAGCTCTATCTCGATGCGCGGGGCGCCACCTCTGAGCTCGTGCTCGACGGCGTGCAGGTGCTTGCCGTGGCAACACTTGATGCCGAGCACAGCACGGTCATCACGCCCTCGCGAGGATGGCACACGCTGCAGGTGCGCTTCACCTCTCCCTACGCATCCCCGCGGCGGCTTTCGGTGGGCGAGAGCGACAAAGACAGGCACACCCCATTTGCGGCGCCTTCGGTCTCGACGACTCGACTGCGCCCGTGGCAGGTGACCGCCGCGCCGATTGTCCGCAGCGCGATGACAGCGATTGACGTCGGCGTCCTCGCGTGGCTGACCGTGCTCCTGCTGCTTGGTGTGCGAGACACGATTCGCGACCTGGCCCGCCAGCGGCCAGTCTGGACGCCGAGTGACCAGCCGCTTGCGCTACTGGCCCTCGTCGCGGCTGTTGAAGCGGTCGTGTTTGCGACGCCATGGTCCTGGCGAATGATGACGCTCGTTGGCGGCGACGACACGCTCACCTACGAGTACTACGCGCGACAAATCCAACTCGACTCATTCCTGCTGGCGAAGGATGGCGGTGAGCCGTTCTTCTATCAAGTGCTCTATCCGTACGTCCTCGCCGGGATGCACGCCGTGTTTGGCGAGAGCATGTTCGGGCCCATGCTCATCCAGCGGCTGCTGCTCTCGCTGGTCGTGTGGATGGTTGTGACGATCGCCGTACGCATTCGGGGCGACGAGGTGTGGTGGACTGCGCTCGCGTGCGGCGTCGCATATGCGTTTGGCCTGCTGGCGCCGATTTCGGCCAAGCTGCTGAACGAGTCGCTGTTCGTGCCGCTGCTCGTGGCCTGGACAGCCGTCATGATGAGCGTCACAGGTGCGCCAACCCTGCCTCGCATCGCCGGCGCCGGTCTTCTCGCGGGCGTGACCGCGCTCACACGGTCGACGATCATCCTGGCCTGGCCCTTGGTGATTCCCCTGTGCTGGTTCTCATGGAAGGCCATTCCACGGCGATCGCTTCTCGTCCTCACGCTCCTGGTGTGCTCCTGCAGCGTGATCTCACTCATCGCCATACGCAACTGGATCGTCGTGCATCAACTCATCCTCATGCCGGGCGAACTGCCGGTCACGTTGTATGGCGGGAACGAGCCTCCTCCGGGCGTGACCATCGACGAGGAGGCGCATCGCGCCCTGTACGATCGATTCGGCCTGCACCCATTCACGAGACAGGTTGTCGAATACGCGTTGACCGCGCCAGCGCTGTTCTTTCGGAATCTGTTCAACAAAGCGCTGTTCGCGCTGGGCTATTTCGATTTCTATGCGCCGGGGTGGGGCTATTCGGTGGGACTGCTCACGCTCTCGATCGCGAGCGTCGTCGGCGTCGCACTGGCGATCCGAGCTCCGGCCGGGCCGCTGTGGCTTGTGCTGCTGCCGGCGCTCGTGGCCTTGACGCAATACGTGGCCGTGGTCGTCGTCTATCCGAAGGGCATGCGGCTGATTCTGCCGTTCCATGCACTGATGGTTCCCTACGCGGCGGTGACGGCAAACGCGATCTGGCGACGGCTGGCCCGTCGAGCTTGATCGACATGTAGAGGCGACCCTTCCGCCTTCGCGCGAAGCGCTTCGGCGGACCGCCGTAGCCTTGGCGTAGGCTGGTTAGGGTCGCCTGATCGGCGGCGTCTATCGCTCAGGCTTGATCTTTCCCTGATGACACATGTAGCACTGCGTGACGGGCATGCGCGACTTGTCGAAGTGTTTAGGAATCTCATCAAAGATCGGCAGCATCGTCTTGACCATGGCAAACGGGCGCTTGCTGCTCGTGGACCACGCTTCTGGTTCGTGACAATGCATGCAGTCCACTCCGAGGGAGGCCGAGTACACGCTCATCGCCAGCGCACGGCTTGGATTCGACGCAAATTCGGCGGCGTGCCTGGTTTGAATCGCCTCCCACTCTGCTCGCGGCAGCCGCGCCGGCGTCATCTGTCCGCGATGACAGGTCCAACAGGCGATGGGCTCCACGTCTTTCAAGGGGCCCGCGTTCAACGCGTTCACCATGCGCATCATGCGCTGCGCGAACTCGAACGTTGGCTTCGATGGGTCGCTCCAGGCCTCCGGTACGTGACAATGTGCGCACGTCACGCCGAGCGCGGTGGACCACGCACGCATGCGGACTTGAACGTCGACTTGTGAACCCGTGGACCCTGTAGACCCTGTGGAACCCGTGGAACCTGTGGAACCTGTGAAACTTGCAACGATCATCGCAAGCCACACTCCGATGACGCTGCGCATCGGCGCAACTCTACCAAACGCGCATGCCTCAATCGGTCCGCTTTGTCCCAGAAACTCAACCGGAGCAATCAGCCTGACTCACGCGCGCAACAGGCGCGCCTGATGCTCGAGCTCGACCTCGCACACCAGATTCTCGCGGTCGCGACCGATCGTCGCGACGGCCATCGTTCGGCCCTCACGCTGGAACCGTAACAGGCAGTCGTGGCCGGCGATGTCGCCATCCTGTTCGATGCTGTCCCAACGGCTGGCGTGACCCACGTAGTTGATCGTGACGTCGTAGTGCTGACTCCAGAAGAACGGCACGGCATCGAATGGCTCTCGCCGGCCCAGCATGTTTCTCGCGGCCGCCCGGCCCAGTCGTTGGGCGACGACCCAATGCTCGACACGAATCCGCTCGCCGGAATGTGCATCCGGCCATCGCGCGATGTCGCCGGCGGCAAACACACCAGGCGTGCTCGTCTCCAAATACTCGTTGACGCTGATGCCGTTGTCGGTCTGGAGGCCCGATTGCTCCATGAGATCGGTCGCGGGCCTGACGCCGATACCGACGATGATGATGTCCGCTTTGATCAATGCGCCACTGGTGAGCGCGAGTCCGCGGTGATCGATGAACGCGACGCTGTCACCGAGATGGAAGACCACGCCGTGAGACTCGTGCAGCTTCCGAATGGCGTCACCGATCTCAGGGCCCATGACTTGCTGCATCGGTCGGGCAATGGGGTCGATCACGTGCGTCTCGATGCCCCGGGCGCGCAGTGAGGCCGCCACTTCCAATCCAATGAAACTGGCGCCGACGACGGCGGCACGTGTTCCCGATGACAGGCGGGCAATGATGGCGCGCGCGTCGGCGAACGATCGAAGGTAGTGCACGCGCGGGTCATCGGCGCCCTTCACCTTGAGCGGGATCGGCATGGCGCCTGTTGCCAGGAGCAGCGCGCCGTAGGGCAGTGACGTCCCATCGTCCAGCGTCACCGCGCGACGAGCGGTATCGATCGCGGTCACACGGGTTGCCAGCCTCAATGCGATCTTGTGTTCCGCGAAATAGGCGTCGTCGCGCAGCGGCATCCAGTCTTCCGGCGCCGTGCCGGCGAGATAGTCCTTCGATAGATTCGGCCGGTCGTATGGAGCGTCGGCGTCGGCGCTGACGATCGTGAGCGCCCCGCGATAGCCTTCCCGGCGCAGCGTGTCGGCGGCCGCGAGACCGGCCGCGCCGCCTCCAACGATGACCATCGACTCCTGTGTCGCCTCATGAGACGGACCGTGCGTGTTCGACAACGGCATCTTCTCGCGGACGACGAATCGGTCCCCGATGACGTCAATGCGCCAGCAGGCGATGCGGTCGAAGGCTGGTGGTCGAATCGGTTCGCCCGTGCGCAGGCTGAAACACGCGTGGTGCCAGGGGCACCTCACGGTGTCTCCAACGATGACGCCTTCCGCAAGGGGGCCGCGGTAGTGCGTGCAGTTTGCGCCGACGGCCAGGATCTCATCGTTGACTTTCGCGACGAGTACATCCTCGTCGCCGACGTGGCCGAGGAGGTGGCCAGTATCCTGAAGACTCTGGAGAGGCACGCCGGCGGCCAAGTCGGGACCCGATGGAGTTTTCTTGCTTTGTGCCATAGGACATCTCGCAGTTCTCGAAGGTTGCGTAGACCTCAGGTTAGAGCATATTTGTCCTCGGCAGCACCCAAGGCCTGCCCTTTGGGCGCGGTTGGGAATTACCCCGAGTTCCGGCCATTGGTAGTCAGCTCCACGGCGAACCCGGCGAGGACACCTCCGGTGGCAGGACCGCTCGCTACCAATTGGGCGCATCGAAGTCGAGCGGCGAGAATCAAACCTAAGGGTCGATAGTCACGGTCTCCTGGGTGCCGTCGGGTCGATGCACGACGACTCGTCGAACGACGGAGTCGCGAGCGGAGATCACGAAGTCGAACCGGTAGTGCCGCCCGTCGGCCAGAGCCAGGTGCGAGACGCGGCGGTTGTCGTCATATTCAATCCGCAGTATCGGGCGGCCCGACACGTTGATGGAGGCCAAGTCTCGATAGTTGTACGAGTATTCCACGACGCTGTCGCCGCTGGCCGTGCTCACCAATCGCCCGGCTGCGTCATAGCCATAGCGCACCACGTGCCCGGTATCGTCGGC
>JBOGIV010000474.1:0-4977 GCA_050747925.1 Vicinamibacterales bacterium
TCCTGAAACACGGACTCCACCTGCGGCAAACCTCGCACGTCCCGATGCTGAACCTGGAGCGAGGTGCGCCCGCCGAGTCGGATGGCTGCCGCTCGGCGTGCCTGCTCGGGCGTCATCCCACGACGAACGTTGTCCTCAGTGAGCATCACCAGGTGGGTTTCGAGCTCTCGATCGAAATCACGATCGAGACGTCCCCTCGTGGCCGACGCCACGAATCGCGTGCTGACGGTCTTCAAGCGATTCAACACGGCTCACCTCCGCGCGAGCTGCAGCAGCCGGCCGATCACACCAGCGACACGCTCCCAGTTCTCGGTCTCCTCGGCAAGCTGCTTTTTCCCGGTCTTGGAGATGGAATAGAACTTCGCCTGCCGGTTGTTCTCCGAGGCGCCCCACTCCGCGGTGATCCACCGTTTCTGAACCAGACGGACGAGGCAGAGATAGATCGTGCCCTGGTTGACCTGGAGCGCTTCCTCGCTGATCTGCTCGATCCGTCGCGCGATGCCGTAGCCATGCATGGGGCCCATCGCGTCGAGCGTCTGAAGCACCATCAGATCGAGGGTGCCCTGGAGGATTTCCGACTTCTGGTCCGGCATGCGTTCGACTCCTGTGGGTTGCTTAGAGGAGCCTAGTGCCGCGACCTGTGGGATGTCAAGAGGAGGCGGCCGGCGGGCCGATTTCGAACGCATTCAGCGTCATCGAGATGAGCGTGTAGTACCCAAGCACGCCCACCAGCTCCACGACCCCCTGCTCGCCGATCTCGCCGACGGTCCGTCGATAGGTCGACTCGGCCACGGCGCGCGTGTGGCAGAGACTCATCGCGAAATCGAAGACCGCCTGATCGTCGCGCCGATCGAATCGCGGTGTTCGCTGGGCCGCGATGTCGTCGATGACGTCGGCCGACACGCCAGCCCTGAGCGCCTCAGTCTTGTGGATGGCCCACTCGTACGCTGACCCCCACCAACTCGCCACCACGAGGATCGCCAACTCCGACAACCTCGGCGCCATCGTCGTCTCGTATCTGACGAACTCGCCCAGCTTCTGCGCACGGCTTGCAAACTCGGGGCTCTGCAACCATGCGAGAAACGGCGCCGGCGCATGACCGCGGCGTCCAGCCACGACGGCGTCGTAGGCCTGCCGTTGCACAGGGGTCATGGTGTCGGTGGTCGGCAAGGCAATGCGCGGCATTGTGGCTCCTGGCGCGCGTTCCGCGCATCAGAGGTGAGGGTGCCAGCCAATCTGAATCAAGAACGCCTGAATCGCATGATTCACCGTCGCGGGCTGTTCGATGTTTGGCAGATGGCCGGCTTCCGCGATCTGGACAAAGCTCGAGCCGGGCAGCCCGCGGTGCATGTCTCGCATCACAGTGGGCAGCACCCCGTCTCCATCGCCAACCACGAAGCACGTCGGCGCGGCGATGCGCGCGAAGTCCACGCGGACGTCGAACGACTGCAGCGCCCGAGCGCATGAAACGAAGCCAGCAACCGGAGTGGTCTCGATCATGCGTCGCACGTCGTCCAAGCCTGGCCCCCTCCGTTCGACAAACGCCGGTCGAAACCACCGACTGATCGTCGGCTCGACGAGCCCGCTCATGCCGCCGTCGTTCGCGGTGCGGATGCGATCGTCCCAGACGGCCGTCGATGTCGCCGGCGAAAACCACTGACAGTCGCAGGCCACCAGGCCGGCCACGCGCGAGGGATGCCGCTGGGCCATTCGCAGGGCGGTGACGCCGCCCATCGACACTCCGATCATCACGGCGCGTGCGATCTGGAACGCCTCGCACAACGCCTCGAGATCGTCGGCCAGCTCGTCGATCGTGCACGAGGCGTCAGGTGCCTGCGTCTCGCCGTGTCCTCGCTGGTCGTAGCGGAGGATTCGATAGCTCTCGCGGAACGCGCGCTCTTGCGCGTCCCACATCGTCAGGTTGGTCATCAACGAATTGCTGAATACGAGCCAAGGCTCTCCAGGACGACCACTTGTCTCACAGTGGAATCGCAGCCCGTGTATCTCGACGAATTCTCGAAACGACGACATGGCACGCGTTAGCCGTGTTCCGCAGGGCGGCCGCCGAGGATGACCTCGTCGCGGAACCGGAGAATCCGACGGGCCAGCTCGACGGGGGCCTGCTGACTCATGATGTGTGCGCTGTCGAGCGCCTCGACTTGTGCGTTGGGGAAGCTGGCAGCCACGACCCGCACGTGGTCGAGCGGACGCAGCGTGTCGTGTGTACCGGCGAGCAGCAGGCACGAACAGGTGACGGCCGAGGCCCACCTGTCGGCCGTCGATTCGGCCAGCGCGCGATTGGCAAGTCCATACGAGGCGGGATCGGTCTTCAAGAATCGCTCTCGATACCTCTGAAAGCGAGCCTGATCGTGAATGACCAGCCGTGGAAATGACTGCTCGAGCGTCTGGTCGACGATCGCCCGCATGCCGTCGCGAGCGGCGAGCTCGGAGCGCTCCATCAAGTAGCGTCTGCGGTCGGCGGTTACGCTCAACGCTGGAGCACAGAGTATCAAGCCCTTCACAGCGATCGGGTGATGGGCGGCATAGATCACGGCGACGGCTGCGCCGGCCGCCGCTCCGACGATCAGGTACGGCGGAGGCAGGCGTGTTTCATCAATCAACACCTCGAGATCGGTCGATTGGTCCTCCATGGTGAAGGGATCGCTTGCCCTTTCGGATTCGCCCGCGCCTCGGAGGTCGTATCGCAGGATTCGAAGGTCATCATTGAAGTTCGCGACGACCTCGTCCCAGCTTCCGAGGCTGCCACCAAGCTCGTGAATCAGAATGAGCGATGTCGAGCCACGACCAGACAACTCGTAGTGAAGTTTCACCTGAATGTGCCCCGCTCGAGCGCAGCGGCGCGACACTTTGTGACATGGGTGCGCGTCGGCGCACAGCATAAGCTATGAAGCCGAATGAGAGAATGCTATGGCACAATGCGCTGCCTTACGAGTGCGGCGATTGACGCCTGCCCCCCGGAGACTGCCATGTCGAGACGTCTCATCAGTTCTGGTTCGACCTTCGAGCGCGATATCGGGTATTCGCGCGCCGTCGTCGATGGTGAATGGGTATTTGTGTCGGGTACCACCGGATTTGATTACCAAACGATGACGATTGCAGACGATGTGGCCGGCCAGACCGAACAGAGCTTGCGCAACATCGAAACGGCCCTCGCCGAGGCGGGCGCGAGTCTTCGCGACGTCGTGCGTGTCACGTACGTGCTGCCGAATGCGAACGACTTTCCCGCGTGTTGGCCTGCACTCCGGAAGTATTTTGGCGAGATCAGGCCGGCGGCCATGATGATCTCGGCTGGACTGGCTGACCCTCGAATGAAGATTGAGATTGAAGTCACGGCACGTCGCGCGTCCCCCCGCTGATGCGCGAACTGGCGACCCTCGAAAAAAGAAGCCGGCCCTTCTGGATCGCGACCGGATTTCTGCTGATCGTGCTGGTTGGGGCCATCGACGTCCTCACCGGGCCAGAGGTGTCCTTCGCGCTGTTCTATCTCATCCCGATCGTGCTGGTCACTTGGTTCACCGGCCGCTCGCTCGGTGTGGCTGCATCGATCCTCAGCGCGATCGTGTGGTTCATCGCCGACGGTCGATCGGGCACTGAGTATTCCTACCCGCTGATCCGCTATTGGAACGCCAGCATGCACCTGGCGTTCTTCCTGATGGCGACATTCTCTCTGCCGCTGCTCCAGGCCCTCGAGCGTGAAAAGGAGCTGGCACGCCGCGACTACCTGACCGGCGCCGCCAACCGGCGCTTCTTCTTCGAAACGGTGCAGGCCGAGCTCTTGCGCTCACAGCGGTATCAGCGTCCGTTCACCGTTGCTTTCGTGGACATCGACAACTTCAAGGCCGTGAACGATCGCTTCGGACATGTCGTCGGCGACCAACTGCTGACCGCGATGGTCTCACGAGCGACCGCGAACCTTCGCCGAAGCGACCTGGTGGCTCGACTCGGCGGCGACGAGTTCGCGTTCTTCATGCCCGAAGCGAACGCCGAGGCGGCCAAGAGCGCGGTCATCAAGCTGCAGTCGGCGCTGCTCGACGAAATGCTGCAGAAAGACTGGCCTGTGACCATCTCGATTGGCGTGCTCACCTGCCAGGAGACGCCCGAGTCAGTCGACGATGTGATGAGACGCGTCGACGATCTGATGTACGCATCCAAAAAGCGTGGCAAGAACTCGGTGACCTTCGACGTCTACACCGGCTGAGCGCCCGGGCCGAGGAGCGAGAACAACTCGCTGTCGCGAATGGCGAGGCGATCGGCGTCGAGAACGATCTGGGCGTTGAACGGCTTCCGAGATTGCGGCCCTCGCCTCGGTTGGATCGGTTGCGTTGGGGTTGCCGGTCGGCGCCGCGGGTTCGTTTGTTCCCGCGCCTTGTCCTCGCGCACCTGTTGACACCCAACTCTGCTCGGTTGAGGACGTGTCTGTGGATCATCTTATGTGGCGTCCACATAAAGATGATCTACTTGCACGTCCTCAATCGGTGGGTACTCGGAGTGCGCAGCCCAGTCGATCGCGTGTGATGGAGGGCCGGTCTCGTCTCCACCCGTCTTAGCCCGCGCCGCTCGCGGGCTATTGCCTGTCGCGCGACGCCAGGGTATCGGCTGTAACCATACGACTCTCAACAATTGACCCGCGCGCACCGCGCATTTGGTCGCCTGGATAACCCGCGTGGCCAGCGCCTATCCATCCGCTCGCGGGTCAATGCAGCGACGGTCCAGGCCATCTCTGGCGTGTTATCATCCGGCCCTCGTTGCACCTGGCAATCATCGGAGAGGAGATCTCGGGGTTTTTTAGCCCGTGAGCGATCCATTCCGGTCTACTCCATAGAGTGTTGGGCCGACGAACAACGGCACTACGAGCTGACCAAGTAGAATTCGCGCAACGTGCCGAAACCGAAGGTCTATGTCGAAACGACGATCGTGAGCTACTTGGTGTCGGCGCCGAGCGCTGACCTGATTCAG
>JBOGIV010000475.1:0-5256 GCA_050747925.1 Vicinamibacterales bacterium
GTCTCCCAGTGCGAAATAGATCGTGACGAACTCGAACGGCGATACGTATCGGGCGTCGGCGATTTGCTCGAGCGTTCGTATCATCTCGCGCGACTGATCGATCTTTCCTGAGAGCGCGAAGGTTCGCGCCAGGGCCCCTTGCATGCGAGGCGTGTGCGGCGACAGGTCGGCGGCGCGACGGAACGCGGCGGCGGCTTCGTCGAAGTCTTTCCGCTGCTCCTGGACGAGTCCGAGGGTGAGGTACGCCGGTGCGAAGTGCGGGTTGAGCTCGATCGTATGGTCGCATTGGTCCAGCGCCGCTTCGAACTCACGGCGGTAGCAGTACACCACCGCGAGGTCGCGCGCGATGATCGATGACACCGGATCGAGCGATTGCGCGAGCAGCATCTGCTCCAACCCATCGTCCAACCGGCCCATCGGCACGAGGCACGACATCGCGTACCAGTGGTGCGTGGTGGGGTACCGCGGGTTCAATTGGATGGCGCGGTGGAACTCGCGTTCGGCGCCTACCCACTCCCAGTCTTGGGTGGCCCGCACGTGGGCAAGCGAGGTGTGCGCTTCGGCGGAGTGTCCGTCGAGCATGACCGCCGACGCGGCGCTCGAAGCGGCCTTCGCCCAGACATCCGCAGGTCCCAGCACGCCGTAGTGAGCGAGCAGGCTCCACGCGTCGGCCAGCCCGCTGTGCGCGAGCGAGAACTGCGCGTCCTCGACCAGCGCCTTCTCGAAGAAATCCACGGCGCGCTGAAGGCCCTCTTCGGTCCGTTGATTGAGGTGATAGCGACCCTGGAGATAGAGATTCCGCGCCGCCAGGTTGTCGTTTTGGGTCCGGCTCGAGAGATGGTGAGCGGCGCCCGGAAGTTCCGGCTCGATCTTCTCGACGATCGTTCTCGCGATCCGCTCCTGCACGATGAGAGGATTCGCGGCCGAGGTATCGACCGACTCAGACCACAGGTAATAGCCGGCGGCGCCGTCGACCAACCGGGTCGTAATCCGCAGCTGGTCGCCCGCGGCTCGAACGCTGCCGGTAATCACGAGCGCGGCATCCGATCGCAACGTCGTGGCATGAGGATCAACGGAGGAGTCGTGACCCCACCGTGCGAGCACGCGGATGGCCTTGATCGGCGCCAGCGCGTGCACGATTTCGTCGCGAAGGCCATGACAGAACGACTGGAGCGCGCCGTTTGGTGTGTGGTCGGCAAACACCTCGACGGCGACGATATTGCGGCCGACCAGGGCGGTGGTCAACGAGGGCCTGTGCCCCGAGCTCGACACCTCTCGGGGGCGGAAGACCGGCGCATATCCCCCCTTCGGCAGGTCGATGATGATCTCGTCGGTCTGGCCTTCCTCTCGGTAGTAGCGCACGAGACGAGCCCGGAGCCGGCGAGCCTGCACGCGCACGATCGGATCGGTGCGCGGATCAAACGAAGACTCTTTGGCGAAGACCTGCACTCCAATCACGTATTCCTTGAGATCGCCGCCACGGCCGGCGATGGCTTCGAGCACGATGAAGCTGAGGAAGCGTTTGAGCCGGTCGACCTGCAGAAACGTCTTGCTAGTCAGAATCCGGTTGAGCTGCTGCCGAACCGGCTTCTCCGCCGTTTTGGCTGAAGCCGCCAGGGCGCCTTTGGAGACCATTCCAGGATTATCCCAGAGCTCGAGCCTCGTGTAGGGCCCGCGAGGCGTAACCGAGAAAGCGGTTGCGATCCGGAAACGCAAAGCGCGACACCTCGAAGAGACCGATCGTCGACGCCATGTCTAAACTCACGGTTTGACTATCGCAGTGTAGGCACTGGGTCACGCGTCAGGGACGATTAGCTGGGTGTCACCTTCACCTTCACGTACCCATTGGTCCAGCAGCACTGATTTCCAGGCGACGTATCGAGACGACCGAAGTTGTCAGCGCGGACACGAATCATATATTCGCCCGGCTGCGCGAAGGTCACTGCTGTGCTCGCCGTGCCCTTCAGCTCCGCGATCGGTGACTTGGGCGGGTTGAAGACGACGGCGCCAGGACCGGAGTGCTTGTACCAGTTGACGTTCAGCGCCGCCTTCGCTTCGCGCTTGGACGGGATTGGATCTTTTTCACGCACGCTGTCGTCGGCGATCCAAATCGACAGCGAGAGGGGCGCTCCAACCGAGGCCTGCAGCGGATCCGCCTGGATGCCCGCTGGGCCGCGGCCGGCCGGGCCGTCCGGCTTGAAGCGGAGGATCGGTGGAATCGACCCCATGGCCATGGGCCAGCGCAGCTGGTAGGCGCCGGTCTTCGATCGTCCTGGAACTCGGTACGTCTGCCCTCGGTGGCGCAGCGTCCAGACGACGTCGCCTTTGAAACCGGAGGGGACCATGATGGTGAACACGCCCCGCGCTCGGTCGCGACGATCGGCGCGGCCGCCGCTGTCGCCCGAGTCGGCCACCACCGCTGGAAAGGAGGTCGGCTGCCGGCCGTCGAACTCCTTCGGCTCGATGAAGTTGTCGGGGCCGAGCGGAATCTCGACGAGCTCTTCCCGATTCAGGTTGGAGTACCCGAACGACAACGTGATGCTGGCGTCTGGATTCGCGTACCAACCGTCGAAGAACGGGGCCACCCTGAGCCCACCGGGCGGCAGGGGCGCGAGCGGCCGCTGCGGGTCGGCTGGGGCGAAGCCGACCACCAGGACCATCCCGAGAGTGCCGATGAGCGATCGTCCGAGCACTGACGCCGGCCCCGCTCTACTGCTTGTTGCCGTTCGTCGTCGTCTTCTTGCGACTCTCCCGCTCGGCGACTAGTCCCGCGTAGGTTCCATCGTCGAGATGCGTCACCGCGATCCAAGCGTGCGACATCTCGTCCGCGGTCCGGCTGCCGGGGCCGACCCATTGATCCGGATCGGGATTCTGCTTGTTGGCCGGCGTGTTGTCGTAGTAGCCGGTGATCACCAGCGTCGCGCCCTTCGGCACCAGCGGCGCCGCGTCGTCTTCATAGATGTGGCTCGTATGCCAGTAGTTGGTCCAGTTGGAAATCGAGCTCACCATCTCGAGCTTGCCCGTGTCCGGATAGAAGATCTCGAGCGTCTTGGCGACGAGACGGAAGTGGCCGTGTGGCTGGAAGCTGTCGATGCGAACCGGGGTCTTGAACGAGTGGAACCCCTGGGTCATCGCGGTGCCGTTCGGTGGCAGCTCCAACTCGCTGCCTTTCATGAGCAGGGAGTACAGCTTGAGGTCCTGCTTGTGCTTCCCCTGGTGACCCTGCGGGTAGAGCCAGACGCCCATCTCAATCACGTCGTCGCGGAGCTCCTCGCCGGTCGGGTAGTAGTGCACATCCCACCTGACCAGCGAATTGGCTGGAAGCGTCCTGCAGGAATCCGGCGGCACCACCTCGCCGACCTTCCCTAAGGCGTATTCCGACAGCCGCTCCTTCTCGACGTACGCATTGGCCTTCTCATCGAAGACGACCAGTTCGCTGTTGGCGTGATGAGCCGCGGCGCGTCCCTTGCGTGACGGCTTCACCGAAATGGCCTTGATGCATCGATCCTCGGACAGGCCCGTCGACACGACTGGGCGCCACCACACGTCTTGACCGCTGGCCGGCAGGGTAAAGGGTTTGGTCTTGATCACGAGATCCGGTGGGCCGAACTGATTGGCGAGAGCCCACGCGTTGGGGTCGGGGAACGTCACCGGGGGCGGCAGATCGGCGGGGTTGCCAAGGGGCGCTCCGGCATCCACCCAGCGGGCCACCGTCTGAATCTGCTCCTGGCTCAGTCGCAGGTCGTGCTTCAGCTGCTGGATGCCGATGTTGCGATCATACCGGTAGGGCGGCATCTCGCCCGCCATCACCTTCTGCTTGATCGCCCGGGCCCAGGGCCGTACCTCCTGGTAAGTCGTGAGCGACATCGGCCCGATGGCGTTGGGCTGGTGGCACTGCTGGCAGTTCTTCTGGAGGATGGGGGCGACGTCGGTTGCAAAGGTCACAGCCGGCGCGCTGCGGCCCGTCTGCTGGGCCATTGCCGCTGGCCCAGACACGTGAACGCAGAGGAGGGCCAGCCCCAATGCCTGGGCTCCTATCCGGATGCCCGAGGAGATCTGACCAGAGAGGGCGGTACACATAGAAGGCACCTCGCGGCTCGATTCTACCAGCGAATGCTGTGAAGTGGTGGTTTCTTACGAGCCACTGCGCAGGCGCCAGCGTCGCCGCCGTCCGGTCGGAAGTGGGGCTCGCTGAGCTACCTACTTTCGAAGTCTCGCTTTGATCTCCTCGAGTCGCGAAATGGCTTCGGCGGCCTGGTCCGCATATTTGCCAATCCACTCCATCTGCGCGGCGGTTGGTGCGTGGCTGTTGTTCCCAACCTGAATCGTCAGCCAGTTCAATCGCGCTGGCAGATTGACATGACCCGGATCCTTCGGGTCGCCGCGCAGCGCGAGCACGACCGGTCGCAGGTCGCGGCGAAGCGTTTCGGTGGTCGCATCGGACGGACGGGCGGCAATCTGACGCTCGACGTCTGCCAGATCGGCCGCCGCGCGGTCGAGGGTGCACTCGGTCTTTTCGATCTTCTGCGCCAGGCCGTACCACACGTTCATGTCCGAGGTCGTGGCCGGCAGGCGCGGATCGCGGCGAACGGTCACGCGGTGCTCCACGCTCGTGCCGGGCGCCGTCAGCCGTACCGAGTAGTCCCCAGGAATCGAACGGATCCATGTGCCGCCGCCGGGTCGGCCGCCTCGCCCCGGGCCGCGTCCCGGTGGTGGTGGTCCGCACTGCGAGACCTCGGAGAGATTCCAGTTCGTCCGGTTCACTCCTTTGGCGCCGGGTCCGGTGAACGTCGACACGGTGCGGCCGCCGCGATCGATCACCTGAAACGTCACGCCCCCCGGGGCCGCCTCGGGGAGGTAGTAATTGAGGATGGCCCCATAAGGTTGATTGGGCGCGACCCAGACGCGGTTGCCCAAGACACTCGTGTCGCTCGCGGGGACGTAGCGCACCGCCGCTATGGGCGGAAACAGCGCCGGCGCCGCGGCGGCGACGCGGCCCGCCGCGATGTGCTGAAGCGGCGTGATGTCGTCCAGAATGTAGAAGCCGCGGGCATGCGTGGCGATGACCAGATCGTTGTCACGTGGGTGGACGACAAGATCCACCACCGCCAGACGCGGCAGGCCGAGGCGCAGATCGGTCCACGTCATGCCGCGATCAAACGACGCATACACGCCTAGCTCGCTGCCGGCATAAATGAGATTAGGCTCCTTCGGGTCCTCCTTCACTACATGGATGTAGCCGGCGAGTCCGTTGGC
>JBOGIV010000476.1:0-6980 GCA_050747925.1 Vicinamibacterales bacterium
CAGCCATGTCGGTCCGGCTTCTGTCCCGATCGAATCGCTTCGAGCTCGGCCGCGGCTCGGCCGAGCGGCGAGTCTAGCGTGAGCGCCGGGACCATGATCTCGCGATCCTTGTGGCGCAGCCGACCAAGCGGCGCGATGGTGGCGGCCGTGCCGATGCCGGCAGCCGAATCGAGGCGACCGGCTGCGGCGGCGTCGAACACTTCGTCGATCGGTATCGGCCGCTCCTCGACCGGAATCCGCAGATCGCGCAGCAGTGTCAGGACGCTGTCGCGGGTGATGCCGGCGAGAATCGTGCCGCTGAGCGGCGGCGTCACGACGGCGCCATCGATCACGAACGCGACGTTCATCAGTCCCGCTTCTTCGACGTAACGGCGCTCAATCCCGTCCAGCCACAGCACGTTATGGAACCCGCGCTTCTGCGCCTGGGTGGCGGCCAGCATACTGCCCGCGTAGTTCCCGCCGCACTTGGCGGCGCCGGTGCCCCCCGGAAATGCACGCACGTAGGTCTCTTCCGCGAGCAGGTCGACACTCCCCGAGAAGTAGGGAGCTGACGGACACGTTTCGATGACAAAACGGAACCGATCCGATGGGCGCACGCCGAGGGCGTCGCCGGTGGCGAAGAGCACGGGACGAATGTAGAGCGCGCTGCCGCTTCTGGCCGGAATCCAATCGCGATCGACCGCGACCAGCGCGCGTGTGCCGTCGATGAACAGTGCGGCCGGCACTTCGGGCATCGCCATCCGCGCGCACGATCGATTCATCCGCGCGTGGTTGGCGTCGGGCCGGAAGATCACCGCGCCGCCGTTCGGCCGCGGAAACGCCTTGAAGCCTTCGAAGATCCCTTGACCATAGTGGGCCACTGCGGGCGCGGCCGGCAGCGTCAACGTGCCGTACGGAACGATGTGCGGCTCGTCCCACTGACCGTTCGACCACTCGGCGACCAGCATGTGATCACTGAACACGGCGCCGAACGGTGCGTTATCACGCAGCTCCGGCGTGAGACGGGAATGAGAAGTTCGTGTAATGGGGATCGTCGTCGCTAACATCGGATTGTCCTCAGGAGAAAAGGATATCACTCCGCGTTTCCGCGGCTATGTCCGTGATTGCTGGAAACATTCACCGCGGACGGACGTTGGCCACCGAGACACAGAGACACAGAGAAAACTAGGCTGAAAGCTCTGTGCCTCTGTGTCTCTCTGTGGCAACGTACGTTGCCGTAGGTTCTCAGGAAGCCCGAAGCCGTCCCTCACCGACAAGGACGCTCGTCCCGCCAACCCGCACGCGCGTGATCTCGCTGCCGCTCAGGTCGATCTTGATGTGAATGCGGCTGGGGCGGCCCATCTTCACACCCTGTGCGCTGACGATCGATCCGGCTTTGTCTGGCGGCACCAGACCATGCTTCACGAGATAACAGCCGAGAGGGCCGCTCGCCGATCCGGTCGCCGGATCTTCGTTCGCGCCCATCATGCGGCTGTACGCCGTTGCACCGTCGGCGCCGGGTTCGGTGGAGAAGATGAACAGGCCGCGACGCTGAATCTTGGCCGCTTCGAACACCGCGCCGACGGCGCGGGTGTCGACGACCGCTTGATCGACCACCGCTCGCGAGACGAGCGGCACCATGAAGAACGCCGAGCCGCAGTTCACTTCTTGCGGCAGCAGACCTGGCCTGACCGCGGAGGCGTCGAGGCCCAGAGCCCCAGCCAGGGGGCCGGTGGCCTCGAGCGTTGGGCCGAACACGGGTTTCTGCTGCGTCATCCAGGCGAACCGAAGGCGGTCGCCTTGCCACTCCAGTTCCACGAGCGTGGGGCCGATACCCAGGCCAAACGTAAACTCTTTTCGTCCCGCTGCGATCACGCCCTCATCGGCCAGCGCGAACGTCGATCCGATCACGGGATGACCGGCGAACTGCATTTCGTTGGCGGGTCCAAAAATTCGGAGGCGAATGTCAGTCCCAGTCTGTTCGGACGGCTGCACGAACGTGCACTCCGAGAACTTCGTTTCGCGCGTCATCGCCTGCATCTCGGCGGCGCTCAGTCCCGCCGTCTCGAGAAACACCGCAAGCTGGTTGCCAGCCAGGGGCCGGTCGGTGAAGACGTCGTACTGCAGATAGCGGCGGCCATTGACCACGACCGGCCGTCTCATGGATTGGGCTAGCGGCTGACCAGCCATGGCGAGCGCGGGCAGCGCCGTAGCGGCTAGGCCGACAGCTGATCGACGTGTCATTCGCGGCATGCGCTTAGACTAGCAGGGAAGGTAGAATCACGCGGAGCATTCGTGTTCGACGCCCTTTTTCAATTTCTCTTTACGTTCTCACCGGCGGTCTATAGCCAGGGCGAAATCCGCTTCGCGGCATCTACCGGCTCCTACGTTGCCGCGGCAGCCGTCGCCGTGGCCGTCGTCCTGGCCATCGTCGGGTATCGATCGGGTCGCGGCCGCCCGCGCGATCGCGTGGCGCTCACTGCTATTCGGGTGGCGCTGCTCGCGGTCATTCTGGTCTGCCTCTTCCGGCCACTCCTCATCGTCAAGGCCGCGGTTTCGCAGCAGAACTTCGTCGGCGTCCTGCTCGACGACTCGCGGAGCATGCAGATTTCCGATCAGGATGGCGGCTCGCGCGGCGCGTTCGTGAAGGCCCAATTTGGCGGAGCCGATCGCGGTCTTCTGAAAGCGATGTCGGATCGGTTCACCGTCCGCATGTTTCGCTTCTCGGCGGGCGCCAACCGCATCACCAGCGACAACGAGTTGACCTTTTCAGGATCCCAGACCCGCCTTGGCGCTGCGCTCTCGAATGTGCGGCAGGAGCTGGCCGGGCTGCCGGTCGCCGGGCTCGTCATGGTCACCGACGGCGCCGATACCGCCGACGCAGCTTTGGGCGACGCCCTTTTGGGTCTCAAGGCCGAGGGCCTCCCCGTTTATACAGTGGGCGTCGGCCGCGAGACGTTATCCAAGGACATTCAAGTCGGCCGCGTGGTGACGCCAAAGGTCGCGCTCAAGGGCACTACGCTCATGGTGGACGTCGTGCTCTCGCAAAACGGCTTCGACGGTCAGAAGGTGACGCTCGACGTCGAAGACGAAGGCCACATGGTGAGCACGCAAGAGGTGACGCTCCCCGACGCCGGCACTCCCGCGTCCGTTCCGGTGCGTTTCACGGTCAGCGAAGCGGGTCCCCGTGTGCTCCGCTTCCGCGTGTCGCCGCAATCCGGGGAGCTCGTCACCGAGAACAATGCGCGCGAGGCGCTGATCGACGTGCGCGATCGGCCCGAGAAGATTCTGTATTTCGAGGGCGAGCCGCGTTTCGAGATGAAGTTCCTTCGCCGCGCGGTCACCGAGGACAGGAACATTCAGGTTGTGGCGCTTCAGCGCACCGCTGACAACAAGTTTCTGCGCCTGTTCGTCGATGCGCCCTCATCGCCTGATGAACTGGTCGCCGGCTTCCCGAAGACCCGTGAGGAGCTCTTCTCCTACCGCGGACTGATTCTCGGCAGCATCGAGGCCAACGCGTTCAGCGGCGATCAGCTCCGGATGATTGCGGATTTCGTCGATCGACGCGGCGGCGGCCTGATCATGCTCGGTGGCCCGCGCGCGTTCGCGGAAGGCGGGTACGCCGGCACCGCGGTCGCCGACGTCTTGCCTGTCGTCCTGGATCGAAATCAGATTCAACCGAAGGACACGGTCACGCGTCTCGCCTCGTTCAAACCGACCAGAGCCGGGAACGCCACCGCGGTCACCCAGCTTGGCGCCAACGAAGCGGCGTCGGTCGAGCGATGGTCAACGTTGCCAGGCGTGACCGCCGTCAATCGCATCGACACGATCAAGCCGGGTGCCACGGTGCTGCTCACGGGTCAAGACGAAGGCCGGCGCGATCGTCCGATGCTCATCTACCAACGCTATGGGCGCGGCAAGGTCTTCGCGTTCCTCCCGCAGGATTCGTGGGTGTGGCAGATGCACGCCAGCATTGCCGTGGACGACATGACTCACGAAAATTACTGGCGCCAGCTGCTCCGGTGGGTCGTGGACGGCGTGCCGGATCAGGTCGAGCCGCAAGCCCTCTCCGAGCGGGTCGATCCCGGCGAGTCGAATACGTTGATCGCCGATGTCGTCGATCCATCGTTCGTCGAGCTCAACGACGCATCGGTCATCGCGTACATCACGGCGCCGGATGGCGAGATCTCGGACATCCCGCTTTCGTGGGACGGCGAGGAAGCCGGCGAGTACCGCACATCGGTCGGCACGCGCGCGCCCGGGTGGTATGAAGCGCGCGTCGAAGCCACTCGCGCCGGCAAGACCGTCGGGTCGAGCGTGACCCATTTCCGTGCGGCGCCAAGCGATGTCGAGTATTTCGACGCGACGATGCACGCGGCGACGCTTCGGCGAATCGCCGAGGAGACCGGTGGTCGATTCTACGCGGCGGACAACACGGCAACCCTGGCCGACGATCTGCGCTACAGCGGACGCGGCGTGACGGCGGTCGAGGAGCACGAGTTGTGGCACGTGCCGTTTGTGCTGTTCTTGCTCGTCGGGCTGATGTGCGCCGAATGGGGGTATCGACGTGCGGTCGGCCTCGCGTAGGGGGTTTGTCGCCGCGGCGGTGCTGGTGAGCGCGGTGGCCACGCTCGCGGCCCAGGAGGGGATGCGCGGCTTTGGAAGAGGCCGGCGCGACCCGATGGTCGAGCGCGATCGCGTCCCCTACGACGGGCGGTTCATGTTCGCTCGGCTCCGCTACGGTGGCTTCGGCGGGGGAGGATTTCGACGGGAGCCGCCGTGGGCGCACGACTACCCGCGATCGGACTGGCACTTCATGCGGATCGTCGAGGAAATCACCTTCATTCGAACGCACCGGGACGAGAGCAACGTGTTTGCGCTCGACGATCCTGAGCTCTTCAATTTCCCCGTCGCCTATATGTCGGAGCCAGGCTTCTGGACGATGGCCGACGCCGAGGCGGAAGCGCTGCGCACGTATCTGCAAAAGGGTGGCTTTGTGATCTTCGACGACTTCCGCGGCCGGGACTGGGAGAACCTCGAAATCCAGATGCGCCGCGTCATGCCCGATCTGCGGTTCGTTCAGCTGGACGCCTCGAGTCTGGTGTTCCACTCCTTTTTCGAAATCAAGTCGCTCGACTTTCAGGCCTACTACGATCAGGATCCGATCTTCTACGGACTGTTCGAGGACAACGACCCAACCAAACGCATGATGGCCGTCGCCAACTACAACAATGACCTGGGCGAGTACTGGGAGTTCTCCGACACGGGCTTCGTGCCGGTTGATCTGTCGAATGAAGCCTACAAATTTGGCGTGAACTACGTTGTTTACGCGATGACGCATTAGGGCGGGTAGGGGCTGGTGGGCCGGGTAGGCCGGGTAGGCCGGGTAGGCCGGGTAGGGCTGGTAGGGCTGGTAGGGCTGGTAGGGCGGGTAGGTAAAAGCTTGTCTCGCCGAAGCTCGGTGACGCGCAACGACGAGCGAAGGCGGACGAACAGCGAACAGCGAGCAAAGCATGACCACTGATCTAAGAGGAGCTTCCGTGGAAATCGCAGAGTTGACGTCGCCCGATGATCTGGCGCTGGCCGATCGAATGAAAACCGGACGCGATCAAATCATCGCCGAGTTGAAGAAGCTGATCGTTGGCCAGGACGATGTCATCAATCAGGTCTTGCTGACGCTCTTCGTCGGCGGCAACAGCATCGTCGTCGGCGTGCCCGGCCTCGCCAAGACGCTGCTCATCCACACGATGGCCCGCGTGGTCGATCTGAAGTTCTCTCGCATCCAGTTCACACCCGACCTCATGCCCTCGGACATCACGGGCACCGACATCATTCAGGAGGATGCGGCGACGGGGCGCCGCTCGATGGTGTTTGCGCCGGGTCCCATCTTCGCCAACATTTTGCTGGCCGACGAGATCAACCGCACGCCGCCGAAGACACAATCGGCGCTGCTCGAAGCGATGCAGGAGCATCGCGTCACCATTCAGGGGCGCACCTACAAGCTCGAGGAGCCGTTCTACGTCTTCGCGACGCAGAACCCCATCGAGCTCGAAGGCACGTATCCGCTGCCGGAAGCCCAGCTCGATCGGTTCATGTTCCACATCGTCATCGAGCATCCACCGGAGGACGAAGAATTCCAGGTGGTGAAGACGACGACCGCGATCCTCGAGCCGACCTTTGAGCGACCGGTGACCGGTCCCGACCTGGTTGCGTTTCAGCGGCTCGTGCGTCGCGTGCCTGTTGCGGATCCGGTGATGCGGTACGCGCTCTCGCTGGTGCGCGCCAGCCGTCCGCAGTCGCCGACCTGTCCCGAGTCGATCAAAAAGTGGGTCGCGTTTGGCGCCAGCGTTCGTGCGGCGCAGTACCTCGTGCTGGGTGGGAAGGCGCGCGCGCTCACGAGCGGCCGGTATCACGTCAGCTTCGATGACATCCGCGCGCTGGCGCACGCGGTGATGCGCCATCGCGTCCTCATTAACTTCCACGCGCAATCGGAGGGCATCACGAGCGACGCGCTGGTGGATCGCCTTCTCGAAGCCGTCCCCGCGCCTCGCTCTGGCATGTAGGCTCCGATCCCGATCCCCGATCCCCGACGATGTCTTACTCGGCCCCAATCCCCGGCGCACGGTTCGTCGATCCGGCCGTCCTCGCCAAGATCGGCAATCTCGAGCTGGTCGCCAAATCGGTCGTCGATGGGTTGATTAACGGGCTGCACAGCTCGCCGTTTTTTGGCGCGTCAGTGGATTTCGCCGAGCATCGAGGCTACGTCGCCGGCGACGATATTCGACGAGTGGACTGGCGGGTGTACGCGCGAACAGACAAATACTTCGTGAAGGAGTTCGAGGCCGACACCAATTCGAACTTCTCGGTCTTGCTGGACGTGTCGAAGTCGATGTCCTTCGGCGCCAAGATCTCCAAGCTCGATTACGCGAAGACGTTGGCCGGCTGTCTGAGCTACCTCGTGCACAAGCAGCGTGATCGGATTGGCCTGGTCACCTTCGATG
>JBOGIV010000477.1:0-8698 GCA_050747925.1 Vicinamibacterales bacterium
GCTCTGCAGAGCATCCCGGAACGTCCGACTGCGATCCAGCGCATCCTTCGCCGTCGTGATACGTGCCTTCCACCATGCCTGGTCGCGCGGCTCTGACGCTGGGGGCTGAGGCGCGGCAGCAGCCCCCGTGGCCGCTCCGGCCGGCGCCGGCGCGGTCGAGGCCGCAGACGCTGGGGCCGCCTGCCCTTCTGCCCCAGGCGGAGCTGCCGGCGTCGCGATCGTGACCGGTTTCAGGTCCGTGTTGGTGTAGACCTTGGCGGGCTGATCGACCGTCTTGCGGCGAGCCTCCTCGGCTTTGGCCACGTCCGCCAGCGCCTGCGCGCTGGCGACAGTCGGACCGAGTATCAGAGCCGCGGCGAGTATTCGAGTCAGTCGAAGCATAGTTCCCTCAATAAACGGGGATGCCTTCGGGCATCGTACGGCCGGCATCTGAAGTGGTCAAGGAAGCAACCGTCGCACTTCATGACAGGACTGCACACGAACGCCAGGCAGACACCGCTCCGTCATCTTTTCGGTCCAACAGACCCGTTTCACCAGCGCCTCGACCGCTCTCCTCACCCCGGACGCCCCAAAAACCTCGGATCGGAGTCGGACCACGCCTCTGCCCGGACCTGGGCCATTTGACCCATCGCTGAGCGGGTCGCCATCGACCTCATCGCCATCGTCTCCAACCCAGACGATGAGATACAGCGGAACATCGCGCATGAACGACCCCAACGACGGCAGCGGGCCGAACAAGTACGGCTGCCAGCGAGGGTTATCGGCGCCCCACGGTCGATCCTGTGAAATCGCGTCCATCTGGGCGTCGGTGCAGGCGCTTATGTGGCCACAGTTGATCAAATTCGTCTGACCGCTCAGGCTCACGATGCCGCCGGCAGGAATCGATTTCGCCCCGGATGGCGCCCCGTCAACGAGCGAGCCGTGTTTGGCGCCGCTGAGGACCATACGCCAGTCAGCTTCGGTGGCCAGGTCACGCGCCGCGAGCTCGAGCCCGGCCTCAGCGGCATTCAGCATCACGAGGGCATCGACGTAGTTGCTGTCGACACGCAGACTCGTGGAGACGACGAGGGCCAGGCCAAATGCGACCGCCGAAAAAAATCCAGTGGCCACGAGAACGGCCACAAGGGTCATCCCCGACTCGGCGGGTTTCATCGTTGGTTGCGAAGGGAAACCGACATCGTGACATTTCGATCGGGAACCCACGGCACGGCTGAGCGTGCCCCCGAGCCGCCGTGGCGAAACAGTTCGCCGGCCGGACCGCGGAGCATGGGCGTCAGCGCTTCGACGCGAAGCGAGATGTCCACGCGCCGGAGCCTGAGGAGATCCGCGTCGTACGATCCGGCGGAGCCGCCGGCGCACCACGGCCCGTCTTGTAACACGCTCCGAGCCAGAGGCACGAGCGCTCCTCTGTCGCCGAGATCGCTCAGCCTGGACCTGGCGCTGATCGCATCTCGCCCTACCGCGCACGATTCACCGGTGGGCCAATCGCCTCTCGCGTCGCGCCACGCGAGCCCCGGAGGGACCGGCCCGTACTCTGCCCAACCCGACTCTCCATCCCAGGTGATCTGCGGCGATGCTCCTTCACCAAACAGCGAAAAACCGAGATCGGTGACGCCGTCGACGATTGGCTGGGCCGCGCCGGCCGCTGTTGTGCGCACAAGCGATTTCGAACCATCGAGCTGATTCCCAAGTGAAAAACGAAGCACTTCGACCTCGAACAGGCGGGCGCCGGCGGCGTACGCCGCCGACAACGGCCTCGAGGACGTCAGGCTCATCCCGACGGCGTCTATCGATCCAACCTCAAAGACGTCGAAGCGTCCGTGACCATCGCTAATCGCCGCGACGGTTCCCACAGTGAAACCACAAACATCAGGCGTCCGCGGACACCCACCTCCTGGGGCCAAGGTGATCGCTCGGTCTGCCGCCGGCTGATCGAGATCGAGCACGCCACCCGCACCACCAGCGACAGCCGAGAAGACCTCGACCTCTGAGAAGGACTCGTTGGCGCCCTGGGAGATCGCGGGAATGACCGCTGGAATGGCCGAGCCGCCGATGGCCGATTCAGGGTGGCCGCTTCGATGAGCGCCCGCGGATCGGATCGCGCTGGCGAGAAACTCCAATCCCACGCGTGAGCGTTGCTGCAGTTCGAGAGTGGCGGGAGTCGCCTCGAAGGCCGCGCGTGCGGGGGCCAGCGCACTGACCAGCGCGCCGACAAGAAGTACGGACACGGCCAGCGCGATGAGAAGCTCGACTACTGACAGGCCACGCTGGCTCATGGCTGTCTCACGCGCGCGGTCGAGACACACCCGTCAGCTCCCTCACGCGGGACGCCGAGCGCCGGCGCCCGAAAGGCACAGACCACAATCGAGATCGCGTCTGGAGTGCCGCTCTCGATGGACATCACGGCCCAACGCCGAACGATGATCGCCGGCGGTCCGTCCACCACCTGGCCGGCCTCATCAACGGAGTCGGTGTATCCGGCCACGCTCTCGTCGAGTGAGTCGGCTGGTGAGATCGCCAGCGCTGGATGGCTTACGGCTTCGCCGTTGAGGTCGAGGGTCCATGGCAAGCCGCGCAACTTCTCGAGTTGGTCTTGGGCGGCGGTCAGTGCGCGAGACCGCCGGCCCGCGTCCCTCGCCTGAGTCACACTCCAGGCCACGAGCTGCGCCAGGCTCGCCAACACGGTCACCAGGATTCCGGCCGCGATGAGTGTCTCCATCAGCGTGAAGCCACGCTCATGACGATCGAGCTCGACAGACATGACGCCGGCCGGTGCAATCGCGCTGCCGGGCAGTCGCCTTTGCCTTGCTGCGGTTCTCTTGAGGTTTTTTCCAGTGCGAGACGACGACCCGCAAGAGGTGCGCACCTTCTGCGATCGATCGCAGAGAAGCGCCGCGCGATTTTTACGATGCCGCGGCGAGTGGCAGCTTGATCGTGAACTCCGCGCCGCCCTCGGGTCGATTGCCCGCCGTCACGCGTCCGTTATGCGAAACGATGACTTTTTGAACGATTGCCAATCCGAGGCCTGTGCCGCTGGCTTTCGTGGTCACAAAGGGTTGGAAGACCCGCTCGAGCGACTCTGGCGGGATGCCCGGGCCGTTGTCGTCCACGGTGACGCGCACGCTGCCGCCCCCGACGCTGCCGGACACCACGACTCGCGGCGTCACTCCGATGGCTGTGCAGGCTTCGAGACCGTTGCGAACGAGATTGGCAAAGGCCTGGCGCAGCAGCACCTCATCTCCTTGCACGTCCCCAAAGGCGCCCTGCAACGTCACATGTTCGGCGCCACCGGGCACATCGTCAATCGATCGTGCGATGACCGATCGCAGATCGACGGGCTGCAGCGCGAGAGGGTCGGGCTTCGCGAAACGGAGAAAGTTCGTGACCACTTCTCCCAGAGCCGCTGTCTCGTCGCGAATGCCCTCGACGCACGCACGCTGCGACTCGGGCAGCGTCGCTGGATCGAGCAAGCGTCCGTATCCATGGATCGTGGCGAGCCCGTTGCGAAATTCGTGCGCCAGTCCCGCAGTCAACTCGCCCAGACGCGCGAGCGCTTCTTTCAAGCGCAGCTGCTCTTCGAGCTCGACGACGGCGGTGAGGTCCGTGAAGAGGCAGACAGCGGTGGCCGAGCCGTCGGCGGGTGTCATGGGCGACACCGACACACCGAGATGAGTTGGCCTGAGGGGATTGCCGATGGTGACCGTGCGGCGCACGATCGCCTGTGACGAGGCCAAGGCCTCTTCGATGAGATGCGCCAGGCCGGATGCGTCAGACAAGACCCGGCGATACGCCTTCCCAACCGCCGGTTCGGCGATGTTGAGGATGCGCCGTGCCGCCGGGTTGATTGTCTCGACCCGGCCAGCGCGATCAACGACCAAAAGGCCCGATGTCAGTCCATCGACAATCTGACTCGCGCGTCGCTCTGAGGCCTCAGCCCGGGCCGCGTTCGCTCGCTCCTGAGCTTTGAGCTTGACGACTGCCTCTTGAAGAGCCGCTGACAACAACATGACTTCAGCGCCGGACTCACGCTGTCGCGCCAGCGCCGCGCGTCCGCCAGACATGCGCCTCATGAGCATCACGGCCACGAGGATCACTCCCGCGCCCATCAGCACGAGGCCGAACAACGCGACGCCGACTAAGGTGGCCGATGGCATGCGCGTCTCGCGTAGAAGTTACGGATAGAAACTCGCGTACCAGCCGACGAGCGGTTCGCCCACCAACATGGCCGCCACTGCTCCCAGCGCCAGAAACGTCCCGAAGGGCAACGCGAGCTTCATGTCGCCGCGCTGTGCCGCCATCAGAGCGACGCCGACCAACGCGCCTGCAAAAGAAGAGAGGACGAGCGTCACGAGCACGGCCTGCCACCCCAGGAACGCGCCAATCATCGCCAGCATCTTGACATCGCCCATGCCAAGACCCTCTTCACGCCTGACCATGTAGTACAGAGCCGCGATCCCGTAGAGCATTCCAGCGCCGATCACGGCGCCGATCACGGCCCCCTGCCATCCCGGAGGCCCAACCAGGCTGAAGAGGAGCCCAAGCGCGATTCCCGGAAGCGTGATCACGTTCGGCAAGAGCTGATGCTCGAGGTCGATCCCGAACAGCACGATCAGCATGCAGACGAAAATGAGTCGCGCGGCCAGCTGCGGGCCGGGTGGTGTCACCCAGACGACAGCCACAAACATCAGAGCGGTGATCAGCTCCACGATCGGATACTGCGCGGAAATCGTGGCTCGACAGCTTCGACACGTGCCGCCCAGGACCGCCCAGCTCACGACCGGAATGTTGTCGAACCAACTGAGCGCGTGGCCGCACTTGGGGCAGCGCGACCGTGGCGATACAAGCGACTGGCCGAGCGGCAGCCGGTAGATGCACACATTGAGAAAGCTCCCGATCGCCAGCCCGAGAAGCGCTGAGAGCAGGAGCACTGGCGGTGAGCTCATTGTCGAAGAGCGGCCGGTGGGATCGTGGGGTCGGTCGGAAGCGGCCACAGCGACGACCGGCGCGACACGGTCGCCAGACCGGTCGCCGGGTCGAGCTCAAAAGGTACGCCCGACGGGTCCAGCGGCGCGCCGTGAAGGCCTTCACCGCTGATCAGGTCCTGCCACGTGTGGGGAGGCCGCCCGGTTCTGGCGGCGTAACGGGCCGCAATCTGGTTGAGCTGTTCGATGGCGTCCATCGCGTCGAGTTGCGAGAGGCGGTGCAGGGCGCTTCGGCGGAGCCAGTCCACATCAGTGTTGCCGAGGATTTGCTTCCAGAGAAACCGCGAGGACACGCGATTGCCACCACGCGCCAGCGTCGTGGCCGCCAGCGGTTTCAGCCATGTCGGGGCGTCCTTCTGATCGCCAGCGCGATCGAACCACTCCGCAGCCGCCTCGTAGTCCCGCAGCCACCAGTAGTAGACGAATCCGATATCCTGCATGTATTCCCACCGCGATCCGTCGCGCTCAATGCCACGCTCGAGCAGGGCAATGGCCTGGTCGGGCCGGCCGGGGCCGTTGGGATAGCCTTCGGTGAGGAAGATCGAGCCGAACCGATACGCGACCTTGAATTCCGGATCGACCGCGGTCACGACGTCGAGGAGCGGATAGAGGAGCTCGAAATTGCGCGTCTTCTCCTCTTCAAGTCTCTTGCTCCCGTAGTAGACGACGGCGCGCATCCAGTAGACGTCGGCAACGACGTTCTCGAAGCCGAGAGCCAGCCGCTTGACCAGGGTTCCCGACGGCAGCCACAACACGGGGTTCGCCGGCTCGTACGGCTGCCACCCGCGATCGCGAACGACCTGAATAGAGATCGAGAGCGCGATGAGCACAGCGATGGCCGCGTAGATCCATCGATTGCTCGGGGGCGTGACGGCCAGGGCCGTCACTTGAAGTCCCTGCGACGAAAGACGCCGTGGGCCGCCAGCAACAGAAGGGCGACGTAAACGGTCGCGTAGAGTAGCGTCAAGACGATGTGCGACCACGCCACTGGCTGGCCGTACACGACTTCGGCCTTCACATCAAAAGGCGCGAGGTTGGGCAGCACGTAATAGACGACACGGCCGAACCAGGCCGCCGCGGGCGAATCGAGAACAGCCTGGAAGTTCCGGAAGTCGCTGTTGAAGTGACCAGCCACCCACACTCCGAGTGTCAACAGCGCCGACAAGAGCGGACTCGAGAAGGTCGAGAAAAACATCGCCAGGGCGATCACGAGCATCAACTCGGCAACGATCAGCACGATCGCGATGAGGAGGCGTGGGTCCACGGCCGGTGCCGGCCACCCCGCCTTGATGGTCTCGACTGTTGTCGCGTCCATGTAGAAGAGGACGGCATAGAACGCGACCGTCATGACGGAAAGATTGACCACCAGCGTCGTGACGAGGCCGGCGTATTTTCCGACGATGAACTGTCCGCGTGTGACTGGCTTGGTCAGCAGCGCGAAGATGCTGCGGCGTTCCACTTCCTTCGCGACCAGGCCAATGCCGATGAACACGGCGATGAGCACGCCAAAGATCAAGAGCGCCGCCAGCCCAAGGTCTTTGATGATCTTCAAGTCCTGGCCGGCCGTGAGCTGGCTGATGAGGTACGACGCCGCGATGAGGAGCACGGCGAAGATCACCATGCTGTAGGGCACACGATCGCGCACGGACTCCTTGAAGGCGGCGCGTGCGACCAGGGCGATCGCCTGCACGGCTAGAGCCCTTCCGTGCGGCGCGGCGCCGCACCCTGCACGGTCTGCACGAAGAGATCCTCGAGCGTTTCACGGACGGGATTGAGAGACACGACGTGCGCACCGCGAAACCCGAGGTCGCGTATGAACTGTTCGGGCGGCGCGTCAGGACGAAGCATGACCGTGAATCGACCGTTCGACAGCGGCGTCACACTCAGGGCTCGCCGCTCGAGCTCGGCCTTCACTTCGTCAGAGACGTGCGACAGGACCAGCTCCCACCCCTTCAGTTCGAACGCCAGAATCTCGGAGAGACGGCCAGACGCGACGAGCCGTCCTTGCGCGACGATGGCGACCCTGCTGCAGAGAGCTTCGGCATCGGAGAGGATGTGCGAGCTGAAGAACACGGTACAGCCACGCTTGTGAAGCCCGATGATGAGCTCGCGCACTTCCCTGCGACCTAACGGATCGAGCCCCGACATCGGCTCGTCGAGAAAGATGACCTCGGGGTCGTTGATCAGGGCTTGCGCCAGCCCGACGCGCTGGATCATGCCCTTCGAGAACTGGCGGAGGCGAAGTCGCCGCTCGGCGCCGATCGCCACCGCGTCGAGGACGCGGCTCACCCGCGCCTGTACGTCGGACCCGCGATATCCGAAGAGGCGCGCGAAGTAGGCGAGCAGTTCTTCTGCGGTCAGATAGTCGTAGTAGTACGGATTCTCGGCGAGGAAGCCGATGCGCCGTCGCACGGCCAGGTCGCCGACCGGTCGGCCAAGAATTCGAGCGGCGCCATGGGTTGGATACAGAAGCTGCATCAGCAGCTTGAGCGTCGTGCTCTTGCCGGCGCCGTTGGGCCCGAGAAAGCCGAAGATCTCGCCCGGCTCAACACGCAGATTCAGGCGATCGAGCGCCCGGTACGGCGTCGGGCGCCAGAAGCCGACCGGGAAGTCTTTGGTGAGATCCTCCGTCTCGATCGCCGCTGTCATTACTTGCCGCTCTGGACGCGTTTCAGCTCCCAGGCGATGGCCGCATCGAGGAACTCGGCCCGGAGCCCTGGGAGCCGAATGCCGTTCATGAAGAAGGTCGGCGTCCCGGTAACGTTGAGCTGGCTCCCAGTCGCGATATCGCTTTTGACCAGTTCGAGCGTCGCAGGAAATCGTGCGTCGAAGTCGGTGACGCCCGCCACCGTTCGCGCGGCCTGTTTGACGAGCTCGGGTGTGAGGGCGGGCTGGTTGGCAAACACCCACTCTTCCATCGCCTCGCCCTTCCCTTTTTCCTTTGCCAATCTCACCGCCACTGCCGCCTCGCACGCCGAAGGGTGCAGATCCTGCTTCACGAATGGATTGCACTGCGTCTCGAGCGGGTAATCGCGCGTCATGAACTTCACTTCGCCGGGTGCGTCCTTGGCCCACTTGGCAAACACCGCCTTGTACTCCATGAAGGTTTGGCGGCACGGCGGACACTGATAGTCGTTGAACTTCACGATGACCACATCGGCGCCGTCACTGGGCGCGACGATGGGCACGCGCGGCTGCTGCGCGAGGTACTGCTCCAACTGCTGCACCTGAGCCGCCGGTGCCGCCGACACCGCGACGGGCGCCTGCTCGGACGTGGCCGGCGCTGCCGACGCCGTCACTGACTCGCTTGGGAAAAAGATGATGGCGGCGGCCGCCACCGCAGCGAACGCGACCGCGGCTGACAGCGCCGCGGGTGTGCGAAACAGTGTATTGAGATCTCGTGCAGCCCGGCTCGGGAGACTGGTCATGGGATACCTGGTGGCCGATCCTGACAAGAGGAACAGCCCAATGGTGGCAACGTATGTGCCCACACAGAGCACGCACACCGCCTTCAGGACAACGAACGACGCGTAGGCGAGATAGAGAACAACCGCAAGCCCGGCGGTTGAAAGAGCGAAGACATAGCCGGGCAGGTTTGGTGACGCCGATTTCGATTGCCGGCAGATCGCGATGAGCCCCAGCACCAGCGCGAAGAACAGCACGCCAATGAGCGCCACTGGAACGCCGCCGACGCTGCCGAAGCGGCTGGTATACGC
>JBOGIV010000478.1:0-5869 GCA_050747925.1 Vicinamibacterales bacterium
TAAGGCGCGGACCGTCGGTCCGCGTAGGCTCGCTCGCTTTGCTCACTCGCGGGCGCGGCGCCTTTTTCGGCGCCGCGTGGGATCATGAACACGCATGATTCGCCTGCAGAAAATCCTCTCCACTGCCGGAGTGGCCTCCAGGAGAGCCTCAGAGCAACTCATTACCGCGGGCCGCGTGACGGTCAATGGCCAGCTCGTGACCGAACTCGGTTCAAAGGCGGACCCGTCGGACGACATTCGTGTCGATGGCCGACGAATCAAGTCGGCCACGCGCAAGCGCTACATCGCGCTGTATAAACCGAAAGGCTATGTGACGACAAGAAGCGATCCTGAAGGCCGGCCGACGGTCATCGACTTGCTCGGGGATGCGGGATACATCTATCCAGTCGGTCGTCTCGATTACGACTCTGAAGGCCTCCTTCTGCTCACGACCGACGGCGATCTCGCAGCACGACTGATGCACCCTCGCCACGGCGTGGAGAAGGAGTACGAGGTCATAGTTGCTGGAGTGCCCGATCCCGCTTCGATCGACAGACTGCGGAAGGGTGTTTTCATCGACGGCCGCCGAACTGCTCCCGCAGAAGTCCACACAGGGCATGTCGTGAAATCGGCGCGTCCAACCACTCGCTTGACGATCACTCTTCGCGAAGGCCGTAACCGTCAGGTTCGGAAGATGTGCCAGGCAGTCGGTCTCCCGGTGTGCGATCTTCGCCGGATTCGAATGGGTCCGATCGGGCTGGGGCGACTGCGCGTTGGAGAATGGCGCGACCTCACGCCAGCGGAAGTGCGTGCGCTGACTCGCGGGGAGCCGAATCCCACGAGGCGGCGACCAGCCTCCGCTAAAGCTACGGCGGTCCGCCGAAGCATCTGCGAAGGCGGAAGCCGCCGAGCCTACGAGAGAATTGAGCCCAGGAGGCGGCGCTAGCCGCCGAGCCTATTTCCGCGCGAAGCGCTTGAAGAAGCTGTCGTTATTCCACGCCGGCCTCGTTGCGCGATTGGCCACTGCTGCGACCACCTCGACGTAGACCTTGCCGAAGTCTTCGGCAGCCTGCCGATCGATGGGCTGCTGCAAGTCGTCGCTCGGCGCGTGATAGCGCTCGTTGCGCCACTTCAGCACCAACTGATGCTCCGGCGAGCCCCTTACGAAGCCAACCTTCAGCGACAGCGCCGGGACACCGGTCTTGATGAAACTGTACTGATCGCTTCGTGTGAAGGCGTTTCGTTCAGGCTCCGGATCGCTCAGCACTTCGATGGCGTGCGGCCGTGCGACGCGCTTGAGGTCGTCGGCAAGATCGGATTCCTCGAGTCCCTGCACGACGAGGCTCTTGAGCGGAAACAGCGGTAGGAACATGTCGGTGTTGAGGTTGGCCACGATGCTCGCCGCCGGAACCGTCGGCCGATTCGCGTAGTAGCGCGAGCCGAGCAGGCCCTTCTCCTCCGCCGTGACCGCCGCGAATACCACCGACCTCTTGAGGCCGCCCTTGGCCGCAAGCGCTGCGGCCGATTCGATCAACGTGGCGATGCCCGAGGCGTTGTCCATGGCCCCGTTGTAGATGCGATCGCCCGCCTGTTCTCCGACTCCAACGTGGTCGAGATGCGCAGACACGACGACATGCTGGCCGCTCAGAGTGGGATCGGTGCCCGGCAGAATCCCGATGACATTGCTGGACTCGATCGCCTTCGCGTCGATCGTGACGCGCACGCGAGCGGACGCAGGGATGGAAAAGCGCGGGAGCCCTTTGCCGTCGTTCGAGAGTGCCAGCAGCTCTTTGAGCGTGTGTCCTGAGCCGGTGAAGAACTTCTCGGCGGTCGCCGCGTTCAGTGTGACCGCGACCTGCTGTCCGCGTGTCTCATCCAGAGCCGGGTCGGCGATCGCCAGCGCCGGCATGAAGCGCGCGAGCTTGGATCGATCCCATGGAATGTCCTGGCCTTTGGGATTCTGGATGGAGAGAACTCCCAGAGCGCCCGCCTTCTGGAGGTACTCCCAGCGCGTGGACTGGTAGTGCGCGAGCAGTGGACCAGGGATGCTCGACGGGCCGCCGGTGAGATGGAGGACGATCTTGCCTTTCACGTCCAGCCCGGCGAGATCGTCGTGCTTGGATTCGAGGACCTGCAGGCCGTAGCCGGCGAAGACAATCGGCGCGTCAACTGCGGGCGCCGGCTCGATGCGCATCGAGAAGGTCGCCTCGTCGCCGAGCACGACCGGCTCGACGCTCCCATTCGCCATGACGAGCGCAAGGCTCGACCGCTCCTCGACGATTCGCCGGGAACGAAACGCAACCGGCTGGAAGTAGCCCTTCGTCCCGCCGGGCTTGAGCCCGGCTCGCTTGAATTCGTTCGCCACGTACTCCGCAGCCTTCTGATGCTCTGGGCTGCCGGTGTCGCGCCCGTTCATCGCGTCGCTCGCAAGGAAGGAGACGTGCGCCCACCAGCGCGCGGCGGCCTCCTCGGCCGCGGCCACTCCGACGATCGCGAGTAGGAGCAGACTGGCGATTAGAGCCTTGCTCATGGATGCCTCCGTGATGGGACCCATTATCTTGCAGGTTCTGCGGGTTCTACAGCTTCAGCGGCTCGAAGGCTGACGGGACGTGTCCATTGCCACTCGACCGATTGGGTCGTCGGTGACTGACCGGCTCGCTTCTCCGGCATTCCCTAGAAAACTTGACCCCTAAAGAAATTCCAACCAATTGGGTCAAGTTTTCTCGCCCCGCGTCCCTCGACGATGCTCGAGACGGCCTGAGCGCGAGTCGAAGGCCGGAGCGGGGCAAAGCGAAACTGCTCCTGGCGAGGCGAAGCCTGCAGCGTTCTTCTGGGCGGTCTGAGGCGGAGCCTCGCTAGAAAACTTGACTCCCAGAAATTCATGCAGTTGAGTCAAGTTTTCTCGCCCGGCCGGAGGCCGGGCAAAACCAACACTGCCCCTGGCGAGGCGGAGCCATACCGCACATGCTTGGAGGTCTGAGGCGGAGCCTCGCTAGGCTATAATCCCCGGTCAGTCTTTCGCCTTCGCCCAGGAGTCAAACCGATGAACCGTATCGCATTTCGAGTCGTGCCCGCCGTGGCGCTGCTCGTGGCTGGCCTCGCGTGGGTGAGCCCACGTCTGGCGGGACAGCAGACCAGCGCCTTCCCGAGCACGAACAATGGCGAGTGGCCGATGTACACCGCTGACCTTCGCGGCAGCAAGTACTCGCCACTGGAACAGATCAACGCCAGCAATTTCAGCAAGATGGAAGTGACGTGGCGGTTCAAGACCGACAACCTGGGCCCACGCCCAGAGACCAAGCTGGAGGGCACGCCCATCATGGTCAAGGGCATGCTCTACGCTACGGCCGGCACACGCCGCGCAGTGGTTGCCCTCGAACCTCGAACCGGTGAGATGAAGTGGATGTACGCGATGGACGAGGGCGAACGCGCGACTCGTTGGGCGCCTCGTCAGCTGTCTGGCCGCGGCTTGTCGTACTGGACCGATGGCAAAGGCGACGAGCGGGTCATCTATGTGACCACTGGCTACCGCCTGGTGTCGCTCAACGCCAAGACCGGCGTGCCGGTGCCGTCGTTCGGCGCCAACGGCGTCGTCGACCTCAAGGTCGGCATCATGATCAACGGCCGGCAGGGTGACCTCGAGAAATCGGAGATCGGCCTGCACTCGACACCCACCGTGGTTGGCGACGTCATCATCGTGGGCTCGTCGATGTTCGAAGGCCTCGGCTACGTGTACGCCACCAACGTCCAGGGCCAAGCCCGCGCCTTCGACGCCAGAACGGGCAAGCAGTTGTGGGCGTTCCACGGCATCCCGCGCCGAGGCGAGTTCGGCTTCGACACGTGGGAGAAGGAATCGGCCGGGTACACGGGCAACAACGGGGTGTGGACCCAGATTACGGTGGACCAGGAAGCGGGAATCGTCTACTTGCCAGTCGAAACGCCAACCATCGATGAGTACGGCGGCAACCGGCCGGGCAACAACTTGTTCGCTGAAAGCCTCGTGGCCGTGGACCTGAAGACTGGCGTGCGCAAGTGGCACTTCCAGTTCGTGCATCACCCATTGTGGGACCACGACATGTCGTCGGCGCCGCTGTTGATCGACACGACGATCGACGGCAAGCCTCGCAAGGTCGTTGCGGTTCCTTCCAAGCAGGGTTGGCTCTATTGCTTCGACCGCATCACGGGCGTGCCGATTTGGCCGATCGAAGAGCGGCCCGTACCGCAGACGACGATGGCTTACGAGAAGACCGCGCCGACGCAGCCGTTCGTCACCAAGCCGCCGGCCTACGCGCGGACCCATGTGACTGAAAACGATCTGATCGACTTCACGCCTGCGCTCCGCGCGCAAGCGTTGAAGAACCTCAAGCTGTTCCGCTGGGAGCCGACGCCGTACGTTCCGCCCACAGGCCCGGAGTCGAAGCTGCGCGGCTCGATCAATATCGCCAACACCAGCGGCGGCACCAACTGGCCAGGCGCCGGCTTCGATCTGGAGACCGGCATTTTCTATTCACAGGCCGGAAACTCCGCGGTCACCGTCGCCCACTATGACGAAGAGGAGTTTACAAAGGTCACGCCCGAGAACAAGGGCAACCGCACTCCTCGCTGGGAAGCCGAGCCGAACTACGGGTTGCCACGCGCGCCGGCCGCGCCTGGCGCCGCTGCTCCTGCTCCAGGCGCAGGATTCCCTGGAGGCGCTGGCCGGCGCGCGCTCGTCGAAGGCTTGGAGGGTCTTTCGATCGTGAAGCCACCCTACGGCGTGCTCTCTGCCATCGATCTCAAGAACCCGGACAAGTTGCTCTTCCAGGTTCCGCACGGAGACACGCCGGATGTGGTTCGCAACCACCCGCTCCTCAAGGGCATGAACATCCCGAAGACAGGACAGGGCGGCAGCGTCGGCGTCTTGATCACCAAGACGCTGGTCATCGTCGGCGATCCGCAGTTCACGGCGCCGCCGGGACGAGCGCGCGGAGCGATGCTCCGTGCTTACAACAAGCAGACGGGCGAGCAGGTCGGCGAAGTGTTGCTGCCCGCGCCGATCGTCGGCCATCCGATGACGTACTTGCACAACGGCCGGCAGTACATCGTTGTCGGTGTGAGCGGCGGCAACTACACAGGCGAGTACATCTCGCTGGCGCTGCCGCAGAGCGCCATCACCACGACGACGGCTGCGCCAAGGCCGTAGGAACCTGAAGAAGCAAGAAGAAAGAAGCAAGAAGCAAGAAACTAAAAGGGCGGGGGCTTCGGTTCCCGCCCTTCGTGTTGGTGGCCCCGCCTTCGCTTACTCGAATTGATCCGAGCTTCGGGCGAGGCAGGCTGCTCAACGCCAGAGGAGGGAGATGGCCATGCGCGGTTTGCGATTGATTCTGGCAATGCTCGGTCTCGCGAGTATGGTCTTGGGCGCCCAATCGAGCCTGCACGCGCAAGCGCCGGCCCCATTGACGGCGATTCGTGCCGGGCGACTATTGGATCCGGAAGCCGGCCGCATGCTGACCAATCAGATCATCCTGGTCGAAGGCACGCGCATTCGCGATGTCGGGCCCTCAGTCGCGATTCCGCCGGGCGCTCAGATGATCGACCTCAGCAACATGACGGTGATGCCAGGGCTGGTCGAAGCGCACAACCACCTGGCGCTCACTTACAAGCCGGAGCCGGAGAGCAACATCTACTACTACACGTACGTGCAGGAATCGACGGCGTTGCGGGCGATTCAAGCGGCCTCCAACGGCATCCAGATGCTGGCGTCGGGATTCACCATCGTCCGCGACATGGGCAACAACGCCAACTATGCGGACACCGCGCTGCGACAGGCCATCGATCAGGGGTGGATCCCGGGGCCGACGATCATCAACTCGGGAATCATCATCGGGGGCATGGGCGGACAGTTCTACCC
>JBOGIV010000479.1:0-8683 GCA_050747925.1 Vicinamibacterales bacterium
CCAGCGCCGAGCGTCGCATCTCGTCCATCTGCCTGTACACCTCGGCTCGCGCGCGCTGAAGCTTCTCGCCGTACTCGGCCGCAGCGGCACTCGCTTTCTGCGAAGCCGACCCGGCCAGCTCCCGAGCGTCTCGCACGGCGCGCGAGCGCTGGTCGATGACTTGGAGGATGGGTTTGAAGATCAGCGAGTTGAGCAGAATCGTGGTCGTCAAGAGCAGAACCACGACCCACAGGGTTGTCAGATCGGGAATCAAACGCTTGAGGATATCACGGGAAAACCGAGGACCGTCGTGACCGACACCACCGCCTGCACCAGGCCGTCGGACCGGCAGATTCCTAACTGTTAGGTTGAATCACCAAATAGTCAGCTTGCACGTGCGGCGTGGAACGGCCTCCCCGATGTCGACGCCAGATACTCCTCCGTTTCTGAGCGCCGCCAAGGTCGACTCCGCCGACGCAGGATCGACGGCAACCAATAGACCCCCAGAGGTTTGTGGGTCAAAGAGCACGTCCCGAAGAGGAGCCGGGACGTTCGCGTCGATTTCGATGCCGGCGGCGAAGTGTTCACGGTTCGTGGACAGCCCGCTCGACCGGTTTTGACTCGCGAGGACGAGTACGCCATCGATCACCGGCAATCGCGAGGAATCCAAGGCCAGGGTCACCAAGCTGGCCGCCGCCATCTGCGAGGCATGACCCGCTAATCCAAACCCCGTGATGTCGGTGCACGCATGCACGCCATCGATGTGCGTGAGAGCCGACGAGGCCTTGTGGTTCAGCGTTCGCATGGACGCCACCGCTCGATCGATAAGGTCTTCAGGTGCTCGTCCGAACTTAATGGCCGTGCCGACGATGCCGGTTCCGAGAGGTTTGGTGAGAATCAACCGATCACCGACGCGAACGCCGGCGTTGGTGAGCATGTAGGCCGGATCGACAGCTCCCGTGATCGCGTAGCCGAATTTGATCTCTCGGTCCTGAACCGTGTGCCCGCCGAGCAGCGCAACTCCCGCCTCGCGCAGCTTGTCGAAGCCACCGCGAAAAATCGCCGCGATGGTCATCGTGTCGAGCCCCACTTTTGGAAACCCGGCGATCGCGAGCGCCGTCAGTGGACGCCCACCCATTGCATATACATCGCTCAGCGCATTCGCCGCGGCGATCTGACCGTAGAGGTAGGGGTCGTCGACAATCGGCGTGAAGAAATCGACCGTTTGCACGAGCGCAGGGCCACATTCCCACGCGTACACACCTGCATCGTCCGCAGTCCTGAAGTCGACCAGGATGCGATCATCGGTTTGAGTTGGAATGTCGCTCAGCACCTGAGCGAGCTCGCCGGCCGCGAGTTTACTGGCTCAACCGGCGCAGCTCACCATTTCGGTGAGCCGTTTTTTTCCCTCAGCTGTCATCGCTGTTTATTTCCTTTCCGTCAGGTACTCGTAAATCCTCTGCAGCTCGTTTTCGCTGGTGAACGTGATCGCCACCGTGCCGCCTTTGCCACGCCGATGAATGCTGACGGGTGTCCCCAGAGCGAGGCGCAGTTGTTCCTCCGCCGCCCTGGTGTGCACATCGTTCTTGGTCTTGGGTGCCGCGGCCGACGCGGGCGTTTCCGCTCGTCGCAACTCGATCTTCACGAGCGCTTCCGTTTCGCGCACCGACAGCGTGCGAGCCACGACTTCACGCGCGACGCGACGCTGCTCGGCGTCGGATGAGAGCGCCACCAGCGCGCGGGCGTGACCCATTGACAGCGCCCCCGAGGCGACGTTGCCGCGCACTTCCTCCGGCAGCTTCAGCAATCGCATGTAGTTGGCGATCGTGGCGCGGTCCTTCCCGACCTGCTCTGCAATCTCCTCTTGTCGCATTCGGAACTCATCGACGAGACGCTGGTACGCCGACGCCTCTTCCATCGGGTTCAGATCTTCGCGCTGAATGTTTTCGATGAGCGCCATTTCGAGTTGCTGTTGACGATTCGCCGTCGAGAGCTCCTTCACAACGACGGGGACCTTCTGGAGTTGGGCGAGCTGGGCCGCACGCCACCGCCGTTCGCCGGCGATGATCTGGTATCGACGTGCGTGCCCCGACGATGTCGAGGCATCGAGGGGGCGGACGACGATCGGCTGAACGATGCCGTTCGCACGAATCGACTTGGCGAGGTCTTCGAGTCGCGATGGATCGGCAGGCCCGCGCGGCTGATATTGGTTCGGCTCGAGCAAATCGATATCCACTTCAAGCGACGCCCGAGGCGTGGTCAACACATCGGATGCGTCGGGAATGAGGGCGCTCAGCCCTTTGCCGAGTGCGGGTCGTTTCTCCATTGTCTCTCTCACGCGGTGTGCAGCATGCCGTTTCGCTGCCGAACCTCCTGTGCCAGGGCGAAGTACGACTCGGCGCCGCGAGAGCGCGGATCGTAAGTGACGGCTGGCAGCCCGTGACTAGGCGCTTCGGCGAGACGCACGTTGCGCGGGATCACGGTGCGGTAGACCTTGTCTTTGAAAAACTCGCGCACCTCGCGCGCGACTTGCTGACCGAGGTTGGTGCGCTCTTCATTCATCGTCAACAACACGCCTTCGATGTCGAGCGAGGGATTGAGCGCCGCGCGCACGCGCCGCATGGTGGAGACCAGGTCGGCCAGCCCTTCGAGCGCGAAGTACTCGCAGTGCAGCGGAATGAGCACGCTGTCACTGGCGACCAGCGCATTGAGAGTAAGAAGCCCGAGCGACGGCGGCGAGTCGATCACGATGAGATCGAATTGCGCGCGGAGCGGTTCGATGAACCTCTGCAGACGGCGCTCGCGGTCGGGCATCGGGATCAGCTCGATCTCTGCACCGGAAAGGTCTCGCGTGGCTGGCACGAGTGACAGGCGATCAATTGGCGTCGAAACGATGAACTGGGAGCTCTCAGTTCCATTGAGCGAAGTCAGCGCTTCGTAGATCGTGCCCGCCGCGGCGCGCTGACCCTTTCGGCCGACGCCACTGGTCGCATTGCCCTGAGGATCGCAATCCACCAGGAGCACCTGATGGCCGGCGAGAGCCATAGCCGCGGTCAGATTGATGGCGGTCGTGGTTTTCCCGACTCCACCTTTCTGGTTCGTGATCGCGACAACCTTAGCCATGCAAGTTTCTGTTAATTGACCTAATACTGACGTCTCGGCGGTCGGTCGTGCGTTATCTTACTCGCTTCGCGTTAACTTAGCCCCGCAATGTGCCGCGCGGCATTGTTCCACGTGGAACGTTCTAGTTTCTGACCTTACGAAAGACGGCCAGATGACTCTGATTGCTTCTCAACAGCGGATGAGTTTCGAGTAACTCCATCGCGGCTGCGACCCCGTCGATGTCAGCCCGGTCCGTGCCGCAGAAGTGCATCAGCCGCCCACCCTTTTTCAGAAAGGCCTGCAGCGTCACCATCGTCCCGATGCCGAGTCTGACGGCTCGAATCGTAACGACGTCGAGCGCCTCGTGGAGCTCCGGCTTTGTGAGGAGCATTTCAAACCGCGAGGTCACCACCTCGGTGTGTTCGAGACCCAGCGAGCGGACAGCCTCGCGCAGGAACGCGGCCTTTCTGGTTTTCGCTTCGACCATGTGCAGCCGCAAGCCCGGCTGAGCGAGCTTCATAGGAATTGCCGGCGATCCCCCACCGGAGCCAGCATCGAGCCACTTTTGCGCCCTTCCAGGCAAATGCCGGACTGCAGCGAGTGGCTCTATCAACAGTCGATCTACAGACTCGTCCTCTCCATCGGGGACAAGCGGAAACGACGTCAGATTGATTTTGCTATTCCAATTGGCGAGCAGGCGATAGTAGCTCTCGAGCGCTGCCTCCAGCCCCGCATCCAATGTGACATTCGCCGCGAAGGCTCGGCGATGGAGGCGGTCTCGGAAATCCCGACTGGCCATCTGACCGTTAAGGCAGGCGGGAGAGGTAGCTACCGATCACGGCGATGGCCGCTGGCGTGACGCCGGGAATTCTTTGCGCTTGTCCAAGCGTCTCGGGCCGTATTTCGAGGCAACGCTGGACGATCTCGCGGGACAAACCCGGAATCCTCTCGAAGGGAAATCCGTCTGGGATTCGGCGCCTTTCGCTAGCCAAGCCCTTTGCGATGGCCTGCGATTGACGACGAAGGTATCCCTCGTACTTGATTTCTGTATCGAGCGAGGCGAGGTCCAGGTCCGAGTCGAGAGCAGCAATCTCGAGGCCCAGCCCAAAGGCGCGCGCAAGATCGGCCAATGCAGTCTCTGGCCGCTTCAGAGCTTGAGCTGCCGGCATACTCTCCCCGCTTTCAAGTCGTACGAAGGTTTGATGGAGCATCCCGAAGTTCCGCTGAAATCGATCTCGCCGAGCCTCAAACCGCTCCCATCGGGCGTCGTCTATGGCACCAAGCTCGCGGGCTCGAGGCGTTAACCTCAAGTCGGCGTTGTCGTTACGAAGCAAGAGTCGGAACTCCGCCCGAGAAGTGAACATTCGATAGGGCTCCAGACAGCCCTTCGTAACCAGGTCGTCAACCATGATTCCGATGTAGGCCTCGTCTCGCTGCAGGACAAACGGCGGACGCCGCTGGGCGGAAAGCGCGGCGTTTAGCCCTGCTACGAGACCTTGACCAGCCGCCTCCTCGTAGCCCGAAGTCCCGTTAATCTGGCCTGCCAGGAACAAACCAGACAGCCGATGCATTTCCAAGCTGCGCTTCAGCTCGGTCGGCTGGATGAAGTCGTACTCGACGGCATAACCCGGCCTCAGCATTTCTGCCGACTCGAGGCCAGGAAGCGCACGGATCAATTCGAATTGCGTCTCGGCAGGAAGGCTCATCGAGAAGCCGTTCAGGTAGGTCTCCTCAACATCCAACCCCTCGGGCTCGAGGAACAGCTGATGGCGCTCACGAGTAGGGAACCGCATGACCTTGTCCTCGAGTGACGGGCAGTAGCGAGGCCCAATCCCTGAGATCTGGCCGTTGAAGAGTGGTGACAGGTGAATCATGCTCCTAACGAGATCGTGCACCTCAGTTGTGGTGTGTAAGAGATGGCAGACGATCCGATTTCGTGGCTTCTCCTGCGCCGTGAAGGAGAACGGCTCTGGCTCCAAATCTCCGTGTTCCACGTGGAACACTCCCCTCCTTACGGCCTCCTCGAAGCCGATCGATCGACGAGCAAGCCGCGGTGGCGTCCCGGTCTTGAGTCTTCCCCACTTTGCACCGAGCGATTTCAGCGACTCAGCCAGATCTTTCGATGGCGGCTCACCGGCGCGTCCGGCGGGCCGCTTGTCCGGCCCTATGTGAATGAGCCCGTTGAGGAAAGTGCCGGTGGTTATCACTAAGGAACGGCATCGGAAGGACCGCCCGTCTTCCAAAGCCAGGCCTATGACCTTTCCGCAGTCAACGAGGACTCGACCCGCTCGACCGACAATCCACTCGATGCCTGGGATCGCTTCGAGAGCCAGCTTCACCCAATGGCCGTACCGACGCTTGTCTGCCTGAGCACGTGGTGACCAGACAGCCGGCCCTCGGCTGCGGTTCAGGACCTTGAATTGGAGACCCGTCTCATCGATGGCCTTGCCCATAAGTCCGCCAAGCGCATCGATTTCCCTGACAAGATGACCCTTCGCGGTGCCGCCGATCGCCGGGTTGCACGGCATGTGGGCAACGGTGTCGGTCGAGAGAGTGCAAAGACCGACGGAGCAGCCGAGCCGCGCGGCCGCCCACGCCGCCTCGACGCCGGCATGGCCAGCCCCAACGATAATTACATCTAATTCACTCATTGATTCGACACTTAAAACTGATTGATTCGGTCTTGACGAGTGCGATCGTCCGGGCTCAGAGAACGATTCTACTTCCCGATGCAGAACCGCTCGAAGATGCGCTCGAGCAAATCATCGGTCGTCCGTCGCCCGGTGATCTCTTGAAGCGCGTTGGTCGCTTCCTGGAGATCGATGAGTGGAAATTCTTCGGGCACCGCTTCCGCTATCGCGCGGCGCGCACCATCGAGCGCCGTTCGCGCTCGCTCGAGCAAGGATGTGTGGCGCACATTGGTGATCTCCGGCCGATCGCGAAGCGCTTCGCCGCTCGTCAACGCTCGCGTCGCCGCTGCCAGCAGCTCGGCAAGCCCATCGCGAGTGAGCGCGGAAAACAGCACGACCTCATCGTCGAGCGCGAGCGACTCAGCGGACCATGCCGCCGCGAGATCTCTCTTGTTGACGACCACAAGTCGTCGACGACCAGCAGTCACCCTCAACACGTCGCGGTCATCTTGGGAAAGTGGGCGCGAACGATCGAGAACCACGAGCACGAGATCGGCGACACCGACCGCGTCGAGCGCTCGCGCCACGCCTGCGCGTTCGATGGCGTCGGACGATTCGCGAACCCCGGCGGTATCGACCAGCGCCAATGAAAGCCCGCCGATGTTCGCGCGTTCGGTCAGCATGTCCCGCGTCGTACCGGGTATGTCGGTGACGATCGCGCGCTCGACATTGAGCAGCGTGTTGAACAAACTCGACTTGCCGACGTTGGGTGCGCCAACGATCGCCACTTGCGCGCCTTCTCGAAGCAGGCGCCCAGTCGTCGCTTGGGCCAGGAGCGCATCGATTCGTCCGATCACGCGCTCGAGAACGACCCGCGCCTCTCCTCGACCGAGAAAGTGATATCCCTCCTCAGGAAAATCGAGTGAGGCCTCGAGTTTGGCGGTCAGGTCGAACAGGTCTTCTTCGATTGCACGAATAGCGCTTGTGAGAGAGCCCTCGAGCTGATCGAAGGCGGCGCGCGCTTGCATTGGAGTGACCGCGTCGATCAAATCGGCAACGGCTTCGGCCTGGATGAGATCGATTTTGCCGTTGAGAAACGCGCGCAGCGTGAATTCGCCAGGCTCCGCCAGACGTGCGCCGGCCGTCATCGATCGTCGAACGATCGCGGAGAGAATGACGGGGCTCCCATGTGCGGAGATCTCGGCAACGTTTTCGCCCGTGTACGAGTGTGGTCCCGGAAAGAACGTGACTACCACCCGATCGCTTGCGACGACGTCAGGCATGACGAGCGCCGCTTCTGACAGTCGGCAGAATGTGGCGTGACGAGGTGTGAATGGTGTGGTGCGGGCCACCAGCGATCGAGCAATGTCGCCCGCATGGCTGCCACTCAGTCGGATGACGCCGAGTCCCGATCGACCCGGCGGTGTGGCAATGGCGACGATCGTGTCGGCGGTTGAAAAGGGCATGAATCAGGTCCCCAGAACCCGTGGAACCTGTGGAACCCGACGAACCTCTTCGAACCTGCTATTTCACCGAGATGATGACGGTCTTCTCGAACGCGTCACCAATGCTTTCGGAGGTCACCGATTCCAGCTCGGCCACTGCCAGGTGGACAATCCGGCGCTCGTAGGGATTGAGTGGGCCGATTTCCTGAGCGAGCCCGGTGCTCTTGGCCTTCTCTCCGAGAAAGATCGCCATCTGCCGCAATTCGGCGTCCTTACCCTTGCGATACCCCATGCAGTCCACGACGAGTCGCCGGCCCTCACCAGACTCGTGCCGGTAGATCGCCGAGACGATGTGCTGAAGCGCCGCGAGCGCTTCGCCTTGACGTCGGATCAAGACGCTCCCGTCTTCGCCATCGAGGTTGATCCGCACGCCGTCGGGCATCTCCTCAGAGGTGGCTTCGAGGTCAAGGCCCATCGCATCGACGACGCTCTGCACGAAGGAGGTGATTTCTTCAGTGGCCATAAGAATTCTATTTTGCGGGTTTCAGTGCCGGCGGCGGTCCGAGGAGGTAGTTGGTCAAGTACTGCTGACCAATCGTCCAGAGATTGCTGACAAACCAGTAAATCACAAGGCCGCTCGGCGCCCAGAGGAACATGAAGAGAAACATCACCGGCATGAACATCATGATCTTCTGCTGCGCCGGGTCCATGGTGGTTGGCGTCATCTTTTGCTGCCAGAACATGGTCAGGCCCATCAGCACGGGCGTGATGAAGAGGGGATCGTACTGCGAGAGGTCGGTGATCCAACCCAGAAAATCCGCGCCCCGAATTTCGATCGCCTGCGAGAGCATCGAGTAGAAGGCGAAAAGGAAGGGCAGCATCAGGAGCATCGGCACACAGCCGCTGGCCGGATTCACGCCCTTGCTTTTGTACAACGCCATCACTTCGGTGTTCATTTTCTGGCGCTCCGGATCGGTCACCTTGTATTTCGCATAACGATCCTGAATTGCCTTCATCTGCGGCTGAAGCTCCTGCATCTTTCGCATCGAGACGGCACTCTTGTGGCGCAGCGGAAACATCGCCAGGTTGATCAGGATGGTCAGCACGACGATCGACCAGCCCCAGTTTCCGACGAAGCCGTGCACCCATTTCAGTGCGCCCAGCAGCGGAACGGCCAGCCACGAAAAGATGCCAAAGTTGATCACCCGCACGAGCTCGGGATCGATCGCGCGAAGCTCGTCGAAGGCCTTCGGACCAAAGAAAAACCGCATCGCTTCTAGCGGCGAGCCGAAGCGAATGCTGTAGCGCTCATAGTGCGCGACCATGCTCGGGTCGCTGCCATACGGAACGAGCGTGGGACTATGCTCGAAGTGAAAGGGCGCCGGTGCGCCCCGGTCGTTCAGCAGCAGGCTCGCGAAGTACTGATCGTTCACACCGGCGTAGAGAAAGGCGCCATCCTGGCCGCCTGGGGTCGCTGGTCGCTCGGCCGAACCATCTTTGTGCAGAATCGCTTGCGCCGGGGTGTTG
>JBOGIV010000480.1:0-8382 GCA_050747925.1 Vicinamibacterales bacterium
CTCCCACTTCAATGAACGTCATCGCGACAGCGACAGCAACGACGCCGGCGCCGAACACGGCCATCATCCTGGGCACGAATCGCGTCACGGCTGACGGAACCGATAGAGATAGGCGCCGTCGAGCTCGCCCACCGGTTCGAAATGCGATCGAAAAGCGGTGACGAGCTCCGGCGGCCATCCTGGAACCTCGTCCTGCTCAAATAGAGGGGTGAAGAGGACGAGGCCTGCGATACGGCCGCTCCGCAGATCCTCCAGCATGGGGTCGAGGTTGAAGGCGCCATTGCGCACGACGATCGTCAGGAAGAACGGATCGTTCAGCATCGGACGAAGTCCGGCTTGACGCGCGGCCGCCAGGAAGCGCCAATCGACGAAGACCGACGTGTGCGGCAATTCGGCTCGAAACGCCGACAAATCCAGTGGCGGATGATCGTGACGAATGGAACTTGCGGCCACCGAACCCGCCCACACGATCAGCACGGCGCTGGTGGCCCACAACACGAGCGCGGTCCTCTGTGGGCTGGCTCGCCAGAGCGGGCCGACGCCGTACATTCCTATGACGATCGCCGCAAGCGCGGAGGGCTCCAGGAAGAAATTCGTCGAGGCGCCTTCGATCCCGCTAAACGCCGCGGCGATCACCGACGCGACCAGTAAAGCAACGACATACTGGCAGCGGCGCAGTGGGCTGGACTGTATGAGCCATGCGCACACGAGCGCGACTCCGGCGAGCAGAGTCCAGCGCTTGCGCGTGAAGTCGGCTGTCATCGCGATCGCCTGAGTCACGGAGTAATCGCGGCGGTTACCGACGATCGAGATGTCGAAATAGTAGCCGCCCGACGCCACGAACACGACGGCCCAGATTGCCGCAGCGGCCAGCCCGACGCCGGCCAGATACCGCGCGGCGCTGCCGAGCCGCCCGGTGAACGCCAGGTGCAGAGCGACCGGCGCCGCCGCAAGAATCGTCGTTTGCTTGACCAGCGAGCCAGCGACGACGAGCAGTCCTGAGACAACGAGCCCCGCCGATCCGGAGGCCGCGGCGTAGGTCGCGATCGCAAAGGCCGTGGCCAACGCGTCGACGCGAAACAAATTGATCCAAAAGGAAACGCCGGAGTAGCTGAGAAAAACGGCGGCCGCCACCAAGCCGGGCTCCACGGCCCCGATACGACGGGCGACGGCGACGGCGGCCATTGCTGATGTGACCAGGCCAGCGGCCACGCTCAGGAGCCGCCCACTCACGACAGGGGTCGGCCACGCCTCGACGTTGGTCACCGCCGCGACTGCGGAATTGAGGAGAGCGACGGCGGTGAAATAGCCGGGCGCGTATGGCGTCAGCGTATACGGCAGTCCCGTCAGCCATTCGGGCCGTGCCCACCCGCCCCGCTCCACGACCATCGAGTTTCCTCCCTCGAAAAAGTCGCGCACCGTATCGAAGCCACCGGCGACGTGCATGGCCACGAGCGAAAGCAGTGCGAGGCCGAGGGGCCAGCGTACGTGCCGGTGGCACGCCGCGATCGCAGGGGTCAGATCCAGCCGCGCCACCAGTAGTAAGCAAGGGCGGCGTACTCATGGAGGATGCCGCGGATCTGTTCGAGTGAGGCGCCCCACTCGTGCCAGTAGAACTGGCTTTGGGGCGCGGGGCTGGCCGTGACAGCGATCTCGGGCGCCAGCTTGCGCCATGTCCAGACCGCACGGCGCATATGGTAAGGGGAACTGACGAGCAGAATCCGCCGCCAATCGTGATCGCTCAGAATGCGGCGAGTGAACGCCACATTCTCATAGGTGCTCGCCGCTTGCTCTTCGAGGACGATGGCGTCAGGTGGAATGCCGTTGGCAACAGCGATATCCTTCATAACTTCAGCCTCTCGAAGCGCAAAGACAAAGCCCGACGAGAACACGAGTCGCGGCGCGAGGCCCGCGCGATAGAGGTCGATGGCCTGCGTGACCCGCTCCAGGTAGCCGCCGCCCGCCTTACCAGACTCTCCCACGCCTCCGGCAAACACGACGATGGCATCTGCTGGTGCGGCAGTGTCCGCAACGTGAAGTGGCGCCGCGACCCACCAGAGAAGCGGTGTCTGAAACAGCAAGAGGTACGCGATCAGCACTGCGACGAGGCCTTGCGCCGTGCGTCGTCTCGCGGCGTTGTAGAGCCGGCGTAGTCGATCCTCCCAACCCGTCGACTGCGCGTCTCGGTTCGATTGCGCCTCATCGATGAGCGTCCACATCGCCTGGAGCCGCCGCTCCCAGCCATTCGACTCCGCGACCTCGATGCGTCTCACCACCTCGGTCGACGCTGCACCGTTGAGCGACTGTCGAATTGCCGCGGCATAGGCATCGGCGTCAGCGGCGATTCGTACCAGGTTGCCGTGCTCGGCGTTGAACCGCCGAATCTCGGGCAGGTCGGTCGCGACGACCGGGATGCCCATGGCGAGGTATTCATTGAGCTTGGTGGGATACACGTTGGCCGTGTATTCCGCCAGGCGATACGGCACCAGGCCGACGTCGAATCCCTTGACGTAGCGCGGCACGTCGCCATGTGGCCGCTGACCGAAGAGCCGCACGTTCGGAACCCGCTCGAGCTTCGCGACGTCGACTTGCGGTGGTCCGACGAGCGCAAACGTCACGTCGGGCATCCGCTCGGCCACCGACACGAGGAGCTCCTGGTCCACCCATTGGTGGAGCCCGCCGACATAGCCCGCCACTGGGCGCGGCAGGGCGGCCAGGTCGGCTGGCAGCTCGGCGTTCGACTCGCGCACGCGGCGAAACGACTCGAGGTTGACGCCAAACGGGAACAGGTGAACGCAGTTGCTGAAGCGGGCCGCGCGCTGCCGAAGCTTCTCCGACGTGACGAACACCAGGTCCGCGTCTCGGAACAAACGCTCTTCGCTGGCGACGATGCGCCGCGCTTCGGGTGAGCTCGACGCGAGGTCGTCGATGCAGTAGTAGATCGTCAGCGCCGCATCGACGCCGCCGACGATCTCGTGGGCGAGCGGCGTGGGCAGAAAGGTCCACACAATCGGCCGCGAGAAGCGCGTCGCCCGCATCCATCGCGTCAGGCTTCTGAGCAGGACGTGCCGGTTCACCCAATTGGCGATACGCGAGTAGGGCAGCGGCAGCACCAGCGGAGAGTGCACGAACAAGTTGGGCTGCTGGAGTCGATAGCCTTTGGTGCCTCGCCACCAGTTACGCAGGCGCTGGCGCAGGCGTGGAAGATCGCTCACACGAAACGGGCGCACACCCGTGTTCTCGATGAAGAGCACTCGGTGGCCGTCGGCCGCGAGCCGCGACATGATCTCCTGGTGCCCCTGCCAGATGAAGTCCCAGTCGATCGTCGAAATGCAGAGGATGTCTGGTCGCCGTTCTTTGCGGTTCATCAGAGTCTGGCCGAGAGCGAGGGCCTGGCCGTCGCTATTCTCCCTGCAACACGTCCTGATAGGCCGCGAGCCACGCCTCGGCGATGCGGTCCATGTCGAAGCGTTCTTCGACGCTCTGCCGAGCTGCGGCGCCCATCTGCGCGGCCGCGGCCGGGTGAGCCAGCAGAAAGCCCAGCGCCGTGGCAAATCCGGGTGCGTCGGTGGATGACACGAGCAGGCCATTCAGCTCGTGCGTGATCAGCACATCAGTCGAGCCCGGCAGGCGCGAGGCGACCGACGGGAGGCCGCACGCCATGGCTTCGAGCAGCGCGATGGGCAGCCCCTCGCGGGCCGACGCCAGGACGAAAATGTCGGCCGCGCGATAGTAGTCGTGGACATCGTGGGTCGGCGCGACGAACACAACGCGATCCCCCAGGCCCGATCGATCGGCCTCACCTCGAATCTGGTCGGCCAGGTTCGCGTCGGCTTCGAACTGGCGCGGACTCGTTGCACCGACGTACACCAACGTACACGCGCGTGAGGCGTCGGCCTGCAGCTGGCGCCACGCGTCGAATAGAAGGTGGGGCTGCTTGTCGCGCGCAAGTGTGCCTACCGAGAGCACCAGCGGCCGATCGTTCGGCAGCTTCAGCCGTCGGCGCAGGGACGCACGAGCCTGCTCGGTTGCCGGAGAGAACCGAACCAGGTCAACGCCATTGGGTACCTGGCGAATGCGGCCGGCGGCCAGGCCGGCGGCCAGGTACGCCTGCTCCAGCGCGGGACTCACGCTCAGGTACAAGTCAGCGGAGGAGAACGCCCACCACGCTAGCCGGCCTTGAGTCGCGACAGCGGCCGGTTCGTCGTGCTTGGCGGTCTGAAGGCTCATCACGACAGGCCGGCTGAATGCTTTGGCGACAAGCGAGACCAGGACATTTTTTTGCGAGAAACCCTGAACGTGCACGAGATCGACCTGCGCCACAAGCCGCACGAGCTCCTTCAACATCCGCGGCATCGCGCGAGTCGAGCCCCCTGACCGTGACAAGTCCACCCCGACGCGCGACACTGCGACGCCATCAACGATCGCGCGAGCCGGCAGCGAAGGGTCGGTCGTCGTCGTCAGCACTTGGCAGCCGATCCGAGGCGCGAGCCGCTGTGCCACCGCCTGGCACTGCAACCCGCCGGCGCTGATCTCCGGCGCATACGCGCCGGTGACGAACAACACGCGAGGAGAGCGGCTGGCGTCTCGCCCTCTCATGCCAGCCGCTTGAACGAGCGCGCCATCAGTTGGTGGCCCAAGCCGAGGCCCCTGAAGGCAGCTCCCGACAGCAGGCGCGCCGTGCGCGTCGCGGCCGTCGGCCGGGGATGATCCCTCAACAGCATCGACATCACTTCGAGGTTGCGCGCTCCACCAAAGTGCGTGGCGCAGTACTCGGCCATACGTGACCTGATGGCCTCACGGAGCGCCGGATTCGACGCCACGCGCGCGAGTGCCTCGTACCAGGCCTCCGCAGAGTTCTCGCAGAGCAGCGCCACACGATCGTCACCGATGGCGTCGTAGGGCGGAATGCGGCTGAAGATCGGGACCGCCCCGAGCGCGTGGGCGTTGACGATCACGTGCGTGTTCTTGAAGGCGTGGTGGTGACCCGTTCTGCGCCCAGGGTGTACGAGGACGTCAATGCTGTGGGAGCCAAGCTCGTGGAGGGCGTCGCTATAGTGTCCGTTGTAGGGGAGCGCGACCACCTGAAGCCGTCCTGTGGAGGGCACCTGGCGCGCGTCGAAGCCGGCGGCGACCAGCCTGACGTCTCGCTGCTCCGCCCAGCGCCGCAGCGCCGGGTAGACGTATTCCAGAAACGCGTCGCGACGGTGATGGCCGCCGAAGAATCCCACGGTGAGGACTTCAGGCTCGCGGCGAGGGCCGCGGTCCAGCAGCGGTCCCGCGATCGGCGGGTAGTGCAGCGTGCGATCGTGAAGGCGTTCCCGATCGAAGTAGTCCAACAGCGTCGGCGTCGCGAGAAGGACGCCGGAAAAATCGCCGAGGGCGTGGCGAACACGACCGACCGAGTAGGCCCCATACCAGTGCGAATCGTCCACGGCCTCCTCGCGCAGCATCATGAAGTTGTCGTCGGTAAAGTAGTAACGCGGGATGCCCAACCAGCGCGCGCAGCTCGACAAGTTGCCGAACTCCAGCAGGCTGCGCACGAGGATCAGCGCGCTGGCGCCAGCGAGTGTGCTGGCCACGGCACTGATCGCTCGACCGGCGTGCCGAGCGTGAGTCAGGGCGCCGACAGAGGACGAAACGATACGAAGCGGGGCGCGGTCGGCCAGGTTGCGAAAGAAGATCGCCGTCGTCGCGTCGTCTGGCGCCATTGAAGCGACCGCGATATACGGGGACGAGTCGCCCTGCGTCACCGGCGATCCCCTGCCTCGGCCGTCCGGCGCATGTGAACGACGTCACCCTGCTGGTCGGTTGTGAGGAACCCGCAGCGTTGGTAAAGCGCCACCGCGGCGACGTTGGTCGAACGGACCTTGAGGTCCACCTCGCGAAGCCGCCAGGTGTGAAGGGCGTAGCTCGTCAAGGTGTCGGTCGCCAGGCGCGCCAGGCCCTGTCGTTTGGCGACGGGTTCGCCAATCATCATCCGGCCGAACTCGGCGCTGCCTCCGGCCCAATCGACCCTGTAGATGGCGGCCTGTCCGACGGGCTTGTGGAACGTCTCCGTTTCCTCAATTACGAACACGAAGTCATCGTCGCGTTGCGAGTATTGGTTGAACCACCGGCGATGCTCTTCCTTAGTAATCGGATGCGATGTGAAGAACCACTGTCGGATCCCCTCCTGATTCCGCCAGGCCATCGTCATCGGGAGGTCGGCTTCCTGAAGCAGTCGCAGCCGGATGCGCCCGCTCACGATGGGGGCAACGTGTCGCTTGGCCATCGAGACGTGACGTCAGCTCACGATGCGCCGCAGGGTATCGCACACGCGTTCGACGTCGAACCAATCGAGGCCCAAGTGCATGGGCAGCGAGATCACGCGATCGCTGGCGCGGCGCGCCCGCGGGCACGGCGGTTGATCCGCATACATCGTATACAGCCCGTTGTCCCGGTAGTGCACACCGGGGTAGATCTCCGCGGTGTTCAGCGCGACCATCACGTCGTCTCGCCGATCGACCAGCACTTGATAAAGGTGGCGCGCCGATTCGCAATCGGGCGCGACGCGCACGCGCTCCACGCCCGGCACGTCAACCAGCGCGTCGTCATACCAGCTTGCCAGCTGACGGCGATGTGCGTTGTCCTGCTCGAGATACCGAAGGGCCACCAGCCCGAGGCCCGCCATGATCGAGTTGCCGTGGTATTTGAACCCCACATGCTCGACTTGGTAGTGCCACTTGTAGGCGCTGTCACTCTGAGTCCGCGAGTAGGTGTCCTTGTCGATGCCGAGCCACGTCCACTTGCGGACGGCGGCGTCGGCGGCGCCCTCGCGAAAACAGATCATGCCCCCGTCGGCCGTCGGCAGGTTCTTCACGGCGTGAAAGCTGAACACGCTCACCTCACCCTCACCGCCCACATGCCGCCCACGCAGGCGCGTGCCCGTCATGTGCGCGGCGTCGAGAATCAGCGCGAGCCCACGGTCGCGGCACAGCTCGACGACCTCATCGAGCCGGCCGGTGTTCCCGCCGAGGCCGACAAAGATCACGGCGCGTGTGCGCGGCGTGATGCGCTCGGTGATCGAGGCGGGATCGAGGCAAAGGTACTCATCCACGTCGGCGAACACCGGACGAAGGCGCTCGTAGAGGATGGCGTGGTTGCTCGAGACGAACGTGAGCGGTGAACTGATGATCTCGTCGCCATCCCCCCAGCCGTGACGCTCTTTCAGGAGACGGACGGCGAGATGCAAACCGGCGGTCGCAGAGTTGAGGAAGTGTGCGTGCGGCAGTCGCGTGTGGGCGATCCACTGCCGCTCGAACTCGACCGTCTTGTACCCGAGCCCGGTCCACCCGCGCTCCAGACACTCACGAATCTCCGCGAGACATTCGTCGACGCGAAACGCCGGTACGAACAGATGAATCGGTTTCACCTTTGCGGGTCCCTGCCGCGGCTGTGGATCGCGCTCATCGTCCCTTCTCCGGGGCAACAGGACGGTTCGCATCGGATGTGTATAGCTGAACGATGTCTGCGGTGGGACCGTCTGCGACGAGACGGCCGTGATCGATCAGAATCGTGCGCTCGCAGAACCCCGGAAGCACGTCGAGGCTGTGCGTCGCGAACAAGACGATGCTCGCGCGCTCCATCAGCTCGTTCATGCGTTGGCGAGCGCTGGCGATGAACGCGGCGTCGCCTGCCGCCATCACTTCGTCGAGCAGCAGAATCTGCGGGTCGACCGCGGTCGATGTCGCAAACGCCAACCGCACGAACATGCCGGACGAGTAGTGTCGGACGGGGATGTCGAGGAACTCGCCGAGGTTGGTGAAAGCGCCGATGCTGTCGATCTTTCGATCGATCTCCTTCGGCGACATGCCGAGGAGCAGCGCGCGGGTCCGGATGTTCTCCCACCCGGTCGCTTCCATTTCGAATCCAGTGATGAACTCGAAGAGCGGGCAGATGTGCCCCTCGGTTCTGACGCGTCCCCGCTTGGGGGGGTAAATGCCCGCGGTCACCTTCAGCAACGTGCTCTTGCCCGCCCCGTTGGGACCGATGAGGCCCACGCGCTCGCCCGACTGGATCGACACCGAGACGTCCTGGAGCGCCCGGACCGTGCGCCCGATCGTCCGCCGCAGTCCAAAGGCCTGCCCCAAAGCCAGGTTCAGCGATCCGTGTCGGCCGGCGCCGACCACGAAGTCGAGATCGACGTTGTGAAGCTCAATCTGTGCCATTGGCTCATCGGCGACGGCTCAGGCCGTCGCGCTCATCCACTCCCTAGCCCGAACTATTCATGAGGCCCCAATAGTTCGCCCTTCGGGCTTCGACTCCGGCGCCCAGAACAGGCCTTCGCTCAGGGCTAGCCCTGAGCACGGCGCGCCAGCGCCGCGTCGAAGCCGGCGTCCC
>JBOGIV010000481.1:0-2882 GCA_050747925.1 Vicinamibacterales bacterium
TCAACTTCGCCGAGGGATTGAAGGGCCGCCTGTTGATCGTGCATGGCTCGGGCGATGACAACGTGCATTACCAGGGCACCGAGCGGCTCGTGAACCGTCTGATCGAGCTCGGCAAGCCCTTCGAGACGATGGTCTACCCGAATCGCACGCACGCGCTTTCCGAGGGCGCCGGCACTTCGGCGCATCTCTATCGCCTGATTGCGCGATACTTCGTGGAGCATCTTCCGCCCGGGCCGAGGTCGTGACCCGCACATGGCAAGCATCAAAACACCATTGACGTACGTGGCCACAGAGACACCGAGACACCGAGATCATCTATTCTCTGTGTCTTCTGTGCCTCGGCCTGCCCCGAGCGAAGTCGAGGGGTGGCTACGTCCGTTGCCGTCAAAGTCGACCAAACAGCGTATGCTGTCGCTGTCGGTCACGCCAAGCGAAGGAGGTCCAATGTGCAAACGTCTCCTTGGGCTGATGGTTCTATTTGGGCTTGGCTTCGCCCTCGCCGCGCCCGATGCCGCGTTTGCTCAGACGCGAACGGCCAACACCGCTGTCGCTGCCGCGGCAGACGCGAAGGCATGGACCGTGCCGCGGACGTCGTGGGGGCACCCCGACTTTCAAGCCATCTGGTCGACGGCGACGATCACGCCGTTCGAGCGGCCCGCCGAGACTTCCGGTAAGGCGTTCCTAACGGCGTCAGAGGCTGCGGAGTTCGAACGCCAGACGATGGTCAGCTCGAATCGCGACCGCCGCGACGGCGGCGCCGAGGCCGACGTCGCTCGCGCCTACAACGAATTCTGGTGGGACCGCGGAACGAAGGTCGTGCCCACACTTCGCACCTCGCTCGTTGTGGATCCGCCCGATGGTCGGATACCGGCGTTGACGCCAGAGGCTCAGAAGCGTGTGGACGAAGCGGCGGCAGCCAGGAAGCTCCACCCGGCCGACAATCCGGAAGACCGCAACGTCTGGGAGCGGTGCATCACCCGCGGCGTTCCCACGGCCATGCTTCCGCAGCCGTACAACAACAACTACCAGATCTTTCAGACGTCGGACCACGTGGTGATCCTCGCCGAGATGATCCACGACGCGCGCGTCATCCCGCTGGACGGCCGGCCGCATCTCCCGAGCCGTGTCCGTACGTGGTTGGGTGACTCCGTCGGAAAGTGGGAAGGCGACACGTTGGTGGTCGAGACGACGAATTTCACCGACAAGTTCAGCTATCGCGGATCCAGCGAGCACATGCGTCTCGTGGAACGCCTCACGCGGACAGCCGACGACATCCTCATGTACCAGGTGACGATTGACGATCCGGCGGCGTTTACTCGCCCGTGGACGGTGGAGCTTCCGGCGCGCCGGTCGCTCGAACCGATGTACGAGTACGCATGCCACGAGGCGAACTACGGTCTCGAGGGGATTCTCAAGGGCCACCGTGCGGAAGAGAGAGTGGCGGCCGAGGCGACCGCGAAGAAGACTCCGAAATAGTTTTGACGCTAACGGACGCTGCCACCGAGGCACAGAGACACAGAGAAAGCTAATTGACTCTGCGTCTCGGTGTCTCTGCCTGTCCCGACGTAGCCGAACGGCGAAGTCGGATGGCCCCGCGCGTCATCGTGTTCTTGATGAGATAACTCGCCTCGCGCTTAGAAGCCCAACCGTACGCCGAACTGCGCCGCTCGCGGCTGGCCGTTGCCGCCGCGAAGCGCGGTGAGGATCAAGAAGTCCGTCAACCGTTGGTCGCTCGTCGGATTGCTGAAGTTCGCGGTGTTCATGATGTTGAACAGCTCGAAGTTCAAGTCCACCGTCGTCCCGTGCGGACGCAGCCGGTAGCCGAAGCGCATGTCCAGCTGCTGATAGGACGGTCCCCTCGCCCCGTTCCTTCCGCCCTTGTTGTCGGTGCAGAAGGAGTTGAGCCCCACCCCGCAGTACTTGCCTGCCGGGATCGGATCGAAGAGCCGGCCGTTCTGGTCTGCGTCCACGTTCGAGTTGTAGAGCGTCATCGGCGTGCCGGTCATCCAGCGGTAGACGCCGCTCAACACGAGCCCGTGGGTGCGCGGAATCTCGACACGGCCGCTCAGCACGAAGTTCTGCTGCCGGTCGTTGTCGAGCGGGCCGAAGTTGCGGTCGAGCCGTGCGTCGCCGCCCACCTGGTAATCGTTGTTGTTGGTCTGGTTGGCTTCGGCGTTACCTCGCGCGTAGCCGGTTGCATAGGAAACGCGGGCGGCCCAGTTGTGGCTGAATCGCTTCTCGAGCTGAATGTTCACGCCGTCGAATTGGGAGATGCCGTCGTTGACGCGCGTCAACACCTGGTTGCCAAATGCGCTGATGCCCAGTCGCTGAGCGATGCCGTTCAGATCGGTGTAGACCAGCGCCCCCGTGCGCGTCGTGTTCACTCTGCGGGCGGGATTCAGATCGAAGTTGATGAGCTGGTCGCGATTCCAACTGTGCACGTAGTCGAGCGTCACCGCCATCTGCGTGCCGAGCTGCCGCTGATAGCCCATTGTCACTTGATGCACGTTCGGCACCACGCGGTCCGGATTGTCCACGAACACGACTCCCGTGTTCCGCCCGATCGATCCCGGCGGGTAGAGCGCGTTGACGAGCGCCCGGTTGACCACCGGCCCGCCGATCAGTGCCGGATCGGTCGGCAGCAGCCCTGTGCTCGGCCCCGGGTCGGCTCGATCGGTTGGAAACGCCGCCAGGAACGACGAGCTGTAGACACCCTGCGCGACAAATGGCGTGATGGTCTGCAAGGTGATCTTGTCGTAGAAAAGGCCATACCCTCCGCGGATCAGCGTCTTGCCGCTGCCGTTTGGTTGCCAGGCAAAGCCGGTTCTCGGCGCGATGTTGTTTTTGTCCACCGCATACTGGCCCGAAGCGAACAGCGGATT
>JBOGIV010000482.1:0-12849 GCA_050747925.1 Vicinamibacterales bacterium
TCTCTTCCGCTGCTGGCAGAAACGGAACCCGTACGACGAGCAGACCTACATCGATACCTTGCGGCGCCGCGGATCGCCGCTTGCCAAAAATATTGCTTGACGGCCCAACTCAGATGTCCATTCCGCCAGCGCCCTGGGCGTTCACTTCGCAGGGACCGAGTCGAGTTCCCAGCGGCAACGCCATCAAGCGCAGGCACGCAGCGCGCGCCGCGGGACAATTCTAGCCCGCATTATTCACGTGTGCAGTGCCACGAGTGAACAATGCGCCGGCTGATTAAGGGACGCCGGCTTCGACGCGGCGCTGGCGCGCCTTGCTCAGGGCTAGCCCTGAGCGGAGGCCCGTTCTGGGAGCCGGAGTCGAAGCCCGAAGGGCGAACTATTGGGGGCCTCATGAAGAGTTCGGGCTAGGCGACTTGGGCGGCTGCCGGAACGGTCGGGCCTATCGGCTTTCCTGAAGCAAGGCGCGGGCGCCCGACGCGGTGACCTCCGAGGACGACTGCCCGCCCTTGCCGTCGTAGACGACGAAGCTGCCGGAGAACGAGAACCTTACTTCCGTTCCATCGACGGCGCTGAACCGCACAGTTCCCGTCTCGACGCCGAGCAGACCGTTCATCCCGGCGAAACACAGGTTCGCATCGTCACCATCGCCGGAGAACTCGAAGGCGAGTTCTTCGCCAGCCAGGTCGGCAAGCGACGTCAAAGCCACTGGCATCTCGCCGTACAGCGCGAGGCCTCCCGAAAGACCTTCCACGCACTCCTGATCGGGATTCGCGGCGGCCTCACCTTCGATGCGGAAGTAGCCGTCGTCGCCGAACTCATAGCTGAGCTCGACGTTCTTCACGTCGAACGTCTTGCCCTCGATCGTCACCTTCGCGTTGCCGCCGTCGATGCTTACGGCCGTTGAAGACCCGCCGCACGCCGCGACGCAGAGAACGAGCGTCGCTCCCAGAAACGGACCGAGTGCCTTCACCATCGTGCCCCTTTTTAAGGGGTTATCGGCCTGGGCCGCTTTTACCTTCGGAGCCCTGTTGCCCAGTTCAGCACGACCGTCAGCGAGGAGCGGTTCGTCTGATCGACCACTTCGTTCAGCAGGAAGCGCTGACCATCGAGGCTCACGGCGTAGTCGGTGGGATATGGCGGGCTGGGCTCAGGCAGATCGGCATCGAACAGCGCCCGTGGCACGCCGGCCGAGAATGTGTCGCCATCGATCGTCACCGGGACGGCCATCAGCTTGCGATCTCTCGAGACGTAAAACAGCTCGCGGCCATCGCGCCGCCATTCAGGCTGCATCCCGCCTGAGGGGGAAATGGTCCATTGTCCGCTGGCGGAAGGAAACGCCCGGACGTAGACCTCGAAGCGCCCCGATTCATCCGATGCGTAAGCGACCCAGCGTCGGTTGGGCGCAATACGGGCCTGGACTTCGTTGAACGGTGTCGCGAGCAGAGGCGCCGGCTTTCGTTCGCCGTTCAGGCTGACCACGCCCAAGTCGTAGCCACCGGTCCTTGCGCCGTATTGAAAGAGGAGCCGGTCATCTGTTGTGGCGTCGAGGGGATACCGCGCCGTGTCAGGTTCGACAATTGCTTCCTCTTTGGCCGTTCCTCCGAGAGCCCTCTGGAACAGGTTGGTCGCTCTGGACCGCGCCGAGCCGAAGAACATGCGCCCGCCGTCGTGGGCCCACACTGGGAACCAGTCAGTCGCCGGATCGAGGCTCACACGGGTGAACGTGCCGCGATCGAGCTCGAGAATCCAGATATCGGGGCTCATCGATTGCTCGTCGATAACGGTGAGCGCCGCCCGACGTCCATCGGGCGAGAGCCGCGGCGACCGATATTCGCCACGAGCGAGCGTGCGGCCCACGACCGCCCCAGCGCGATCGCGCCATTGCAGGGCCGTCGTCATCCGGATTGCGGGACCGTACGCCAGCGTGGCGCCGGCGGCAGATACCGGCGAGTAGCCGATGGTGCCGAGCGTGAATCCAATACGATCGGCCACTCGGACGGGATCGCCACGAGTCTGCATCGTCGCATCGTCCACTGCCTGCGCGAAGAGGGTTCCATCACGCACGAGGAACAGATGCCCGATCGCTGGCACCCCCATGCCGTTGTTCCCGATGACGTGAGTCGCCTCACCCGAATCGAGGGGTTGGACGTAGATACCCTGGTTTTCCGGCCGGTCGCTGCGATGGTAGTAGACAAAGCGTTTGCCGTCCGGCAGAAAATGCGGGAACACGTGAGTGTCACCAAACTGCTTGGCAGAGATTGACGTGACGGGCTGTGGCGCACCACCAGCCGCAGCGACGCGCCAGATTCCGGCGTTCGGGCTTGGAGCAAAAACGATCACGTCGTCTCGGTTCCAGCTCCCACCTCGACCAAGCGCGGCATCGGCTAACACTTGCGGCGTGCCACCGCTCGTGTCGATCTTCTTGAGCTTGCCACCAGCAAAAAACCCGATGACCCGGCCGTTCGGCGACCAGAAGGGAAATGCCGCGTCGTCGGTACCGTCGAGCGGTTGTGCCTGGACGGAGTCGAGAGCGCGGATCCAGATCCGCGGGGCAGCGCGCATCGGCGAAGCGACCAACGCCAATCGGCGTCCGTCCGGCGAGAGGGCCAGCTGCGCGGTTGAAGCCACAGGCGAGGGCGCCCACCGCGTGTCGGGTGGCGGCGACACTTCAAACCGCGTCTGGGCGGCGGGGATGGCACTCGAGCTGAAGTACTGCGACGCAAGCGCGGCGCCGATCGCGATGGCCACGGCCGTAAGTCCAGCACCGGTCGCGATCGATTTCCACCGCGCGTCGCGGCTGGGTGCGGGTGCTGCGCCGGTTCTGTCGCCGGGCGTTGGGGTCGCGACCGACCCCGATGCGATCCAGCGAAGCGCGGTGGCGAGATCGGCCGCGCTCTGCCAACGGTCCTCGGGATTCTTCGCCAGGCATTTAGCGACAAGGTTTTCGACGAAAGCCGGCAGCGGATCCACCCTTGCGAGAGGCGCCGGCTCACGATCGAGAATCGCTGCCATGATCGAGGCAGGGCTCTTTCCTTCGAAGGCTCGCGTTCCCGTGAGCATCTCGTAGAGGACGCAGCCGAACGCGAATACGTCGGAGCGGGCATCGCTCTGAGCGCCCTCAATCTGCTCAGGCGCCATGTAGTAAAACGTGCCGAGAAGGGACCCTTCAGCGGTCTTCGGCGGCTCGGTCAGCAGTTGGGACGTTTCTCGCAGCGCGGGTTGCGGCGCCACGATCTTTGCGAGTCCGAAGTCGAGCAGCTTCACATCGGCGGTGCCTGCCCGCGCGCCCGCTCGCGTGAGCATCACGTTCCCCGGCTTGAGGTCCCGGTGGATGACGCCGTAACGATGCGCCGCGGCCAGCGCGTCGGCGATCTGCGCGCCGAGCCTGATCGCCTCCCCGATGGGGAGTCCACGGCCCTCGTGCCTCCGTAGTCGATCGGCGAGCGTTTCACCCTCAATGAGCTCCATGACCAGGAACGTCATGCCGTCCTGTTCGCCGATGTCGTGGAGCGTACAGATGTTGGGGTGTGCCAGCTTTGAGATCGCGCGCGCTTCGGTCTGCAGCCGCTGTCGAAAGGCTGAATCACGCGCAATGGTGGCGGGAAGCACCTTGACCGCTACCGCCCGATCGAGTCGTGTATCGCGTGCCCGATAGACCTCGCCCATGCCGCCTGCCCCGAGCAACGCGACGATCTCGTACGGACCGAGCCGGGTCCAAGAGGCAAGGGTCATGACAGAGCGAGCCTCATTCTGCCATCACCGCGCGCGCTTAGAGTGTACGGTTCGAGTGACCGGCCAACGACCGGCCGGCTGCCGACTACTGGCCAATAACGACCGACCGTTCGGACTGCCGATTGGCCTGTGGGTCGTATCAGGCAGGCTCAGCCGGCGCTCGCCGCTTGCGCGTTGACGCGCTCTTCTGTGTCGAACCGCCCGTTGTCTTTCTGGAGCGAGCTGCGCGCTTGCGCCTCGAAGCCGGAGCATCGATCGGCGTGTCAGGCACTTCTGCCGCGACTGGAGTGGCCGCCGGCTCGTCGTTGACGACGGCAACATCGTCGTGTGCCGTTGTGTTCACTATCGCGCCGACTGATTCCTCGCCAGTGTCGTCGGTCTGAGCCTCGGGCGACCGGCCAACGACCAATCCCCACCCATGCGGCAGCGAGCCACGCGACGTTGAGGAATTCGCGAACACACGGAGCACACCCTGGCGGTCACGTTCGAGCCGGAGGATGCCATCCTTCTGACACGCGCGCATCAGATCGGCGATCGATCCGTAGCGCCGCTCGTCGAAGTCGGGCTGGAAGGTGCGGAGGAACTGCTTGAACTGACGTGGATACATCGGCCAGCGAGGTGGCGTCTGCGCCTCGGCCAGCGCTCGGCGGACCAAGGCGACGCCATCGCCAAGCGACGCAGCGTCTGGACCGGAGCGCGCTGGACTCGTTGAAGGCTGGGCGGCGACGGACGGTTCTTCGGTGGCCTCTTGACTGGGTAGAGGTTCCGGATGTTCCTCGACCGCCGGCGTCGCTGATCCGCCATCGTTCCATTCAACCAGCGTGCTGCGACCCTGATGTTTGAGCGTCACGAGTCCGTGTTGAGCCAGCTTCTCGGCGAAATCGCGGAAGCTGCCAACGCCGTAGTCTCGCTCGGAGAAAGACGAATCCAACTGGAGGAGCGTGCTCTTGAGCAATCCCAACTGCGGGGAGACTTCCCTGTCGGTCAGGACCTTGAGTGCCCGCTGCAGCAGCGGCACCGCCTGATCGATGCTCATCGTCCCGCTGGTCCGCTGGCGCTCCGCTCCACGATCGGCGCGGGGTTGGCTGGGGCGGCGATCCGGGACGACGTTCTCGTAAGCGATGAACTCCGTGCAGTTCTTCTGCATCACCTGGCTGGTGAACGACCGGCCGCCGACCACGAAGACTTTCCGGTCGTACTGCTTGAGCTTCTCGACCAGCGTGATGAAGTCGCTGTCGCCGCCGACGATGACGAAGGCGTTGATGTGGGAGTGGGTGAACGCCATCTCGAGTGCGTCGAGCGCGAGATTGATATCGGCGCCGTTCTTGTCGCCGCCCGGTGTCATCACGCGCTGCACCAGTCGCACCGCGTGCTGCGCCATGACGCGACCGTAGTCGCCCGCGCGTTTCCAGTCGCCGTAGGCGACCTTGGTGATGATCTCGCCGCGCTCTTTGACGGCTTCGAGGACCGCGCCAATATCGAACGGCAATCCGAGCGTGGTCTTGACGCCGATTTCGACGTTGTCGAAGTCGACGAACACGGCGATCTTGAGTTTTTGATCTGACATCGACATTCCTGAATCTCGTTCGAACCGGTCCGCCGAGAATCGAGGATGTGTGACCGCCGAGCGGCCCTCATGGCCGCTCACATGCTGCTGGTCGCCTCGACCGGTGTCCGGTCAACGGGTACGTGAGGGGTTATCAGCTATCGGCTTTCAGGTATCGGCGTCTTTGCTGATAGTGACGGCTGACAGCTGATAGCTGTCTTAGTATATCCGGCGGCACAGCCGTTGCAGCACCAAACCCCGGGAGGCCAAAAATGGCGGCAAGGTGCCCAGGAAACAGGTCGATCGTCGCGTTGGCATCGGCGTTTGCCGTGTCAAATGTGCTCGCCCTGTCCGTCGCGGCAGCCGGTGGCGAACAGCGCCCCCAAGTCCAAAAGCTTCTGCAGTCGGGCTCCTATGAGGAAGCTGTCCAGGCGGCCGAGGGCGGCGATCCGGCGTCGGTCTACCTCGCGGCGCAGGCCTTGATGAGAATGGAGCAAGGCGATCGCGCCAGCGCCGAGTTCGGAAAGCTCGCGGCGATGGACGGCGCATGGAAGCTCATCGGCGAGTCGGGTCAGGCGTTCGTCAGTGGCGACGCTGGACGCGCGGTCGATGCGGCGCGCCGCGCGACCGAAATCGCCGGCGACAATCCATTCACGCACTACCAACTCGGTCTCGCGGCCAGCAAGTCGGGCGACTTTGCTACGGCCAGCAGCGCCTTGAGCCGCGCCGCGGAACTCAAATCGGACTTCGCCTACGCGCACTACTACGCCGGCTTGGCCTATCAGCGGCAGCGCCAGCTGCCCAAGGCGGCGCAGCACTTCGACGCGTTCCTCAAGCTCGCCCCCGACGCACCAGAGCGTTCGGCGGTGCAGCAGATTATGAGGACGCTGAGATGAGTGAACTCAGATAGTTGAAAGTTCAGGAGTTGACAGTTCACAGTTTCAGTTCAGGGTTCCGAAGTTCAGTTCACAGTTTCAGCGCACGTTCCAGAACGTGATAGCTGAACTTGAAACTTTGAACTGAAACTATCAACTGTGAACTCTTGAACTTTGAACTTTCCTGCGTCAGAGAGTTCTCCTGCGTAAGAGAGTTCAGAAGATGTGTCCCAGCCCGGCGTACAGCCGGCCGCTGCGGAGGTTGTTGGGCCGGCGGGACGAACCGGCGCCCTCCAGCGCTGACGCTGGAATGCCAAAGTCCACGCGAATCAGGCCGACCGGCGTGTCGAGTCTGAGACCAAACCCATAGCCGAATTTCAACTCGGCCCATTTCACCGGCGCGGTCCCTGCGAAGATGTTGCCCGCATCGACAAACCCAACTCCCCGAATCCAGCGGTAGATGGGTGCACGCACCTCGGCGTTGAAGATCGCGAGCGCTTCGCCGCCGCTCGGAAGCCCGAGCAGACCCCGAGGGCCGAGACTGTCTTCGGCGTAGCCGCGCACCGTTGTCGCGCCGCCCGCGCGGAACGCGTCGGTCGGAAGCAGATCGTCCCGACCGAAAGCGAATCCGAGCTGCGCACGCGACGCCAACACGATCCGTGTGCCGACCCGGTGGAAGTAGAACTGCTGCATCAAGAGTTTGCTGTTGCGCAGATCCGACGCGAGCCACTCCGAGGCGATGTCCAATGAGACCGACGAGAACGTCCCCTGCGTCGAATTCAACGGATCGTCACGACGATCCCAGAGCGCGGCGCTGCTCAGCTTCCCGATGTAGTTGATCGAGTCGAGCGGGGATGGATCGAGCGGTGACGGGTCGGGATCGAACGTTCGATTCCGTTCCAGACGGTATCCATACACAACTTGGAACCCCTGGCGCTTCCACCGCTGCTCGGCCGTGATTCGCGAGATATGGCTGAGCGCCAGGATGTTCTGCCGATCGTCGCGCAAACGCACCTGCGACAGCGATCCAAACACGCTCGACCGCGCGGCGTGCCAGCCGAACAGGCGCGACGTGGCGAGAAACAGGGTCGCGTCCCGCTGATCCCACTGGTACTGGCCGAAGAGACCCATTGTGAGGGCGCGGCCGAAGAGATTGGGGTTCTTGATGTCGGCGACGACGCCGAAGTTCTGCTTGCGGACGAAACTCTGCAGGTCTTCTTCGCGGTCGCCCTGCAGCTGCAAACCGTAGCGGACCGTCCATGCTGGGTATTCCTGCACGGCGACGTCGGCGCGAATCGCCTGTTGCCCGCCGGGCATCGTTGCAGTTGGCGTCGCCTCGATGGTCACCTGACGGAAGACGTTGGTGTCGTACAGACGCTTACGCGACTGGGCCCATTCATCGCGATCGACGGGCTTGCCAATCTCGAATCGAAGAGCCCCGGTGATGACGGTGCCGGCCGTTCGCGAGTTGCCGGTGACCGTCACTTCCTGAAGGATCTGCTGAGGCCCCTCCTCGATGGCGAACGTGAGTGCCACAGCATCCTCGGGTCCGATCTGGGGCGAGACCTGAACATCGACGTTGTTGAACCCGAGCCTCTGGTACGCGCGCTCGATGCGTCGCCGGGCGCTGTTCACGCCGGCGGTCAGAAACGCTTGCGGCAAATCCAGCTCGAGCGCGTCCTTCACGATGTGTTCGTGTTCCGCCGGGACCCCCGTCCACGCCGCGCTGGTGATCTGTGCCTGCGGACCCTCAACGATCTTCACAGGAAGAATGCCCTCGGTCCCCTCGATCTGAAGAGGACCGGCGGTGATCTCAAGCCGGAGGTAACCGTGCTGGCTATAGAACGCTCGCAACGGTCGTTCGAGCACCTTGGGATCGAACCAGGGCTCGAACGTGATCCGGTTTGCCTTGATCGCCCCCTCCAGTTGGCTGCTGCTGAGGTGCTCGTTGCCAGAGAAGCGAATCTGCCGGCCTGAGACCGGAATGCCGGGCGTCACATCGATCCGAACGTGCTTGTTGCCTTCCTGGGTGCGGCTGACCGAGCCAATGACGATGCTGTTCAGCTCACCGCGCGTGAGCATGTCGCGTCGAACGTGTTGCACCAGATCCTCGACGAGGAAGCGGTCGAAGACGACGCCACGAACCCACGCCTCCGCGAGCTCCTTCAGCTCGCCGGCCGACAATTGGACGCCGCGCACGTCGACCGATGTCCGTGGCCCGCGGGCCACCAGATGCTCGATCGCTACACTCTGCCGGTCTTCGGCCTCGATGCGTCGGGTCCGAACCCGCGCTTCGTAGTACCCCCGCGCGTGCAGCGCCTCGCGCACGCGGTCCACGTCGCGCTGCAGGTCGAGGAAATCGAACCGATCGCCTGCGTTGAGCCGAAGCTGCTTCGGTGACGCGGCTGCCTGAACGATGGGGTCGTCGGAGACGACGGTCACCGCCGAGATCACTGGGGGCCGGGGACGGCTTGTTAGCGTCGTGCGCCCGCTACCGATGGTGACACGATGGCGAACGCCAAACGCGAGGGTCGAGTTGTCGCGCGACAGCGACCGGATCTCGAAGTTGCTGACCGGAAAAACACTGATCACGACGGTGGTCTTGCCGCTCTCTCTCAAGTTCTGCGACAGCGTCACCTCGACCTCATCGCTGAGCCGTTTGGCGATGGTCAAGCGCGCGGCGGGATCGGTTTCCTCCGCGATCAGTGAGGGGTCTTCACGAAAGTCCGTGTCCAGTTGTTCGCCTCGCTCGACCCGTAATGTGTCGAGGCCAATCGCTCGACCCGTAACACCGAGGAGATCGGCGGACAGCAGGGTCAGCGCGCTCTCGGCCGCCACTCCCCCGCCAACGATCTCGGCGGCGAGCTCGCCCGTGGAACTGCCGCCCTCCGGCGTCGTCAGCTCCAGCGAGGGCCGGTCGATCGTCCCGGTCAACGTCATCGTGACGTCCTTGGCGTTGACGTGGCTTTCAGCGGTGATGTCGAACTGCGGCTCGATCCGCCGAAGGTCGGTAAAGGAGATGTCCCCTCTCGTGATTCGGAAGGTCCGGCCGGCGATGAACAACTCTCCGCCTTCCCGCATGCTGATGCGGCCGTCCATTCCAGGCTCGCCAACTGTGCCAACCAGGCGAACCGACACGCCGGCTTCGAACCGCCCGTAGTTGTTGTCCACGACGATGTCCTCGTCTGTGGAGACGCTGACATTCAGACGAATCGAGTCGAGGTACGAGGGCGCGGCCTCGAGCGCCAGGCTGGCGACGGTGGCGCCGCCGCGAGTGGCCAGGCCGGCAAGGGAAAGGGCTTGGGTGTACGAGCCTTGAAGCACTCGGACGTCGCCGGTCAACGTCGGCGCTCGGGAGTCGGGGCGGAATGTGAGCAAGGCGTTCACTTCGCTCCGCAAGCCGTTCGGGTACTCCATCGCGACGCCCTGCGCCTGGATGAGCAGTGCGCCGCCGGTCAGCTCGAATCCCTTCAGCTGGAGCCGACCGTCCACCAGCAACGCGCCGCCATTCGCCGACCCGTGAAGGCTCTCGATGGTGATGGTGTCGCCGCTGAGTACGACCGGCCCGGAGACGTCGGAGACCACGAGGCGAGGATCGGCAAGGGCGAGCTCAGCGCCGTCCAGCATCACGCGCCCGTTCACGAGCGGAGCGTTCAAGGTTCCGGTGACCTTGGCGTCGATATCGCCCGCGCCGTCGAAGCCGATCGTTGGAAAAAACGCGGAGAGCACGCGGAGGTCGGACACACCTTTAATCGCCAAGTCCAACGCCGGTTCGCCATCCGGCCTGATGGTGGTCGTGCCCGAGACGACCACGGGATTGTCGGCGACGATCCACGTGAGGTCGGCTGCCGTGAACACGCCCTTGGCGAACGTCACGCGCGACGGCCGCTGTTGGGTCACCGGCACGCCGGACATCGTGAACGACCCCTCGTCGAGCGTGGCCTCGCCCTCGATGGCGTCAAGGGTGAGCTCCGGCAGCTTCGCCGTGGCGTGTGCGGAGAAGTTGCCCTCGAGCCCGCCGGTCGCAACGTGACCCGCCGCCCTGGAGACGGTCAGCAACTGGCCCTCGAGCTTGGCGTCGATTTCGAGACCGGTGACAGGAGCGGGTCCCTGAAACGTGGCGAGACTTCCCTCGCGAAGCGTCAGTGTGCCGCTCGCGCGGTCGGGATCGCCCGTCCACTTGAACGTCGCGTTGAGATTCCCGGTGCCGTCGAGTCTGGTTGGAAGGTTGAAGGCGTGGGCGATGCTGGCGGCGTCTTCGACGGTGCCGGTGAACGTACCCTCGAATTGCTGATCTGCTTTCGCCAGGGCCCCCGCCTGCGCAGATGCTTCCGCATTCGCCGAGGCTTCGGCGGGCCGTCGTAGCCCTGGCGGAGGCTGGCCGGCGGACACGGGAGGCCGGTTCGTCCACGCCCCCGAGGCGGTCAGCTTGCCTTTGCCGACACGCAGCTCGAGACCATCGACTGCCAGGTTGTGGCGCTGCCACGACACCTGCGCCGGCGATGTCAGCGAAAGCGGAATTCCGCCGACCGTCGCGCTGAGATCCTGCAGATTGGCGGAGACGACCTCGCCATTCTCGCTGTTGATAGCGCCCGAAACCTTCGCGGTCATGCTCAGGAAGCCGTCGACCGCTCCTTCGCGCGCATTGACGAGACTGGCGAGCGGCGCCAGCGGCACCCGATCGAGCGTGGCTTCCGCGCGATAGTCGTACGGAGCGAATGCCCCCAACGTTCCGGTGACATTCGCGTTCAGCGATGGCAGCCGCGTCGCATAACGGACGTGATCGTGAAAGAGATCGAACGTGAGGTCGCCGTCGCCGATGAGGGTGCCGGCTGTCCCTCCGGTAATCGAGAAATTCCCCTTGCCGGCGCCGCCGAGATCGGTGGTCGTTCCCGCGCCCTCGAAACGCATGGAAAAAGTGGCCAGAGTGTCGTCCTGGGCGAGCAACGTGGCGCGGTACGTCAGGTTGGTCCCGTCAAGACTGGCGTCGTACGCGTCAGTTTCCCAGTCGTACTTCACGCGTCCGGCGATGCGTCCGCCGTTGCCATTCACGTCGAGGGACTTCACCTCGATGGCGGTCGGCGTCACGATGGCGTCGGCGGTAAGCCGATCGATGGGCTGCCCCGCCAGCGTCAGACCTGAGCCGGTGACCTTGGCATCCAGCTGAATCGCGTCGAACGATCCGCCCAGCGTCGCGTCGGCTTGAATCGGTCCTGCAATGCGCCACGCATCGGGAACGGCTGATTGCAGATCGGCAGCGTCGCTTGCTTCCATGTGGAGGGATCCGCTCCACAGGCGACGATCGAGATCGGCGATGGCATTGCCGGTGACCTGCGCCGATCCGTGTTGAATCTGGATGTCGGCCAGCGTTGCGCGCTCGGCATCGGCATCGATCGTTGTCTCGAGTCCAATGAGCCCCAACGAAGGAATGTCCACAGAGGCGCCAGTGACGGCGGCGTGGACGACTGGCCGTTCGAACGTTCCCGACAGAGTGGTTGGCGCCTCGAGCGCGCCGTGGATGCGACGCGCAAACGCCGGCGTCGAGATGCCGAGTACGGCCAACGTCTCCGCGGCGGTCGCCACGTCAGTGATTCGCACATAGGGCGAGCCGGCAACGGTCGACCTCAGAGCTTTCGATTGATTCAGGACGCCTGAGAGCGTGCCGTCAATGGACACGCCAGCGAGCTCGTGCGACTGCTCGACCATCCACGCGTCGCCAACCAGAGACGCCTTCGCGGTTCCACCAATGGCGGCAGCGCCCCGCAAGGTGCGCGCCGTCGCTCGATTCGTGACCTGCAAGTTGCGGATTTGCCCGGCCTCGAACGTCAGCTCGCCATCCATGGCCGCGCCGAGCGGCGGCGGATCGAGGTCGCCGATGCGAAATGCCGATTGCGCATCGAGTCCGGTCCACTGCGCCCTCGTGCGGGAGGGAGTAGTCGTGAACGGAACGTCGAACGAGGCGCGAATCGTTCCACCAGTCGAAAGCGTGATCGTCAGGCCCTCGCTCATCGCGAAATCAGGTGTGACGCGCACTGGTCCTTCGACGCGAAGGCCGCGCTCGCGCCCGATGAGAAGGTCGTTGCCGGACACGTTCAACAGGATCTCGACCTGGGATGGCGGGCCGGTCAACGTGCCGCGAACATTCGCGGAGCCCCGCACCGGAACGGGCGAGGTCACCCAACGCATGGCCTCGTCGAGATGCGCGACGCCATGGACGCTCAGGTTCAGACTGGGTGCGTCGAGCACACGGCGCACTTCGCCTTTCACCATTGCGTCGAGGTCGAGCGAGTGGAACAGGACGTTTTCGAAGAACACGTTGCTGCCGTCGAAGGTCATCTGCGTCTCAGCCGGCGCCAACGTGAGGGTCTGGACGCGGCGGCGAAACGTCGTCCGCCCGCGGATCGAAAACCGGCCGCTGGCAGCGCCTGATCGGTCTGCGAGATCGGCTTCGATTCCGGGAACGGACAAATCGAGATCGCGAAGGCGATCGTGATAGTGAAAGTCGAAGCTGCCGAGCGTCATGGAGCGGATGTCGATCCGCCGCGTTGTTTCTGAAATGGCCAGTTTCGGGCCTTCGGGGAGGTTCGAGACGCCAGCTTCGTCGCGAACGATGGTGGTGGCGCCGCCCTCGATGCCGAGCCAATCGATGGCAACGAGCCGCCGGTAGACGGATCGCGGCAAGCGCACTTCGACGCG
>JBOGIV010000483.1:0-9236 GCA_050747925.1 Vicinamibacterales bacterium
AACAAATTAAGGATTCTTGTCGCGCTGTGCCGCGACAAAATCCTGGGTTGGACTAAATCCGGGCACGGACGTTGCGATTGGGGATTTCAGCGAGCCTTAGTGTGTGACGACTGTGGGCCGATGAGCATCAGAAGGACGTGAACGGCAGTCCCTGAGCGAGGCGCCGGGCGGAGTGGGTCACCACGCGGGTGGATCATCGGGCCCACCACGTGATCGACGGCGGCATGAACGACACCACGGCTCGCACGTTCAAAGACGCGCATGGGCGAGGGCTCACGTGACGACCTCCGGCCCGTCGATGCTCATGGCGGGACCTTTCGCTGTGGCCGAAGCACGTCGATGACGATCAGGTGCCCGACGTGGCAATGCGGACAAGGGGACGGCGTCGGTGGGCGGGCCGAGAGATCGAGGACCGCGGTGACGGGCATCGACGCGGCCGTGCCGCTCGCCACCGGGGCACTCAAGAGCGCGCGGGCCTGAACGAGGTCGGTCCGACGGGCGCTACTCCAGATCCCGTAATAGCGCACCTTCGTACAGCCTCGCGGCAGCACGTGTTGCAGGAAGCGCGCGAGGAACGCCAAGGCCGGAAGGGTCACGCGGCGCAGCTGGTGACTGCGATTATCCCGATACCGGAAGGTCACCTGGCCGTCCTCGATCCGCTCCAGACAGCTGTTGCTGATCGCGATGCGGAACACATACCGACTTAGGTACTCGAGGACTTGGTGGCCGCGGCCGGCCGGCTGCGCATGCACCACCCACGGTTTCTTCCACAGCGTCACCGGAACGTCGGGGAGCAGTCCCGCGTGCGTCAGCGCCGCGCACACCTTCGCGCGGAAGATCACCGCCAGCGCGCGGACCGGCACCAGATACGCGGGGTGCTTCGGCGCGATCCACTGCGTCCCATCGGCCGACAGCCCACCCGCCGTGACCAAGAGATGCACGTGCGGGTGATAGCGCAGCGCCCGCGTCCACGTATGCAGCACCGCGAGGCAGCCGATGGACGCCCCGAGGTGGCGCGGATCACGGGCGAGCGTGTGGATCGCCGCCGCCGCGCACCGCATCAACAACCCGTAGACGAGCTTCTGATGGGCGCGCGCCAGCGCTCGTAATTCGCTGGGGAGCGTCAACGTCAACAGGTAATACGGGCACGGCAACAGGCGGGCACGCTGTGCCTCGAGCCAGCGTTCGGTCTGGTCGCGATGACACTTCGGACAATGCCGATTGCGACAGGAATGATAGACGTAGGCCTGCTGCGCGCAGTGATCACACTGGGCGACATGGCCTCCGAAGTACGCCGTACGACACCGCTCGAGATCCCGCATGGCCCGAGCGTGACTGGGCCGCAGGCGAGCCCCGCATTGCGCGCGGTACGCCACACCGTAGAGGCGGAGCACGTCCGCCACCTCCAGCACGTAGACCTCCGGTGAACGATCAGAGGCCGTGCATCAGCTGATTGAGCGGGTCGGTCAGCGCGGCTCGGATTTCGCACGTGAGATGCGTATAGATCTGCGTCGTGCGCAGGCTGCGGTGGCCGAGAATGTCCTGAATAATCCTTAGACTCACGCCGGCTTCGAGTAAGTGCGTCGCATAGGAATGGCGCAGCGTGTGGACCGACGCCCGTTTGGTGATCCCACTCTTCCGGACCGCGCGCCGGAAGGCACTCTGGAGACTGCTGCGCGTCACGGGCCCGCCGTGATGCGCGAGGCTGTGGCGCAGGCCACGACGCGTCGGCGCCGGAAACAGCCACTCTGGCGAGCGATGGGTGCACCAGTAGTCGCGCAGCCGCGGCAGGATCGGGCCGGGCAACGGGACATACCGGTCCCGTTTGCCCTTGCCGTGGATGTGGAGCAGCATCCGCCCACTGTCGATGTCGGGGACCTGGAGGCGCGCGCCTTCGAGGAGGCGCAACCCACCGGCGTAGATGGTGGTCAAGCACTCGCGATACACGGGGATCCGCACCAGTCCAAGCAGGTGTCGTACTTCGTCACGGCTCAACACCACCGGCAACTTCTGCTCGCGGGCGGGTCGGACAAATCGCAACGTGGTCCACGGGTGCTTCAGCGTCTGCTCATAGAAGAACCGGATCCCGCACAACGCGATCGTCGCGGTGGCGCGCGCGACCTTCTTGTCGTTGGCGAGGTACAGGAAGTACTGGCGCAGCTCCTCCTCGGTCAGCTGGTCGGGGCTCCGGTGATAGTGCGCGGCAAGTTGGCGGACGGCGGCGACGTAGCACTCTTGGGTCCTTGCGGAGAGCCCCCGCAGTTGCATATCCTCCAGCATCCGTTGACGAAGTGGCGTCATGACGATCTCCTTTTCCAGGGAGGGTCCAGCCTCCCTGGAGAGGGATCGTCCGTCAGTCGTTGTCGTGATGACTCGAGAAGAGTGCGCGCGGACTTTATCTGTCCGCCGCAGGCGGATTTAGTCCAACCAGCCGCTGGAGCCGACAGCGCGAACCAACCACGCGCTGGAGCCGACAGCGCGAACCCGCATCGGTCAGTTCGCGCTGCGGCTCAGCGCGGATCGTTAGACCGCATGCTGATTCCGTGTCCCGTACGTAGACCAGGGAGTTGCCGAGCTGCTGTTGCGCCACAAGGTGATCCGGCTCCTTGAGGGGGCCGGCCTCCTCGATGAGAATCAGGCCACTAGGAGGACTGCGATGCCCAAGACGTTCGTGCAGATTGCCAGTGAGGCTATGGCGCACGTCCCGTCTCGACTGATCCGATGGGCTGGCTTGGCCGCGATACTGGGCGCGGCCATATGGTGGACGTCGTGGATTCTGAACAGTTTCACAAAAGACGGAAGCGTAGCGGTCCTCGGGCTCTCGGAACCCGGCTGGCGAACGGTGGCCAATGCGGCCTTGTTGTCTTTCATAGGATGCCTGGCTGGGATCGCTGCCGCCCACGCCTCGCGGGCCGGAAAGCTCGCTATCGTCGGCTTCCTAACCACCCTGCTTAGCCTCGTCATGATGTTGGCCGGCAACGTGATCGAATTTTGGGTTGCCGCCGATCCCGGCTGGTTCATGATTCTCTTCGGTTTCCTCGTCCACCCTATTGGCCTGATTCTCCTCGGGGTTCCCGTTTTCAAGGCAAACGTACTGCCTCGTTGGGGCCGGCCCGTCCCGCTCGGTTTCGGCGCGATTCTGGGACTAATGCTTGTCGTAGCAATGGTCCGAATGGCCACGGGCATCCGTGTCCAGGAGAAACTCGCAACGACCATGATCATGACAATTGGTCTTGGCTGGATGGTGCTCGGCTGCGCGCTCTGGTCGGGGTTGTCTGCGAAAAAGGGGACACCGAATCAACATGCGGCCTAACATCGCGCTGAGCTTTGGAACGTTAAGCGGCGAGTCGAGCGCGTTCGGCGTGAGCCACCAAAACAAATGGTCTCGGAATCTTCAACGGTGCGGGCGAGTTCGGAGCCTCACGAGGACACGATGGCGCACGCTAATCCGGGCATCATGCATGCGGTTATGAAAATATTGGTGCTCGGCGCATCGGGTGGCGTCGGAAAACACTTGGTGCGCCTTGCCTGCGATCAAGGCCATCTCGTCACGGCGCTCGTGCGGCGTGCTGATGGCATTGATTCGCGGGCGCACATCCGGATCGATGACGTGTTGCGGCCGGGTTGTTTCGACGAGCACGTGCGCGGTCACGAAGCCGTCCTTTCGGCGCTCGGCATCAAGCGAACCAATCCGGCGAATCCGTGGAGCGCGCTCGCCTCGCCGTCGGATTTTTCCTCGCGCACGGCGGCGATGCTCGCGAACGCGATGCGGCAACACGGCCTCGCACGCGTCGTCGCCGTGAGCGCGGCGGGCGTCGCGGACAGCGCGGCACACATGAATCTCCTGATGAAGTTTTTCGTCGCGAAATCGAACGTCGGCATCGGCTATCGGGATCTCGGAGCAATGGAGCGCGTGTTCGCGGATTCGGGACTTGATTGGTGCTGCCCGCGCCCGACGCGACTCACCAGTGGCCCGCTCACTCAACGCGTCAAGACCGCGGAGAGCTTCCCGATGACCGCCGGAATTTCACGCGCGGATGTCGCCTGGTGGATGCTTGAGCACGCGGAGCAGCCAATTCGCGAGCGCACGCCGATAATCACCGGCGGGTGAGCATCATGACCACCCCGCCTAACCATACGCTGCAGCGAACCCGGCCACCGCGCTCCGGTTGCAATCCAGACTTCCCGCGGGCCGGGTCGCTGAGCTTAGGCCGTTAGACCGCCCAAACAACGCAAGCCACCATCTCCACAACAAACGACCTCAGGAATTGATTCGGCAGACGTTGTGACTCGTACCGCCCTGATCGTCGGCGCCGGCATCGGTGGCCTCTCCGCCGGCCTCGCCCTGCGGCAAGCAGGGTGGAATATCCGGATATTCGAACGGGCATCGTCGCCGGGTGAGCTCGGCTTCGGCGTAGCCCTCGCGCCGAACGCCATCACGGCGTTGCGGAAACTCGGTGTTGCTGACGTCGTGCTTGAACGCAGCTTCGAGCCAAGGCGCGGAGAACTGCGGCGGCTCGACGGCACTGTGCTCAAGCGAGCCGAGCTCCCACCCGGAGCACTGGGCGGCCCGATGGTCCTGGCGCTGCGTCCGGCACTCCACGGGGCGCTGCTCGAGGCGGTTGGCATGGACGCGATCGCGCTCCAAAGCAACGCCACGGGATTCACCATGATCGATGGCTCCGTCACGCTGCAGCTGGCGAACGGCGTTGTCGCTTCTGGCGACCTGCTTGTCGGCGCCGACGGTGTCGGCTCTGTCATCCGTCGCATGATCCACCCCCGAGAACCGCCACCGCGATCGAGCGGTATCGTGGCTGTGCGCGGCGTAGTGCACCGTGCCTTGCGCTATTTGGGCGATTGCGACGGCGTCTACTATCTTGGTCGCGGCGTGGAATCCATGCTGGTCCGAGCGAGCGACACAGGCATTTACTGGTTCCTCTCACTGGCGCAAGATCTGATTCCAGCAGGTATGCGGAATCCGGCAGAGATCCTGGCAATTATGTCGCCGCGGTTCGATGCGACGTTTTGCGGCGTAACGTCCGCCACCGAAGACCTGCGTTGCGACGAGCTGGTCGATCGCGATCCTATTCCGTTCTGGGGCAATGGCGTGGTGACCCTGCTCGGGGACGCGGCGCACCCGATGCTGCCGCACACCGGCCAAGGAGCCGCGCAGGCGATCGTCGATGCCGTAATACTGGGCAACGTGCTCAGCGCCGACGTCGACATCCCGAGGGCATTGAGGTTGTACGAACGCGAACGGCGAGGGAAAACGGCCATCCTGCTGGCGCAAGGGCGCCGAACGGCGCGTATCATGCGAACCATGAATCCAGTCGCGTGCTGGGTCCGCGAAGGCGTCGTGAGATCAATTCCGGTCAAACCGTTCATGAAGTTCTCCGCGAGAATCAATCGCCGCGCCGGCACCGATATCACACGCGAACAGGACCATCGATAGTACCGACGAACGGTCTAACACGGCATGCAGCCGGCGGCGCGAGCGGGTGAGACGCGCCGCGGCTGATGCCGGGCGTTAGCTGGCATCGTCAAACAGCGGCCTCTCGTACAATCGGTCGGTAGCGTTTGAGATCGTTGGCGAGATCACAGAGATCCAGACGATCGCGGCCGGGCGAGGCGTCAAGACGAGGGGCGTGTTGCGAAAGATCTATGGTCGTGGCCGGTGGCGCAAACGCAAGGGCATTGCAACCGTGCGACTATCCAATGGCAAGCTCCGTGACGTCGAGCTACATTGGTATGAGGCCCACGGCGTCGGTCGTCGGGACATCAAGATCAAGAGGTATCTAGACGAATCATGAAGCGAGTGGTCAAACGATTCGCAGTCTGTCTCAAAAACAAGGGGAACGAGGCCTCTCTCATTCGCGGAAAGATCTATCGCGTGCTGTCGGACACGCGCGCTGCGAAGGACGATCTCGTTCGCATCATCGACGAGAGTGGAGAGGACTATCTCTTCGCGCGAGACCAGTTCGCTTTCGTGGACTTTCCGCAGGGCGTGAGAAGGAAACTTCTCGCGCTCGCAAAGGCCAGCTAACCAGGCGCTGGAGCCGACGGCTAGCGATTCCTCTGCGTTATCGACAAGCTTGCGCCTCGGCTCAGCGCCGGCGTTAGCCGGACCAACGAAATCCAAACATGGACGCTCAGCAACGCTCCTACTTGATTCGACCGGACTCGCCGCTTTGGAAGCTGCCGCACGGTCTCGACCCGCTCCAGGCGAGTTTTCTAGATGCGATCCGGCTTTCTGTCCAGTTCATCGATGTGGCCTACAACCGCGTCGAGGACACTCTCACGAACCTGAAGCTCGATTCGGACAGAGCACTGCAACTTGGTCCTACTGCGCTGATGGATGCTTGGACGATCGTCGATGCCGTGCATCGGCTGCGAGCCCTTGTGAGCGGCATGCCTCGCTACAAGAATCGAGCCCCTAGCAAGCGGCTGTTCCTGATGCGTACAGTTGGCGTGGAGGCGCTGCGGAATTCTTTCCAGCACCTCGTGAATGATCTGCATGAACGGACGCAGTCTGATCTGCCCGTACTCGGGGCTCTGACATGGGTTCGTCCGATCAACGCGAAGGAGAACACGCTCTCCATCGAGACGTTTATTCCGGGTCAGTTCAGGAGTATCGATCCCTCGAGCGTGGTCGAGGTACCGACCACGGTCCCTGATCGTCTGGGCCACATCGAGTTATGGGTCGGCGTTCACAACGTTGACGTGTCCAAGCTGCGTCACGCCGTGTGTGAACTCGTTCTCGCTCTCCAGAACGCTGCAGTAAGTCCAGACCCTGCGGGTTCTCCTCCAGGGCCATGCGACGCGATGGCCACCATCACGGTCATGCTGACACCCAGTGCCCCCCACGAGTCTCTCGATGCGATACCGCCACGGGCCGGCTAACCAGCGCTTGCAGCAGACGGCGCGCGTGTCATCGTGTGAAAGATCTCAGGAACCTGCGCGCCGCGGCTGAAGCGCGGCGTTAGCCCGTCAAGGGACAGGCATTCTTCTGTGAGCATGAGAATCCTCGAGAGACTGGCGACCCAAGCGCTTCGGCGCGGCTTCGACACGTTGGAGGTGGAGAACAAGGACGGGTTTGAAGAGGTGTGCGGCCTCAAGGACGGCATCGGCTTCGGGATTGCGCGAGTTCGAAGTTCAAGCCCAGAAGGCGCTGCGCTACGCCGGGAGCTGTACGGAAGCCTCAAGAAGGCGCAGCGCGTGGCTCTGGACGATGCTGAATTCTCATTGCGCAGTCGGGTGTGGGACAGTTTCGGTGAGGATGCGTTTCGGGTGACCTTACACCGATTACCGAGGTCCGCATCGGCGGGCCGGCGGGGCAAGATCTCGGGGCACGGGTCCGCGTAATCGCCGTGTAGGAGCGGTTGCACGTGCCCGGCGCGTACGCGGCGTCCAGCGCAGATGCGTTCGGTTGCAAGATGACGCTATGGCTACCTGGGCTTACAATCCGCAAGCGGGCGGAGTCACGATCCCTCCGGCGGTTCGTCTCCGCACGGAGCGGAGAATCAAAGCGTACGCCGACGCGCATTGCACGGGGCGCTTCACGCGCCTCGATGTCCGTTTCCGCGGTGCGCTCTGCTACATCGACGCCTATGTGGAGCCACATTCAGACGTTCCCCTACACCTGTGCCGACTCCGATTCTTTCGGGACGAAGAGGCGTGGAGTATGGCTTTCTACACGTACAGCCATGAAAAGTACGAGCCCTGTATGTTCGGAAACGGCACGTGGCATGGAACGCCAGAAGAAGCGTTCGAAATAGGCGCGATGTATCTGAAGAACGAGTGAACCGACGACAACTATGCGGCAACTTGGCGCGGGCTAACAACGCGATGGAGCCGTCGGCGCCGCTGAGATCGTGCGCGCCGCGGCTCATCGCGAGACGTTAGGCGGGCTACAGTTCGATGCGCAAGTTTCATTTAGAATACTGGGCCACGTTCGCGACGAGCGCCCCACATAGCACGGACAATCACTTCGCGATCATCGAACGTGTAGTACAGATGACAGCCCAGTTTTCGTAAGTAGATGCGCCGGAGGTCAGGCGTAGGGCTCTGCGTGTAAGGAGTACCGGCACCGGGCAACAACGCAAGGATCTGTAGAGCGTTTTCGAGTTCCGTGGCGAAGAGCTCTTGATGGTCACGATGATCGCGCCACCAGGTTCGCTCGCGATCAACGTGTTCGTCTGCGGTGGCAGTAAACCGAACGCGGCGCTCATTCAACGCGAGCGCAGCCTCTTGACCACTTCAGCGGCGTCCAGCAAATGTCCAGCCGCGACGTCGCGATCGGATTGTGCTAAGGCAGCATGAAGAGCCTCGCGATCGGCGTCGTCCAGCCAATCACCAGGGTCGAGCGGCAACAACTCGACTTCGGTGCCTTCAGGCAAGTCGGTCGGTTCGTCAACCAGCAACCGGCCGGCGCGAACGCGGGCCTTGATCGTCATGCGGCCAGCCTAGCATCCGCATCGCCGCCTAACAAGCGGCTGCACCCGACGGCGGCCTCTGCCTCATCGTACCGGGTAGAATCAGCCTCGCGCGGCCGCCGCGGGTGAGCCGCGAGCGTTAGACCGCTGAACCATAACAATCTCTTTCTTGGAGGCAGAGTCTGTTGGCAAGAACGTCAACAACTTCACGGGTTGAACCAGGTTGGAGCGACGTTCGGAAAACGATCGAGACGTTCGATCGAAAGGGTCTTGTCGCAATAGTTCACGACCTGTACGACGCGAGTGCAGCGAATCGGCGTTTTCTTCACGCCCGGCTCCTGCCCTCGCCGAGCTCCGTGGACAGATACCGGCGCTTGGTTGCGGATGCGATCTATCCAGATCCACTCGGTCGTCGACGAATATCTCTTCGTGACGCGAGTGCGGCCATCACGGAGTACCGACGATCGACTGGCGATGACGCAGGTACGGTGGACCTGATGCTCACGTTCATCGAGGCTGGTACGGAGCAGGCAGCCGATCTCGGTTACGGGGATGAGGCATACTTTGCGGCGCTTGAGAACAAGATCGACGCGGTCGTCAAATGCTGGCCGCGACTGCCACCCACGGCACAGGCGCAGGCGGCGAGCCGGCTCGCTTCTGTGCGCGAGCGCGCAAAGGCGATCGGTTGGGGCTATGGCGATTACGTCGACAACGTCGTGACGGGTCTGCCTGCAGCGGAAATGCGGAAAGTGGTCCGGAAATCCAGACTGAACGGCCGGGAAGATAGGTAACAAAATAGTCCGG
>JBOGIV010000484.1:0-4954 GCA_050747925.1 Vicinamibacterales bacterium
GAAATTTTTTCGCCAAGCACCAAGAGGCGCGACGAACAAATCAAGCGCCGTCTGTTCGACCGCGCCGGCGTGCGCGAGTACTGGCTGGTCGATCCTGAGCGCGACGTTCTCAGCGTCCTTCGTCGCACCAAAGACGGCCAGCTCGCTCCAATCGGCGAATTCCAAGCCTTGCGAGGCGATGTCCTGACGACACCGCTTCTCCCGGGATTCTCGTTGGCCGTCGCCGAGCTGTTCGCGCGTTGAGTTGGGTCCTCACGGCTCGCGAGAAGGACTGATGCGCGTCACGGTCTGTGAGATGAACGACGATCCCACAGCCTTCGCCGAGGACTGGCGTCGCCTTGCGCAAGGTCAGAGCCGGGGTCTGACCCCGATGGCACGCTTCTGGAGTCGTGGCTGCGAATTGCATTAGTCCGGCAACGCTTCACTCTTCGGCTCAGGCAACAGGAAACTGAATGCGAGACCGACGGCATAGACCAAGGTCACCACGATCGTGGACGCATAGGCCAGCTTCATCTGCGGTGACGCGCCGGGCACCACGTTGACGAGCTGCGTCGTCACAAACGCGAAGCTGGTGCCGAGCATGCGGCCGCCGATGTTCGCGGCGAACGCTTCACCCGTCCCTCGCAAGTGAATCGGATACACGCGCGGCAGATAGTTGCCCCAGAAGCTCAGTTGGCCGACCGTGAACACACCCGCGAGGAACATGCCCCACTTCGTGAGCTCCAGACTCGTGTTCGCCGCATAGAAAAACACGAATGGGATGAGGATGAGACCCGGCACTTGGAAGATGCGCAGCAGTTTCTGTCTCGAGACGATGCGAATCGCCAGGAAGGCGAGGAGGAAGCGTCCCGCCAGCCCGCCAAACTCCTGAAATGCCTGGACCAGACTGACCATTTGCTGCTGCTGCGGCGCGGCGAGCCCGCGAACCTCGGCGAGACCCGGGACGATGCGGGGCATTTGTTGGATAGCGCCGAACGCGGCGCCATAGGCGCAGGTGAAGATGATGGTCGTGACGATCGTCGTCTGGCGCAGCTCGGGCGTGAAGAGCGCGCCGAGGCTTGGGCGGCGAAGCGTGCCAGCGGCTTTTTTCTGTTGCCATGTCGGCGACTCTGGCAGGAACGGCCGCACGATGATGAGCGGCAGCGCGGGGATGACGCCGGACATCAACGTGTAGCGCCACGCCGCGTGGCCGCCGTTGATCTCCGGCAGCGACTGCGCGTAGGTCACGATGAGCGCGTAGGCGCCCGTCACCATGATCCCGCCGACCGATGAGAAGGCCTGCGTGTAGCCAATCACCGCCTCGCGACGTTTTGGATCGGGGAAGAGCTCGGCGAGCCACGCGACCGCCGCGACAAACTCCACACAGACGCCAATGAACGTGGTCGAGCGGAGAATCAGAAGCGTTGTGATGTTGGTCGAGAAGCCCGCCGCGAAGGCCGAGAACGCATAGATCAGAATGCTCCAGACGAGCACGCGTTGGCGGCCGAATCGATCAGTCAGATATCCGCCGAGCAGTCCGAAGATGCCGCCGCAGATCGCCGGGATCCAGAAGAAGAGGCCGACCCACGTGTTGTACTCCGGCGTGCCAGGCCTGGCGACGAGCTCAGCGATCGCTGGTCCCACGATGAGCGGGGCCATCAGCAGCTCGTAAATGTCGAACGCAAACCCGAGAGCCGCGATTGCGCAAATCAACCACTGCGTGGAGGTTAGTCGAGTCGTCGGTGTCATGCGTCTAGTCCGGAGATCACTCGAGTGGAGTGGGCCGCGAAGACCTTCGAGGCAGACCGCTCGCACGTCGACAAACGCCCTGAAGGCCGAGACGCGGCGCTGTCTGAGCGGAGCGAGTTCGCCCAAACGCTTGGGCATGCCGAAGGGCGTTTGACCGGTCTGGCGAGCAGGTCTCTCGCGGAACACTCCACTCGAGTGAACTCCGGAGTAGGCGTCGCCATTCGCTATTCGCGGATCGCGGTTCGCTATTCGCAGTTCGCACTCGATCCTCGGTGGTCGGGACTCAGCATACGGTCAACGGCTTACGCTCGCCGCGCGTAGTATACGGGCAGGAGTCCTCTATCGTGCGTGTCGCGTGTCTGGTTCTTACGATCCTTCTTGCCGTTCCCTTTACCTCTTACGCACAGACCTCCGGCACCCTCGTTGGGCGAGCGCAAGACTCGAGCGGCGCGGTTCTGCCAGGCGTCACCGTCACCGCGCTTCAAGCCGAGCGTCGCATCGAACGATCGGCCATTACCGATGCCTCAGGCCGCTTCGTCCTCGCCGGCCTGCCCGCTGGCCTTTACGAGGTGCGTGGGGAGCTCGCCGGCTTTCGTCCCATCGTTCGGCAAGGCATTCAGATTGCGGTTGGGGACGCAGTGGTCCTCGAGCTCTCACTGCAAGTCGGTGGCGTGGATGAAGCCGTGACGGTGATGGGTTCGGCATCGACGGTGAACGCCCGGACCGGCGAGCTGAGCTATCTGGTGGAGGAGCGCGCGATCGAGCAGTTGCCGCTCAACGGGCGCAACTACACCGACCTCGCGTTTCTTCAACCCGGCGTCGTGCCCTATCCCCACCGTGACGGCGGATCGGTCGTCGCCCACGGCCTCGGCATGAGCGTGAACGGGCAGGATCCGCGTTCGAATGTGTACCTGCTCGATGGCACGCTTCTCAACGACATGACCAACGGCCCGGCCGGGAGCGCGGCCGCGACCGCACTCGGCATGGAGACCGTGCGGGAGTTTCGCGTCGAGACCAATGCCTACTCGGCGGAGTTCGGACGCAATAGCGGCGGCCAGGTGAATGTGATCACGAAATCGGGCGGCAACGTCGCGCGCGGGAGCGTCTTCGAATACCACCGCAACGACACCCTGGACGCCAAGAACTACTTCGACGTCCCGGGCAAGCCGCCGTTCACGCGCAATCAGTTCGGGGGCGCCGTAGGCGGTCCGGTCAAGCGGGACACGCTCTTCTTCTTTCTCGGATACGAGGGGCTCGTCGAGAATCTCGGACGGACGATCACCTCGACCGTTCCCGATAACAACGCGCGACTCGGTCTATTGCCGGATGCCACTCGACCCGGCGAGCTCGTGACGGTCGGCGTCAACCCTGCGGTGGCGCCGTACTTGAACGAATACCCGCGCCCGAATGGCCAGACGCTGGGTGATGGCACGGCGCTGTACTCGTTCCAATTCGATCAGAACATCGATCAGCACTTCCTTCAGGGTCGCGTCGACTCCAACCTGACTCCAGGCAACCAGGTGTTCGCCCGCTACACGTTCGACAACGCGAACCAACGGCTGCCGATGGATTATCCGCAGTTTCCGCGTGCGTTCCTCTCCCGCAATCAGTTCTTCACGGGCGAGTATCGTCAGGCGCTCGGCCGCATGCTGAACACGTATCGGCTGGGCGTCAGCCGGACCCGCATCGACCAGAACGTCGAAGCCAACACGTCCGCTGCGCTCGCGGCGTTTGTGCCCGGCCGGCCGTTGGTCGGCGACATCGACGTGGGCGGGCTGCAGCGCTTCGGGCCGCAAAGCTCGGCCAACCTGCGCCTCGTGCAGAACGTGTTCAGCGGTCAGTACGATTCGACGCTCACACGCGGAAACCACCTCGTGAAAGTCGGGGCGCTGGCCGAACGCTACCAGCTGAACATGGTGAATCCGACCTTCAGTCTCGGGATCTACGCGTTTGCCAACCTGCGGAATTTCCTGACGAATACCGCGACGAGCTTCGTCGGCCTTCGACCTGAGGGCGCGATCGATCGGTACTGGCGCTACACGTTGGTGGGACTCTACGCACAAGACGAATATCAAGCGAGCTCGCGTCTCACGCTCACTGCCGGCCTTCGTTACGAGTTCACGACGTTGCCGAAGGAGAAGTACGGGCGTGACTCGGCGCTCATCAACCTGACCGATACACAAGCGACCGTCGGCCCGCTCTATCAGAATCCGACCTACACGAATCTCTCGCCGAGGGCCGGCGCCGTGTGGCTGCCGACCGGTGACGGCCGGACCTCGGTGCGAGGCGGCTACGGGTTGTACTTCAACACCAACAACCAGCAGAATCTGATTGTCACGGTGACCAACCCGCCCTCGACGCCTCGGGTGGTGTTTCCCAACCCGACGTTTCCGGCGCCGCCCTTCGAACGCAACTCGACCAATTCGATTCGGCCGGTGCAGTGGGAGCTCGACAATCCGCGCGTGCACATCTGGAACGCGAACCTGCAGTACGAATTCTGGCGGCAGACTGTGGTGACGCTGGGCTATGCGGGATCCCGCGGGCGGCATCTGCTGCGCAGCAACGACGTGAACACGGCGGCGCCGACCAGGCTCGCCGATGGCACCGTGTTCATTCCGGTTGGGGCGCCGCGACCCAACACGGCGTGGTCCACCATCGAGCTCAAGAGCTCTGATGGCGACAGTTGGTACAAGTCCTTCATCGTCGATGTCCGCCGTCGATGGTCGAACGGATTCAGCCTGCAATCCTCGTACACGTGGTCCGACTCCGAAGACACCACGCAAGCCTCTACGTTTTTTTCGGATGCCACCAACGGCACGACATCGGCGTTCCCCGAATATGTGGTCGACTACAACCGCGGGCCGTCGGACTTCAATACCGAACACAACTGGGCGACCAACGTCAGTTGGGACATCCCGTGGGGACGCAATCGACAGGGCGTGTCGGGCGCGTTGCTGTCCGGCTGGCGCGTGGCGGCGATCGCGACCGCGAGGAGCGGCTATCCGCTGACGGTGTTCGTGCAGAACAACCGATCGCGTTCGCAGTGGCAGCCCTCGCTTGGCCCCGGCATCGGACGGGATCGGCCAAGCTATGCGCCGGGCTATGACGCTGAGAGCGCGGTCACTGGCAATCCGAGTCAGTGGTTCAACCCACTCGCCTTCCTTTTGCAACCTGCCGGCACGTTCGGCACGATCGGCCGCGGCGATTTCACTGGTCCCAACCTGCG
>JBOGIV010000485.1:0-3523 GCA_050747925.1 Vicinamibacterales bacterium
ACAGGGAGATCAGAGAGATCGGGGAGATAGAATTGGATCTGACAAAGATTGACTCCCTGATCTCCATGACCTCCCTGTGATTACTCGTTACGCAGACAGACTCCTAGGCCCGGCCGGCCACAGACGAACGAGATGGCATAGAGGCAACAGACGATTCAGATGACACAGCTGACGCAAACGGGTTGGTAGCATGCGCGGGCTCACTTCTACACTGATTCTGGTCCTGGTTCTGGCGGGGCTCGGCGGCTACATCTACTTCGTCGACAACAAGCGGCCGGCGGCCGGCTTCGACGGTAACCCGCCGAAGTCGAAGGTCTTCACCGTCGAAGCTGACAAAATCGAAGAGGTGCGGCTCACGTTCAACGGTGAGTCGAGCCTGCTTCGCAAGGTGGACGGCGCCTGGAAGATGATCGAACCGGTCGACGCCGACGCCGACACCACCGAAGCGAGCGGCCTGACGAGCGCGCTGGCGAATCTCGAGCTCAATCGCCCGCTCGACGACAACCCGAAAGACCTGGCGGTGTACGGCCTCGCCAAGCCGCAAATGGAGGTGTCGTTCAAGGCGGGAACCGTCACCGGTCAGCTCGCCATCGGCGACAAGACGCCGACGGCAGGCGACATGTACGCGATGAAGCCGGACGACAAGAAGGTGTTTCTCATCTCGTCGTTCCAGGAGAGCAACTTCAATCGCAAGCCGTTCGATCTCCGCGACAAGAAGATCCTCAAGTTCGATCGCGACAAAGCGGACTCGCTGACGATGACACGCGGGACCGAGACGATCGAGCTGTCACGCGCGGGAAGCGAGTGGAAGATCGTGAAGCCGGTGGCCGCCCGCACCGACTACAGCGGGATCGAGGGACTGCTGAGCCGCCTCTCCAGCTCGAACATGTCGAAACTGGTCGAGGACAATGCGGCCGACGTGACGAAGTACGGGCTCGACAAGCCGACCCTCGCCGTGACCATCGGCACGGGCAGCGCGCGCACCGTGCTGCTGGTTGGAAAGACCGAGAACGACGACATGTATGCGAAAGACGGCTCCCGTCCCGTCGTGTTCACGCTCGATACCACGCTTCGCGACGACCTGAAGAAGAATTTCAGCGAATATCGCAAGAAGGAGTTCTTCGAATTCCGATCCTACTCAGTTGATCGCCTCCGCATCGCCGGCGCTGCGCCAGCGGGTCCGAAGATTTACGACTTCGAGAAGGTGAAAGGGGCCAAGCCGACCGATTCCGACGTGTGGAGGGTGACACCGCAGGGGGGAACGACGCACGACGTCCCGCAGACCGCGATGGACGATTTGCTGGGCAAGCTGTCCGGGCTCAAGGCCGATTCGTTCGTTGACGCGAAGACCAGGACCGGTCTCGACAAGCCGGAGGTGGTGGTCGAAACCAGCTACGACGGCGGCAAGTTCGAGCGCATCCGCGTCGGGAAGGTCGGCACCGATGCCTTCGGGGCGCGCGAGGGGGAACCCGGGGCCGGCAAGATTGCCACCACAGCGATGGGCGAAGTGCTGAAGGCGATCGACACGGCGGTGACGCCACCTCCCCCGCCCGCCCCACCTGCCTCACCCGGCCCACCCGGCCCACCCGGCCCACCCGGCCCAACCCCCCCAGAGAAGAAACAGTGATTGTCGGGCGCCGGTTCGTTGCGATAGCGACGATCGCGGCGCTCGCGGCCGTCTCGGGCTGCGCATCGAAGGCCGCGCGGCTCCAGGCGGCCACGATGCCTCCGCTCGAACAACTTCGTCACGATCTCGTGGCGATCTTCAGCGATCCGATCATCGACCACGCGCACTGGTCGGTGGCGGTTGACTCGATCGCTCGCGGCGACTCTCTCTTCCGTCAGAACGCTCAACGACTGCAGGTCCCGGCCTCCAATCAAAAGCTCCTCACGGCTGCTGTCGCCGCCGAGCGTCTGGGCTGGGAGTTCCGATACACCAACCGCATCTACGCCGCGGGCCCGATCGCCGATGGAGTGCTCGACGGTGATCTCGTGGTGGTCTCCGATGGCGACCCCACGATCAATCCGCGACATCCCGAGCGGTGGGGTGTGCTCGATGAATGGGCCAAGCAGCTCGCCGCTCGCGGCCTTCATCTCGTCGGCGGTCAACTCGTCGGCGACGACAACGCGTTTGACGAGCCCGGCTGGGGCCTCGGATGGTCGTGGGACGACATTCCATTTGGGTACGGCGCGCGGGTGGGCGCGCTTCAGTACAACGAGAGTCAGGCCGAATTGATGATTGGGCCGGGCATCGAGGCCGGCGCACGCGCCATCATCAGCGTGTCGCCCCTCGGAAGCGGCTTGACGATCGATCACGGCGTCACGACGGCACCGGCCGGCAGCGAGACGCGGGTCATCGTCGATCGCATTCCCGGATCCACGGTGCTTCACGTGCGAGGCCAGATTGCACTCGACGCGTCACCGCTGACCGAGTCGGCAGCGGTCGCCAATCCCACGCTGCAGTACGTCAACGCGTTTCGGGAGGCGCTGGCGCGCCACGGCATCTTCGTTGGCGGCAGCGCCATCGACATCGATGATCTGCGGCTGGCGCCGCCGATGGCCAACACGACCCTGCTCCTCGAAGATCACTCGCCGCCGCTGTCGGACATCATCGACGTGACGCTGAAGTTCAGCCGAAACATTTACGCCGAAACGCTGCTCCGCTCGCTCGCCCTCCAGGGCCTGCCGCCTGCCCTGACACTTCGACCCTTCGAGAACCTCAGGGTCGTCCCGAGCAGCGTCGAGGGACGACAGGCGCAGGGTCACCCCGAGGCAAGTCGAGGGGTGAGCGAGTCGCGCGATGGTGGCTCGCGACGAATCGAAGGGGCGACGGCCGAAGCCGGATTGCAGGTGCTCCGCGACACGCTGTTGTCGTGGGGCGTGCCCAACGAGGGGTATCTCGCCCGCGATGGCTCCGGTCTGTCGCGCTATGACTGGATCACGGCCGACACGATTTCGGCGCTGCTCGTTCACCTCGCGAAGGATGCCAGGCACGCCGACCCGTTTCGACGCGCGTTGGCGATTCCTGGTGACAAGGGCACGCTCGAGACGCGAATGGTCAACACGCCTCTGCAAACGCGCGTCTGGGCCAAGACCGGGTCGATGTCTCAAGTGCGCGCCCTGTCGGGATATCTCACAACGGTCGGTGGCGAGCCGCTGGTCTTCGCAATCCTCGTGAATGGCGTCCGATTGCCGGGACGAGAGATCGACGCGGTGATGGATCACGCGCTCGCCAGGCTCGTCGAGTTTCGGCGGTGATGTCCGTGGCTCGGTTGTGGAGGCGACCCTTTGGCGTCGCCTCTCACATCGGCGCGTCATTCACTCCGCAACGTTTGGACCGGGTCGGTTCGAATCGCTCGATAGGCTGGGGGCAGTGCCGCCAGACCAGCGGTGATCGCCAGCGTGAGGATCGGCGATGCAAGTGACGTTGGGTCCGTGGTCTTGCCTTGAAACAATGCGACTCGACAACGCGACCGAAGGCCAGTCCACAGCGAGGCTTCGCTAGATCGGATCGTAGATCTGG
>JBOGIV010000486.1:0-11171 GCA_050747925.1 Vicinamibacterales bacterium
AGGTGACGGTGGCCGAAGGACCGGGCCATCGACGCGACATCGAATACCTGCTGGTGGCAACGGGCCTGTTCGACTATCTCAAGGATCTTCGTCTTCGATTTGTCGATCTCAATCACGCGGACGTGCGGCGAGTTCCGCTGCGCAGCCATTACACGAAGCTCGAGGAATTAGCCCTGCCAGTTGATGTCCTGCAGGCCGACGTCGTCGTGTCGATGGCCAAGCTCAAGACGCACCATTGGGCAGGCATGACCGCGGGCATGAAAAACCTGTTTGGTGTCGTGCCTGGCGCCGTCTACGGCTGGCCGAAGAACGTGCTCCACTTCCGTGGCATCGAGCAAGCCATTCTCGACCTCAACGCGACCATCCAGCCGCGCTTCACGATCGTTGACGCGATCGTCGCGATGGAAGGGGACGGTCCGATCATGGGCACACCTCGACCCGTCGGCTTCGTCGCGATGGGCCAGGATGTGGTCGCCGTCGACGCCACCTGCGCGCGCATCATGGGTCTCGATCCCGAGAAGATGAACTACTTGCGGGTCGCCTCCGAATACCTGGGCAATCTCGCGGAGTCGCGGATTGATCAGATTGCTGAGAGTCCCGCTCGTTATCAGACACGGTTCGAGATGCTGGAGCATTTTCGAGAGCTGCAGCTTGCAGGCGGCGCGTGACGCGCGGGAGAGGGTGAGTGGGCCCGGCCGTTCTCGTTCGAGCCGCGCTGATCCTCCTGGTCGCCACGGCGGCCATTGTCACGCCAACCGACGCTGATCTCTGGGGCCACCTCACGTTCGGTCGTGACATCGTCACCAGTGGGACTCCCCTTCAGACGGATGTGTACTCGTTCACGTCCGATCGCGCGTGGGTCAACCACGAATGGCTCGCCGAGGTGTCGTTCTTCTCGGCTTACCGCGTCGGCGGATCGGCCGGACTCATCCTGTTCAAGCTTGCGATCATCGCCACCCTTCTCGCTTGTGTATGGACGCATCTCCGTAAGGTCGCGCCGCAGGATCTCTGCTGGTTCCTCGTCGGCTTGACCTTTGTGGGGACCTTTTGGAGAACGCACAACGTTCGACCTCAGCTGTTCTCGGTTCTGCTGTTTACTTTTGTTCTCCTCTGCATCAAGGCTGCGGATGCCGGCCGGCGCACGCGCCTCTACTTCGTTCCACCGATCGTTGCGCTGTGGGCAAACCTGCATGGAGGCTGGGTCGTAGGGCTCGCTGTCTATGGCCTTTGGGCGATTGCGCGAACGACAGACCAGCGCGTTCCGCTGAAACTTCGCGTCCTGCCGCTGGCGATTGGACTGCTGGCGGGCGCAGCCACGCTCTTGAATCCTTGGGGCAGTGGACTCTGGACATTCCTCGCAGAAACCGTACGGCCCGCACGCGCCGACATCGAAGAGTGGGCGCCGGTCACTCAGTACCCTCTCGCGCTCGGCATTCCGTGGGGCCTGACGGTGGCCTCTGGCGGGCTAGCGCTTTGGCGAGGTGGCCTTCCCAGTCGGCTCGACTACCTCGGTGTGATTGGCGTGCTCTCCGTGTTGGCGTTTTTCGTCGGACGCCTGGACGCATTCTTCGTGTTGGCGGTCGTCATCCTGCTGGCCCCGCAGTTGGCGGCAAGCTGGAAAGGAGGCCAGGCCGCGTCCGCTTCACGCCAGCAGCGAGGCATGGTCGCAGTCACAGTCATCGGCGTCCTCGGCATGCTGGTACCTGTCGCCCGCTTTGTCGCTCCCTACTCGACATGCCTTCCGATCGGCGGCGCCTGGGCGCCCGACTCCCAGGGGGCTCGATTCATCTCAGAAAACAGACTGACCGGCCGCATGTTGACGTGGTTCGACTGGGGCGAGTACGTCATCTGGCACTTTGGTCCGGCGTTGAGAGTGTCAATGGACGGACGTCGCGAGACCGTCTACTCGGACGCCACGATTCAGGCTCATCGTCGTTTCTATGAAGGGGATGCGACAGCGATTCCCTATCTTCGCCAGTTGACTCCAGACTTCTTGTGGCTCCCGTCGTCGCTCGCAGTCGCTCGACAGATGGAAAGCGCGGGATGGAGTCCGCTCTTCGCCGGCCTGGCATCGACGATTTGGTCTCGGTCGCTCACTCGAGCGCCGTCTCAGAGCTCCGAGCGGCCGGCCCGTTCCGAACTTCGGTGCTTTCCGGGACCATGACGCGAGTTCACAGCTGCCGGGTGTGACCGGTACGTAACTGCGGCTTGTTGCTCAACGCAGCACGCGTGCACAGTCACCGGCAGGCGCCGTCGTGCGACCTGACCCAATCGACGAAAGCGCCATCTCGTGCGCGGAGTCCGCGCGAACGAAGAGCGACGACTGGCGGTCCGTGAAGATTTCTTTCCATCGCGCATCGTGCCGGGCCAACTCAACAACCGGGCGGTCTGCCGGTACCAACAGCAGGTCCGTGGCGTACTTGAGCGGCGTATCGAGATCGCGTCGAGTGGCCGAATCTGAATAGAACCGAAGGCTCTCCTCGACCACGTCCGGCGAGAAAAGCGAGATGTTCCGGCCATCCATCGATACTCGAAGATCCGGGTACAACTCCCACGTGATGAAGGCGCCCCACCAGAGAGGAGTGTAGAGGTTTCCGCGAAGCCCGTTCTGGCGCACGAAGGTTACGGCGGTGCACGGATGGGTCGGCCCAAGGGTGGCGCCGTTGGTCGCGATAGCGGGCCGAGGGTTCGCGATGATGTGGTTCATCGTCACCACGATCGGCACTAGCGCGCATCCGCCAATGGCGATCCACGACAGGTTGAATATGCGTGCGCGAGGCGTTCTCCACGCCGCCGCCGCAAGCAGCGTGATCACCGGTGCCGCCCACAGAGCCGCGAGGGGCACGTGGCGTACTGAAATGTGTGCAAGGGCGATTGCCGGCACACAACTGCAGATCCAGAGCCACGGCGGAAGGCCCGACACTCGTCGGTGGCACACTTGAGCCGCCCACCCTGCTATCAGAAGGACAACCGTGATGAACGTCAGCGCCACTGCCGACCACGGATCGCTTGCCGGCCCTGGTGGGCGCCACTCAGCGATATAACGACGGTTGGTGTCGTGCACGACTTCGGTCAGGACGTACTGCCAGAGTCGTATGCCGTGTGGGTTGATCAAACTGATCAACGCGCAACCAGCCAACGTCAGCCACAACCGCTTCGTGTCGTTGAAGGCGGCCTCAACCCGAAAGCCAGTGCTCGCCACGTTTCCGGCGACCCGCAGGGCGATCGTCAGTGCGATCGCACCCAAGCCGGCAAGGAAACCCCCATGCGTGTTCGCCCATAACAACATCGTGACTGGCAACAGCCACAGCGAGGCTTTGCCCTTCGCCAGGAATCGGAAGAGCACGGCGACATAAAGCGCGAAGAACATGAACGTGAACAATTGCGGCCGAAAGAGGAAGTAACGGCTCACTGTGGATGTGCAAAGCAGGAAGACGGGTGCCCACACTATCGGATCAGCGGTCGTGGTCCGGACTGCGACCGACAAGAAATAGATGGCTAACCCACCCAAGAGACACTTCAACGCGATGAGGCCCGGGGGCCCGAGCGTGTCGTACGCGATCCACAGTAAAACTTGAGCGAGGTACTCGAACGCCACCCACTGGGAGCCCGTCGAGGTGTATGCAAAGGGATCGGGAGCCGTGACTCCCTGTTCGACAAAGAGACGGCCGTACGCGAGGTAACCGAACAGATCTGGATCGGCCTGTCGAATGGCGTAGACGCACAGCAATGCGCTCGCGATCACCACTCCGCCAAGAATCGTGCTGGCATTGGAGGGCGCGCGCGCTGCCCTTGACCGCGTCACAGAGCGCGTCCGCGAATTGACGGTCGCCGGATGGCGAGTGTCATGAGGAGGCTGATCACGCCGACAATCGTGAGGCCGGTGACGACCAATCCCGGAGTCAAACCTGGAGGCCAGAATCGGAGCTCTACTCGGTGATCGCCAGGCTGCAGCCAGAGTCCAAGTAAAGCCACGTCCGTGCGAAAGAGCGTCGCTGCTTGTCCATCCACTCTGGCCGACCAGCCTGGGTGCCAGACTTCGCTCACCAAGAGAAATCTCGGCTCATCATTGCGAGCCGTGACATCCAACGAACCCGCGGAAGAGTCGACGATCTCCACACGGTCCCTGGTTGTTGGTGTCGACTTCCCTCCAGCGGCTGGCGCCGCGACGACCGCAGTCTCGCGAAGGTCACTCTGTTGGACGGCTTTGACCACGCCGCTCTCGTCGGCCGCGGCGATCACGTTCGATACGAAGAAGGCGCGCGGCACGAATCGATGATTCTTGTAGACGTAAACTGGCCCCATCGTTCGGCCTTGATAGAAGCGAAACTGCGGTTGCGAGTCAAAGGATGCGAACAGGGTGTACTCGCTCGCTGGCAGTTCCAGAGGCTTAGGAGAGACCACGTAGAGAACGTTGAGCGCAGCAAGCATATCGGGACGGCCGACCTCGTTGAGGTCGGTCCAGACGCCCGGGCGCGGTCCGAGCGCGCGGTTGAATTGCGCCAGATCGATGTAGGTCTGGTAGTGACGCATCCCGAACGGGTCGTAGCCAGTGGTGAGTTGCCATCCCAGTGCGGCAGCGGATCCGTAGTCTGGCGTCGAATAAGACAGCGGCGCCACTCGAGCGGGAGAACTGACGCCCCTGAGTATGTTTTGATAATCAGCGCGCGTAACAGGAAGTAGTGGTTCTGGCGTCACCAGGTATCGGCGCGCCCAGAATGTCCCCTCCAGAGCGACGAGGCCGATGGCAAGAACGACGACTCTCCTCCGTGTGACGGGGTTCGCGATCGTCGATAGGGTGCGATCGAGGCCAATGCCGGCAAGACAGCAGGCGAAAAACGCGCTCAAAAAGAGCATGCGCGCGGGGAGTCGGAACATCGAGTATCCCGGGACGACCTCGAAGAGGAACCTCAACAGGGGAGTGTGGAAGGAAAGCAACACGCTCGCGCCCAAGCCAGCCAGCAGCACACCGACGAGCGGACGCTGACGACCGTGTACGGCGCCGGCGAACGCAAAGAGTGAAGTTACGCCGCCAACGAAGGCGATGTATTCCCATGCCTCAACGAAGCTCCCATCGAGTGGTGCGCCAAAAAGCTCCGGATTGAAAATCGTCAACAGATGGACCCCGAATGCCGGCGTGCGGGCCAGGAAGAACTCGTAGCTCGCGGCGGTCCGAGTGCTGAGTCCGACATCGGTCGCGATTGGCAACAGCAGGTAGGCCGACAACGCGATCGCGATCAGACCACCAAGTGCGAGAAGGCGACCGAGTTTCCACGCGCCCGCTCGCTCTCCGCGAAAGATGAGCTGGCTGATTCTGAAGATGCCCCACGCGGCGATGAACAGCGCAGCGTAATAGGTGACCTGGAGGTGACCTGAGTGCAGCGACAAAGCTCCGGCGCCACCGAGCGCGAGAGCCGAATGTGACGAACGTCGCTCGATGACGCTTGCCGTCGCGCCGAAGAGAAATGGCAGCGTCGATATCCCGATGATGACCCCCAAGTTCCCTGCATAGACCATAAGAATGGTCTTGAAGGAAAACAGCACGCTGACGGCCACCATCAGTCGGGCGGGGCCAGACAGCTGCAGAGCCGCACCGGCATAGTAGGTACCCACTGCGCCAATCACGACGTGCAGCCACACGATCAGACCAACGACACGCTCTGGGGCGACGAGCGCGAAGAGGATGTGGATGGGGTGCGTATAAAGGGCTTGTGGGTTCGTCAGCGCAGGCTGCCCGCTGAGAATGTCTGATCGCCAAAGAGGAAAGCCGTGCCCGTTCTGCCACGATTGGTAAAGAATCGTTTGAGTACTGAGATGAGTGGCAAGCAAGTCCGAGTGCCGGTTGAACAATCCCGCGGGGTGCCAAATCATGCTGCCCAGACCGGTAAGAGCAAGCGTGACTATCAGCGCTGGTGGCGCAACGCGAGCGAGCGAGGCGTTGAGGTGAGGCACGTGCGGACGAAATCCGAGGCCATTTTACGGCAGCCTTAACACCAGGAACCGGCGCGAGCCGAAAATGAGCGAGCACCTAGACTCGGCCTCCAGCAACTGGCGGAACCGCCTGACTCGGCCCCTCACGCCAGAGGAGCATCGGCGAATAAAGATCGGCCTCGGTCTCATGCCCGTCATCGGATGGATCTTCGCCGTCTGGTCGACGTATGCCTTCCACATGACTGCCGCTGGCCGTCTCGACCGATTGGGGCACATCAAGGGCCACGACTTCGTGCACTTTTACATGATTGGCGAGATTGGAGTGGATCGCGCCTCGAAGGACCTCTATGAAGGCGAAGCACATTGGGTAAGAACCGACCGGCTCGTTCCCGAATACGAGGTTCGATACATGCCGATCCACCCGCCGCAGGTCGCCATGTTCTTCGCGCCACTCGCCAAGCCTCCTTACCTTGTGGCGCTGACAATCTGGCTCATTGGCTCGACTGGTGTGTATGTGCTGTGCTGCGCGCTTGTCTGGTCATCGCTGCCAAACCTCCGCCAGTACCGAGGAATCGTTGCGATGTCCGCGGCCGCCCTGCCGGCCTTCTACAGTTTGATCGCGGCAGGGCAGACATCTGCTTTTGCGCTGTTGTGGTTCACGCTCGGCTACTTGTTCCTGCGAAGTGAGCGACCCTGGCTGGCCGGCGCGTGTCTCGGGATGCTGGTCTACAAACCGACGCTCGTCTTGGTGTTTCCCTTCGTCTTCGTGTTCAACCGTCAGTGGAGAGTCCTCTTCGGGGCGTCAGTGGCTGCGCTGGCTCAGTTCGCGATCGCTGGCGCGTACTTTGGGTGGCCAACACTCGTCGAGTGGGTCCGCGCTCTTTTTACCGGTATCTCCGCCATCGACCAACTCGAGTCGCAGCCGTGGCAGATGCATTCGCTGCGTGCGCTCTTCGCCAACTCAGTCCCGTGGCCCTCAGTAGCCGCGGCGCTGCAGATCACGACATCACTGTGGGCCGTCACATTTGCGGTGCGCACGTGGAAGTCGAGCGAATCTCTGGCTGTGCGTTATGCCGTGTTCCTGCTCGCCACAGTGCTTGTGAGCCCACACGTGTACACCTATGAGTTGGTGGTGCTGGTGCCGGCCTACCTGCAAGTGGTGTCAATGGCCGTCGAGCGGCGCGCTGACTCACGCCAGCTCTGGGCGGCACTCTACGCAGCCGTGTACCTTCCAGGCCTTTCGCTGATTGCCGCCGCAAGCTACGTCCAGTGGTCGGTGCTCGCCATGCTGTGGCTGATGCTGCTGCTTGGGAAGCCGAGCCTCTTCGGACGAGCGCCGGCACTGGCGCCTGAGCCGCAAGAGCGTACGTGAAACCCCACTTCCTCCGACCCTTGTTGAAACCAGGAACAGTCCGTTTCATTCTGCGAAATGAGCGGTCAGGTCAGATTGTGGCGACCCAGCTCGAAACAGCCTTCCAGTCCACCCAGCGCCGAAAGGGGTTGCTTGGAAGAACAGGGCTCGAGGCCGGCGCCGCGCTAATCATTGCGCCCTGCAATGCCATCCACACCTTTTTCATGAAGTTCACGATCGACGTCGCGTTCGTCGACCGCCGCGGAACCGTCCTGGGTGGGTCCCGGCAAATCCGCCCTTGGCGAATCGGGCTCGGCTGGGGGGCCTTGGCGGCGATCGAGCTTCCGGCTGGAACCTTGGCGACGACCCACACCCGAACGGGTGATCGCATGGTTCTGGAACCTGCTCCGACAGATCCTTGAACTGATTGCGGGTCAGTCATTTAGCTGGTGCGCTTGGCCTCCTCGATCCGCCGAGCCCCGGCGGACTCCACCAAAGTGCCATCTGGGATACCCCTACTGGGCGGGCATTCTCACGCCGACATGAGCCTTAGAATGACTGGCCCTGACTAAGTACTGCGTTTCATGATTACGGTGACGCATCGAGGGCGCCGAGGCGCCCGGCTGGCAAGGCGCGACGACTGAGAATACCTGGAGTATTTGAAGGAGGAGCAACGCAGTCAGGCGGGATGCATCAGCGGCCGAATGCCACCGGAATCATGAAACGCAGTACTAAGCGAGCGGCCCGATAGGGACGGCTAGCTGCTCGGGGGCCGTCAGGATCGTGGGGCACATAATGGTCGGGTGGATCAAGTCCGTCCAAACCAAGGAAGTAGAAGAGGAGCCATGAAGAACTTGTTTATTCGCTTCGTTCGCGAGGAAGAGGGTCAGGACTTGATCGAATACGCGTTTCTGGCCGTGTTCATCGCGCTGGCCGTGATCGCAGCCATCCAGGGCATCGGCACGGCTCTGAATACGCAGTTCAGCAACATCAGCACGCAGGTCGGCGGCTCGTAAAGACCGCTCTGCCTGATTCCGGCCGTGAGACGGTGCCCCGGCCGTTTCACGGTGTCGCTCCTTCGCTGCGAAATTCCCCTCGTATGGATGCCGCTGCACCGCTTGCCATCATCGTCGCGGCAATCGGCGCGGCCATCGACGTTCGAACACGACGAATCCCCAACGCCTTGACCTTAGGCGGCGCCTTGGCCGCCTTGGCGTACTTCGTGTACACGAGCGGAGTGAGCGGGCTCGGCCAGAGCGCCGCGGGCTGGGCTACAGGCGTAGGACTCTTTCTGCCGATATTTCTCCTCGGGGGTATGGGAGCTGGCGACGTGAAACTATTGGGTGCTGTCGGCGCGTGGCTCGGACCAAGGGAGGCGCTGATGTGCGCGCTCTATTCGATCCTGGCGGGCGGCATTCTCGCGTTGATCGTGGCAATTCGTCATCGATACTTCAAGCAGGCCCTTCGAAACGTATGGGGCCTGATCGGCTTTTGGCGGGCGGCCGGCATCCAGCCAGCGCCAGGGATGACGCTGGACGATGCCAAGGGTCCGCGACTTTCGTACGGGGCTGCTATCCTCAGCGGGACAGTTGCGGCTGTTTTCGTCCGATAAGCCAGGAGCGTTATGAATCGCAACACTCGCACGATCATTGTGGTGGTTCTCGCGATCGGCATGGCGAGCGTGGCGACGTACCTCGTCTATCAGGCCATTCTGAATCGGCCGGTCCGCGAGGTGGAGATCGCTCAGAGTTATGCGGTCGTCGCAGCCGAACCGCTCCCACTTGGGACGCTCGTCACGAGGACCAACGTCAAGCTGGTGCCTTGGCCGGCAGCCAACCCGGTGCCGGGCGGATTCAAGTCGATTGACGAGGTCGTGGACCGCGGGGTGGTGTCATCGGTCGCGATGAACGAGCCGCTGACCGGCAACAATGTGGCCACCAAGGATGCCGGCGCTGGACTTCCTCCAACCATCCCTGCCGGCATGCGCGCGATCTCGGTGCGAGTCAACGAGGTGATTGGCGTCGCCGGTTTCGTCGTGCCCGGCACCCGTGTCGATGTGATGGTCATTCTTGCGCAGAGTGGGGGCAGCCTCGCCCGCGTCGTGGTCAGCAACGTCCAGGTCCTGGCAGCGGGCACGAGGTTCGACCAACAAGCGGCTCGTGAAGGCAAGGCTGTACCTTCGTCGGTGGTCACGCTGCTGGTGAGCCCTGAGGATGCCGAGCTCGTCGGGTTGGCGGCCACTCAGGGACAGCTGATGCTCACATTGCGAAACCCTCTGGACACACAGCCGACCACGTCACCAGGGACGCGCACGGCGAGCCTGGCGAGCGGTGCTCCGCCGCTGCGGGAACCCGCCGCCGCGGGAGCGCCTCGACCGGCGCGGCCGCGAGCGGCTGTGCCAGTCGCGGAGCCGCCGCCACCACCGCCAAGGCCGAAGACCTATTTGGTGGAGGTGATCCGCGGCGCGAAGCGTACTGAAGAGGTGATCAAGTGAGATACAGCTCGCGGTGGATTCGACTCGCTCTGCTCGGTGTGCTCGCATGCGGATCGGTGTCTGTGCGTGCACAGGCGACTCAGCCGGCCGCTCCGGCGCAGTTTGCGCTGGGTCCGGTTGCCCGCGTGACGCTTGCTGCCTGGCGATCGTTCGTCTTGCCGACCGAATTCGACATCACCCGCGTCGCGATCACGAACCCGAACATTGCCGACGCGACGGTGGTCTCCCCTCGAGAGATTCTGATCGACGGCAAGGCGACGGGAACGGTCAGTCTGATCGTCTGGGGTCAGGATCAGCGCACGCAGTACGAGGTGGTCGTCGATCCTGGTGTGTCGCCTTTGCAGCGACAACTGCAGACGCTCTTCCCAGGCGAGGACATCAAGGCCAATGAAACCGCGGAGGCCATCATTCTGACCGGTCACGCCTCCGACCAGAACGTGATGCTTCGCGCCGCGGAAATCACCGAGGCCATCTCGCCGAAAGCGCGCGTCATCAACATGCTGCAGCTTCCCGGCGGGATCGGCAGCCAACAGGTACTCCTGCAGGTACGAGTGGCCGAAGTCAATCGCCGAGCGCTCACGGAATTGGGCGCGTCCTATTTCACCGGCGGCGTCGGTGTGAAGGACGTACTCGGGCGCGTCACCACGCAGCAATTCGCGGCGCCGAGCTTCACCGGCTTGAGTGCGCGATACGACTTGGATGGAAACCTCTTGTCTTCTGAGGGTCAGTTGACCTTCAGCGATTTCGTCAACATCTTCTTGTTCAGCAACCAGGAGAAGGTCGGCCTGCTCATCAGGGCTCTGCAGACGACCGGGAACTTTCAGAGTCTGGCCGAGCCGAACCTCATCGCCTACAACGGTCAGGAGGCCAGCTTCCTGGCTGGTGGCGAGCTGCCGATTCCGGTGTCACAGGGTCTGTCCGGCCAGGTGGCCATCACGTACAAAGAGTTCGGCGTTCGCTTGAACTTCAGACCGACGATTGGCGGCGACGTGATCCGCCTGAAGGTGCGGCCCGAAGTGAGCTCGCTGGACTTCGCCAACGGCATTTCAATCGGTGGCATTCGTATTCCATCCTTGATCGTGCGGCGCGCCGAAACCGATATCGAGCTGCGCGACGGACAGTCGTTTGCGATTGCCGGCCTGATGAACAACGCGTCGCAGGAGACCAGGCAGGGCATCCCGATCCTGAGCGCTGTGCCAATTATTGGCAACCTGTTCAAGAGCCGCGCGACCAACCGCGATCGGACGGAACTGCTAATCCTGGTGACGCCGCATCTGGTGAAGGCGCTCAATCCCGACGAGGTGCCGCCGGTCCCAACGGTTCCGGACAAGTTCCTGCCGCCGTGCGAAAAACCGCCCTGTGAGGGCAGTGTGCCGCCCAAGAAGGGCACAGGGC
>JBOGIV010000487.1:0-10927 GCA_050747925.1 Vicinamibacterales bacterium
CGAGGCGACATCATCATGGGTGACGGCGCCTACAAGACCACCGACGCGGGAAGAACGTGGGCCGCCATTGGGCTCAAAGATTCGCAAGTGATCGCCAAGCTCCGCGTGCATCCGACCAATTGCGATACGGTGCTGGCCGCGGTGATGGGGCACGGCTTCGGCCCCAGCACCGAACGGGGCGTCTACAAGACGACTGACGGCGGAAAGACCTGGCGGCGCACGCTCTTCCGCGACAACAAAACCGGCGCCGTCGAGCTGGTCATGGATCCCAAGAACCCGAATGTGGTGTTCACATCGCTGTGGGAGTCTCAGCGACTTCCGTGGGCCATGTCGAGCGGCGGGCCTGGGAGCGGTCTCTACAAGTCCAACGATGGCGGAGAGTCGTGGACCGAAATCACGCGCAATCCGGGGCTGCCAAGTGGACTATGGGGCAAGGTCGGCATCAGCGTATCGGGCGCGGATAGCAATCGCATCTACGCGCTCATCGAAAACGATCCGGGCGGCGGCTTGTTCATCTCAGACGATGCGGGCGCGACATGGAAGTTGATGAGTGACAACCGGAACATCCGCCAGCGAGCGTTCTATTACACACGCGTGTATGCCGATCCGAAGGTGAAAGACACCGTGTGGATCTTGAACGTCAACATCTATAAATCAACGGATGCCGGCAAGACGCTGACCAGCGTTCGCGTGCCTCACGGCGACAACCACGACTTGTGGATCGCACCCACCGATTCCAATCGGATGGTAGAGGGAAACGACGGTGGCGGGACGGTAAGCGTGAACGGCGGACAGACCTGGACCGATCTGGATTATCCGACGGCGCAGTTCTATCACGTCTTTCTGACGACGCACGTGCCATATCAGATCTGTGGTGCCCAACAGGACAATTCGACCGCGTGCATGTCGAGCCGATCGAGCGGCCAGGGCGATGGTGAGTATTACTACGCCGTCGGCGGCGGTGAGAGCGGGTACATCGCGCCGGATCCTCTCGACCCGGACGTCTATTACGCCGGCAGCTATGGCGGCTACCTCACACGTTACGACCGCCGGACAGGCCAGCAGCGCAACATCAACATCTGGCCCGACAACCCCATGGGCTACGGGTCCGAGGGAATCACCGAGCGGTTCCAATGGACGTTTCCGATCGTGTTCTCCCCGGTGGACAAGAAGACGATCTTCGCCTCGTCACAGCATCTGTGGAAGACGATCAACGGCGGCCAGAGCTGGCAGCGCATCAGTCCCGACCTCTCGCGTCACGACCCCAAAACGATGGGCGCGTCGGGCGGCCCCATCACCAAGGACAACACGGGCGTCGAGACCTACGGTGTCCTCTTCACCATCGCGCCATCGTCGCAGGACGCGAACACCATCTGGGTGGGCTCGGATGATGGTCTGATTCACCTCACGCGTGACGGTGGATCGAATTGGTCGAACCTGACGCCACCTGATCTGCCCGAGTTCGCCCGAGTCAGCCTGATCGAAGCCTCGCCTCACACCAACGGCGTCGCCTACGTCGCTGCGAATCGTTTTCAGATGGACGATCAGAAGCCGTACGTCTACAAGACCGTGGATTTCGGCAAGAGCTGGACGCGCATCGTGTCGGGCATCAAGGACAACCACTTCGCCAGACAGATTCGTGAGGATCCAAAGCGCAAGGGTCTCTTGTATCTCGGGACCGAGCATGGCGTGTACGTCTCGTTCGACGATGGCGCACTGTGGCAGCCGCTTCAGTTGAATCTGCCAGATGCCTCCGTGCAGGGCGTGCAGGTCGCCGATCGAGATCTGGTGATCGCCACGCACGGACGCAGCTTCTGGATTCTGGACAACATCGGCGTCCTGCGTCAGGCCACTCCCACGATGACGACCGAGGCATTGCACGTCTTCGATCCCATTGATCCGCTCCGCGGGCTCGAGCGAAACGTCGCGATCGACTACTACCTCAACGCCGACAGCGACGCCGTGAAGATCGAGTTCCTGGAATCGAGCGGAGCGGTCGTGCGCTCTTTCACGGGTGAGGCGAAGACCGCGACCCCCACTCCGGCAGCCGGCGGAGACGATAGTGGCTTCGGGCCTCCGCCGGCGAGGGTTGGGATCAAGAAGGGCATGAACCGATTCACGTGGGACCTGCGCCACGAGGGTGCGACGGTGTTTCCAGGCCTCATCATGTGGGCGGCGCAGCCGCAACGCGGCCCGATCTCTCCGCCGGCCACCTACACGGTCCGTGTCACCGCGAACGGCCTGACGAAGTCACAAGAGTTTGCTCTTGGCATCGATACGCGCCTGAAGGACATCACCACGGCCGACCTCCAACAGCAGTTCAAGTTGGCGACGGAGATTCGCGACAAGGTCACCGCTGCCAACCGCGCCGTGATTCAGATCCGCGCGATCCGCGATCAGGTCAACAAGGCGATTGACAAGGTTCCCGCTCGCAAGAAGGTGGAGATTCAGGCCCTGGCTGACGGCCTCATGAAGCCGCTGACGCTTGTGGAGGAAGAGACCTACCAGGTGAAGAACCGGAGCGGGCAGGACCCGCTGAATTACCCGATCAAGCTCAACAACAAGATCGCCGCGCTGCAGGGCGTCGTCGAAAGCGCCGATAACAAACCGACCGATCAGAGTTACACGGTCTTCAGAGAGCTGTCGGCGAAACTCGACGCCCAACTGCAGAAGCTCCAGGACACGCTGAAGGCTGAGCTGCCGAGGCTGAACGCCGCGCTCAAGCGCGAGAGGATTCCCGAAGTGGACGCGAATCCAAAGTAGTCGGACTGTTCTGCCGTGTGCCTTCTGCCTTCCGACAGGTAGAATGGCCGGATGCGCGTGGCGCGGCGGTTCCTGGTGAGCGGACGCGTCCAAGGCGTCGGCTACCGGTACTTTGCCGCGGATGCGGCGCGCCGCGAAGGGTTGCACGGATACGTGAAGAACCTGCCGGACGGCCGGGTTGAAGCGGAGGCCGAGGGAGAGGCCGACGCGCTCGAACGATTCGAGCGCTCGCTGCGACAAGGGCCTTCGATGGCTCGCGTCGAACATGTGATCGTGGAATCCACGAATCCGACCGGCCGTGACGTTGGATTTCGAGCCGAATAGCCGATGGATCACCTCAAAGCGAAGATTCGCCATGTCCCGGACTTTCCGAAGAAAGGGATTCTCTTCTACGACATCACGACGCTGCTGGCCGACTCCAGCGGCTTCCGTGACAGCGTGGACGCGGTCGCGGCCCCCTACATGGGCGAAGACATCGACGCCGTCGTCGGCATCGAGAGCCGCGGCTTCATCCTCGGCGCTGCGGTCGCCAACACGTTAGGCTCGGGCTTCGTCCCGATTCGCAAGCCGGGGAAACTGCCGGCCAACTGTGTGCGCGAAGACTATCAATTGGAATACGGCACCGACAGCCTGGAGATTCACAGCGACGCGTTCAGGAAGGGACAGCGCATCCTGATTGTGGACGATGTGCTGGCGACGGGCGGGACCGCCAAGGCCGCTGTCGATCTCGTCAAGAAGCTCGACGGCCATCTGATCGGCGTTGCGTTCCTCATCGAGTTACACTTCTTGAACGGGCGGGAGAAACTGCAAGGTCAGCCCGTCTACTCAGTCCTCCAGTACTAGCGCCCTGTCGGCTGAGGATGAGGAAGCAAGAAGCAAGAAGACAGAAGCAAGAAAGCGCGGCTTGCCCGCCGAAGCTGGCGGCAAATGGGGCAAGCGAAGGCGGGGCGCCTGTAGCTCAGGTGGATAGAGCACTGGTTTCCTAAACCGGGGGTCACAGGTTCGAGTCCTGTCAGGCGCACCATTTGCGATCCTTGAGGAAGACCGAAGAGAAGACAGAAGAAAGAAGACAGAAGAAAGAAAGCACGCGATGAAGACATCTGAACGGCATCGGCTGAAGGAAAACGAACTGGCGCAGGCCATCGGGCACGCCCAGGGATGGGTCAGCGAGAATCGCACAGCGATGACTGCTGCCGTTGTGGCGATCGTTGTCGTCGCCGGCGCGGTCGGGGCGTACGCTGCCTGGCGATCGAACACCGACAGCAAGGCGCGCAGGCTGCTGGCTGAAGCGATGGTGATCGAAGAGGCCCGCGTCATGCCGCCGGCGCCGCCCGCGGGCACGACGACCGATCCCAATGCGCCTGGGGGTCAACTGCCCGGCACCTATCCCACCGAGAGGGCCAAGCTCGAAGCGGCGCTGCCGAAATTCCTCGCCGCGGCCGACGCATACCCGGCCAACGACGCGGGGATCACTGCGCGCTATCACGCGGCCAGCACGCTGGTCGCGCTCGGCCGATTCGACGAAGCCATAAAGCAGTACGACCAGGTGATGACCAGCGGATCGAGCATGATCGCCCGCATGTCGCGGCTGGGGAAGGCCGAAGCGCAGATTCGAGCCGGCCAATACGATCCGGCGCTCGCCACGCTGAAGGAACTCGCCGACCAGAAGGATTCCGGGCTTCCTCCGGACGCGGTACTGATGGAGCTGGCTCGCGGCTACCGTTTGGCGGGCAAGGTCGAGGACGCACGCAAGACCCTGACGCAGATTGTCGAGCAGCACGCCGACTCGCCCTTTGCGACCGAAGCGAAGGCTGAACTGGAGCGGCTCAAGAGCTGACCACGAACAGGATCAACCACGAGGAAGATTAACCAATCATCACGAGGAAGACTCACCACGAGAGAAATGAACCACGAGAGAGATTGACCACGAGAGAGACTAACCACGAGAGGGACTAGCCACGAGAGAGACTAGCCACGAGAAGGATCAATCACGACTTGGTTGATTCGCTAGTGGCGCGCGACGTTCCTCAGAAATGTGAACTCAGCGATGGGGGAGAGCGCCACGCCCTCCAGCTCGGCTCGATAAACCGCGACGTTCGTCTTGTACCAAAGGCTGATGTACGGCGCATCCTCCGCGATCAGCCGTTGAGCCTCTCCAAACAACTTCCGCCTCAACCCATCGTCTGGCGCCGATGACGCCTGATCGATCAGGCGATCGACAGCGGCGTTCTCGTAGTACCCGCGATTGAAGCCGACCGGCGGCATTTGCTTCGAGTGGAACGCGCGGCGCAGCATGTCGGGGTCTGAAACGCCGACGTACTGCAGCGCGAACAGCTGGAAGTTGCCCTTCAAGACGTCGGCATAGAGCGTCGCGAATTCGTACGAGCGCACGTCGAGCTCAATCCCCACGTGCTTGAGGTCTTCCTGGATCACCGCGGCCTGCAGGCGGGAGAATTCGTTGGTCGAGACTTTGAGCGTCAGTCGCAGTCGTGGCTCGGGGCCGGCGCCGTCGGGATCTCGATAGCCAGCCTCATCGAGCAGCTCGGTGGCACGCTTCGGATCGTGCGAGAACTGAAAGACGTCCGACTCGAATGCCCACGACGCGGGCGGCAGGATGCCGACCGCGGGGCGGGCCAGGCCGCGTCGGAGATGATCGACGATGGCCTGGCGATCGATGGCGTAGCCAAGCGCATGGCGTACCCGTCGGTCCTTCAGCGCCGGGTCGCGCATGTTGATGCCGACATAGGCGTAGTCGCACCCGGGCGACTCACGCGATCGAAGCCCCTTGTCCCCAGCGAGCTGCGACACAATGTCGGGCACAAGATCGTTGACGACGAGATCCACCGAGCCTTTGCGCAGCTCCAGACCCCGCATGATGTCGTCGGGGATCACCTTGATGATGACGCCCTGATTCTTGGGGGCGCCGCCGAAGTACTCGGGAAATGCGCGCAGCTCCAGGTGATCGTCAACGGCGAACCGGACAAAGCGATACGGGCCAGTTCCAACTGGATGATCCCGCAACTCCGGGCCGGCGCCCTTCGGCACGACCGGGATCACCAGGTTGATCGGAAACGACCCGAAGGGCTCCTTCAACCTAAACCGCACGGTATAGCGGTCGTCAGCGGCGACCGAGTCGAGCAACCGATATGCGCCCTTTCTTGGCGACACGAACGCCGGATCGATCAAGCTGCCAAACGTGTAGACCACATCGTCTGCGGTCAGCTCGTGACCGTCGTGGAACGTGACGCCCTGGCGCAGGTGCACGATGTAGGTCTTGGGATCGATTTGCTGCCAATCGGTCGCCAACCCAGGTGCCACGCGCAGCTGGTCGTCGAGCGAGAGCAGGTTGTCGTAGATGAGCTGATGCGCGCGCTGTGAGGTCTCGTCGGTGCCGACGCGGGGGTCGAAGTTGTTGGGCGAACTAATCACCGCGACCGTAATCACTCCACTGGCCGGCAGCGGCGCGGCGCACGCCCACAGGCACATGAGTGCGACCAGTGTGGCGGCCGCAAGACCGATCTTGTGTTGCTGTTGCATGACTCGTGTCTTTGCTGTGCTCGTGGTTCTGCCCTATTCGTGGTTCTGCCGTGTTCGTGGTTCTGCCGTGTTCGTGGTTTGTTATCTCGTGGTTACCCTCGCATGGGTCGTGGTCATTCCTCCGCGTCCTTCTTCAATTCCTGCAACAGCTGTAGCGCATCGAGCGGGGTCGTCCGATCGATGTCCACTTCGCGCAACCGTTCGCGCAAGCGCTCCGCGGCGGGTGACTCCCGCTGGAAGAGGCCGAGTTGTTGGGAAGCGGCGGGCGGTGCGCCGCTCAATGATGGCCGGCCACCGCGAGTCAACTCATCTCGTTCGAGCGACGCCAAGATATCGCGCGCGCGCGCGATGACCGAACCGGGGATACCGGCCAGGCGCGCGACTTGGATGCCGTAGCTGCGATCTGATCGGCCGGGCAGGATCTTGTGCAGAAAGATGATGTCGTCCTTCCACTCGCGCGCCGTGACGTGGGCGTTCAGCACGCCCGGCACTGCGTCGGCCAGGTCGGTGAGCTCGTGGTAGTGCGTGGCGAACAGGGTTTTCGGCCGTGCGCGGGAATTCGTCGCCAGATGTTCAGCGACGGCCCACGCGATGCTCAGGCCGTCGAACGTGGCCGTACCGCGACCGACCTCATCCAGCACAACGAGACTGCGCGACGTGGCGCCGCTGAGGATGTGCGCCGTCTCCTGCATCTCGACCATGAACGTCGATTGACCGCGCGCGATGTTGTCGGACGCTCCGACACGCGCGTACAAGCGGTCGATCAGGCCGATCTTCGCCTCCCGCGCCGGCACAAACGACCCCGTCTGCGCGAGGAGGCAGAGCAGGGCGGTCTGACGCAGATACGTCGACTTTCCACCCATGTTCGGGCCGGTCAGGATCACGAGCTGATGAGTCGCGCAGTCCAGATGCACGTCGTTAGGCACGAACTTGCCCGCGGCGAGCCGTTCGACAACCGGGTGGCGAACGTCCGACGCGATGATTTCGTCGCCATCATGGACGTGGGGTTTGGTGAAGTTGGCGAGCGTCGCGGTCTCTGCCAGAGCCGTCAGCACGTCGAGCGCTGCGACGGCCCTCGCGGTGTCGAGCACTCGTGGCGCTTCCGCCGAGACGCGCAGGCGAAGCGTCTCGAACATTTCGAGCTCACGTTCGACGATGCGCTCGTCGGCGCCCAGAACCTTGTCCTCGTACTCTTTGAGCGCGGGCGTGATGAAGCGTTCGCCGCCGGCAATGGTCTGCTTGCGCATGTAGTCGCTCGGCACGGCGGCGAGATTCGACTTGGAGACCTCGATGTAGTAGCCGAAGACGCGATTGAATCGGACCTTCAGCGAGTTGATCCCGGTGCGAGCGCGCTCCGCCGTCTCCATCTCGGCGATGAGTTGCTTGCCCGAGCGGCTGATGTGGCGGAGCTCGTCGATTTCGCGATCCACTCCGTCTCGAACAAACCCTCCGTCGCGGGCGAGCGCCGGTGGCTCGAGTTGAATCGTCTCCTCGATCCACCCGCGAACGTCCACGAGATCGTCAAGTTCGGCGACGAGGCTGCGAACCAGCGGCGCCTGGCAATCCGCCAGCACTTTGGCGAACCGGGGGACTGCGGCGAGTGACTGGCTGAGCGCCACGATGTCTCGTGGCCCCGCGGTCGAAAGGGCAATTCGCGCGATGAGGCGCTCGATGTCGTGGACGGACTTGAGCGTCTCGCGCGCTTTTCCCCGGTCGGTCGTCCGCACCGCCAACTCTTCGACGCCGTCGAGTCGGTCCCGAATCGGCTCGAGCGCCACGAGCGGACGGAGCAGCCACGAGCGCAGCAGCCGCCCCCCCATGGCGGTGACGGTTCGGTCGAGCTCGTGAAGCAGAGAGCCGGCGCGGCCACCTTCGAGCGATTCGATCACCTCGAGGTGTTTGAGTGTGGTGGGATCGACGAGGAGGTGGTCCGCAGAGTGCTTGAGCCTGACTGCGCGCACATGGGCCAGATCGGCCTTCTGGGTGTCGCGCAGGTAGCGAATCAGCGCGCCTCCGGCGCACACGGCGGCGGGCCGTCGTTCGAGGCCAAATCCTTCGAGGCTGCTCACGCGCAGCTGATCGACGAGCGTTTGCCGGGCCGTTTCCAGCTCGAAGTGCCACCCATCAATCTCGGTGACCGGCACATCGCCGTCGGCGATGGCCGCGATGGCGGCTCGGGCATCGAAACCGGCGGCGACAACGATTTCTCGTGGACGGAGCACAACGATGTCGGCGCCAAGCGCCTCGAGTCCGTCGGCGCCGGCGTACTCGGCGACACTGAACTCGCCCGTCGACAGGTCGACGAGCGCCACCCCGTACTCGACCGTTCGGCCCGCCGTTCCTCCGATAGCAACCACGGCCATGAGAAACGCGGGCTCGCGCGAGTCCAGATAGGCGGCGTCGGTCAACGTGCCGGGTGACACGACGCGAACCACTTCGCGTTTCACCAGACCTTTGGCTTTCTTCGCGTCCTCGACCTGTTCGCAGATCGCCACGCGGTAACCCTTCTTGACGAGCCGCGCGATGTAGCTGTCGGCGGCGTGGTACGGGACACCGCACATGGGAACCGCCGTCCCGTTGGCGTCCTTCGATCGTGAGGTCAGCGTCAAGTCGAGCGCGCGCGCGCCAACAAGGGCGTCTTCGTAGAACATCTCGTAGAAGTCGCCCATGCGAAAAAAGACGAGCGCGTGCCGGTACTGGCGTTTAGCCTCGAAGTATTGGCGCATCGCCGGCGTAAGCGACGCGCCAGACGGAATTCCGGACGAAGAAGAAGCGGATTGGGACACAGCGGCGGTCAGCCGTAGGGACGTGTGGTCGAGTATACGATGCTAGGCCACAGTTGACGCAGCCTACGCAGACGTACTCCTAAGAGGCACCGGCTTGGTCATTCTGGCCATCGATACCACGACTCGAGGCGGCAGCGTGGCGGTGACGCGCGACAATGAGCAGCTGTCGCTGGTCGGCGGCGACGAGACGCGGACGCATGGCGAGCGAATGCCGGCCGAGATCGCCCACGCGTTGGAGCAAGCGGGCATCTCGAAGTCAGACCTGGACCTCATCTCCGTCGCGGCCGGCCCTGGCGCGTTTACCGGCCTTCGCATCGGCCTTGCCGCCGCGCAGGGAGTGGCGCTGACGCTCGATCGGCCCGTGGTCGGTGTGTCGACGCTGGATGCATTGGCCTGGACGATTGCGGTCGAGGCGCCGGCCGCCGAGAGCGGGCCTGGTGACGCACTTATCGCTCCATGGATGGACGCTCAACGTGGCGATGTGTTCGCGGCGCTCTATCGCAGCAACCCTATCCGCCTCCGCGCGAAGGCAGAAGGGTTGCGTGAACACTCCTGGCCGCCGTGGACGGTGATCGATCGCCCCGTGACCGCGCGCCCGCGTGTCGTCCTCGAATCCTGGCAATCCCACGCCGGCCACGCCGACGTTGTCTTTGTCGGCGACGCCGTATCTCGTGACGAAGCGCTCATCGCGCAGATCGGAGAGGGCCGGTGGCGCCTGCGGCAGCCGGATCCATTGGCGCCGGCCATTGCCGCCATTGGCCGTCGCCTCGCGCTCGAAGGGCGGGCAGGCAAGCCACACGTGCTGACGCCGATCTACGCGCGGCGTCCGGACGCCGAGATCGATCGTGAGCGCAGGCGTCCATCGTGACAGGCCGACTCGTCGAGAAGCTTGGGCGACCGCGCGATCTCGAGGGCGTGCTCGAGATCGAAGACGTGTCGTTCAACAATCCCACCAGCCGGGAGTGGTATGAACGCGAGCTGGAGCGCCCGGATGTCTGCTTCATCTACGTCCTGCGCGTGCCCGAACATCAGGTCGCCGGCTTCTGTGCGTTCTGGCGACTCGCAGGAGAAATGCACATCAACAATCTGGCGATTCGACCGGAGTTGCGCAGCCGGGGGCTGGGTCTCTTTCTGCTGCAAGCCTCACTCGAGGCCGCCGCCGGCCTCGGGGCGTCGAGCGCGACACTCGAGGTTCGCCGCAGCAACCTCGCGGCTCGGCGCTTGTACGCGCGGGCAGGCTTTTACGAGGCGGGCGTGCGGCGGAACTACTACACCAAGCCCGTCGAAGACGCGCTGGTCTTGGTTCGCGATTCTCTCGCGTCCTGATGAAGAAAGAAGATAGAAGACAGAAACGAGGGCCGAGGGCGGTCGGAAGCCGTCGCCGCCCTCAGGCCTGAATCTTTACGCAGACACGGGGGCGTGACGACCGTTCCGGTAGTCCCTCATGATCGACTCCATCCGGTCTTTCATCTGCAACTTGCGTTTCTTGATGCTGATCTCTTCGAATTGTTCGGCGTTTGACAGGTAATGCTTGGCGGCGAGTTCGTGCAGGCGATCATCTAGCTCGTGGTGCCTGGAGGCCAACGCGCGGAACTCGTCGTTGGTCTCGAGGAGCAGGCTCTTCAAGTCCTGTGCCTCAGCCATGCTTGCCTCCCTTCCGGGGCTGGTGCGACATGCGGCCCGCCCCTCTGACGCGCGACTCTAGCATCCTGCGGATGGCGTTTCAAGATCAGGGATCGGGGATTGTCAAGGCGAAATAGAAATGTCCCCGTTCTTAGCGAAATAGAAATGTCCCCTTCCGAATGAACCGACGACTGCGCCGGTGGGAGCTCGTGGAAAAC
>JBOGIV010000488.1:0-5358 GCA_050747925.1 Vicinamibacterales bacterium
GTGTAGCTCCACATCCGCCCAGGAGGCGGAACTTTCCCCTTCCACGCAAATTGCCCAGACCCGCTGCCGTGGTTTGGAGCGGTCAGGTCGCGCTTACGGAAATGTCTACCTTCCTCGTCTGTTTCGAAGTCATGGGCGTCAAAGAAGTCATCGTCAGCCTTGTCGAACTGTTGATTCCAGATCACGCTCGCCGTTTTGCCGTAGTAGAGTATCGTGTCGTGAACGTTCCCGAAACGCTTGGGATCGTTGTGGGATGAGGTTCTCTGCCAAACAAGGTCATTGCGAAACGACTCCCTACCGAAGACCTCTTCCAAAGCTAAACGGACGTAGCTGTTCACGCGACTATCGCAGTGGAGATAGATGCTCGCATCGTCTGCCATTAGGTCGCGCATCAGGATCATACGTTCGTGAAGCATGGCGATGAACGAGTCCGCACCGCGGCCCCAAGTATCGCGGTAGGCGATCTGCTCGAGCAGGTTCGGCTCCCTGTGGAACGTCTCGCCGCCGATCTCGATGTCTATGCTGAAGTCGGCGCCGACGTCGAACGGCGGGTCGATGTAGATGAGCTTCAGCCCTCCCGCGTCCTCGATCTGACGACGAAGCGCGCCGGACTTGAGCGACGAGAGAATGAGCTTGTTGTCGCCCCAGATCAGTTTGTTGGTCCACCCCTCGAGCTGCCGGCCGCGGATGTCGAAGAGCGTCGCTTCGTCGTCGCCGATCTCCTGGCGCGGCTCGTCGATGTGTTCCAGCGTCTGGAAGGGAAGCACCGCCGTGCAGACCTCGCGCGTCTTGCCGTTCCAGACCAGCTCCACCTCCCGCTTGTCCTGAAATAGCAGGAAGCGGTATTTCTCGGGCAGCGGCTTGCCCTCGTTGATGAGCTTGACGAGGTCGCGCTTCTCGGCGTCTGACAGCTCGTACGCGTCTGACTGTGGCCGGTTGTTACTCATGTGGAGAGGTCGCCACCCGCAGAGTGTACAATTCGCACAGGTGACTCGAGCATGGCAATCGATACCGACGCGCTGCTGTCGAGGATGACACCGGGGGAGAAAGCGCGGCTGCTTCAGCGCGTGGCCCAGGAGTTGGGAGACGCCTTCCCTGGCATCGACACGCTCCCTGGTGTCTGCGGCGGCGAAGCGACGATCGTTCGCACGCGCATTCCTGTGTGGCTCTTGGAGCAGGCGCGACGGCTCGGCGCCAGTGAGGCGGCCTTGCTGCAAGCGTATCCGTCGCTGCACGCCGAGGACCTCGCGCACGCGTGGGCGTACATCCGGTCCCATCGTGACGAGATCGATCAGCAGATCCGCGAGCACGAGGCGGCGTAACCGCCGGTGGCGCGCCTCCTCGCCGACGAGAATTTTCCGCTACCTGTCGTCGAAGCATTGCGCCGGCTCGGTCACGATGTGGTCACTTTGGCCGACCTGGGCAAGGCGCACCAGGCCCTGCCCGACGAGTCGGTGCTTCAGACGGCAACAGCCGATGGTCGGGCGGTGGCGACGCTCAATCGCCGGCATTTTGTCCGGCTCCACGCTGAGAATCCCTCGCACGCCGGCATCGTGGTCTGCACGCTCGATTTGGATTTCGAAGGACAGGCGCGCCGACTTGATGGCCTGATCCGCGGACTCGACGCGCTCACTGGCCAGCTTCTCCGCCTCAACCGCCTCACGACTGATACTCCGTGAATCCGGCCGCCAGCGCAGTCATCGTCTTTGGCGGACGCTGCTCGAAGCCGTTCTGGTCTACGAAGACGAAGCGGTAGCTCACGCCATCTTCGCTCGCACTGGCGGCGGTGGCGTCGGCGCACCATTGCCCGAGCCGCTTCATCTTTTGCGGCAGGTCGATTTCCTCGCGGCCCTTGGTTTCGACGATCCAAACGGTCCCGTCCGTGGCGCGGACGATGAAGTCGGGCGTGTAGTTGGAGAGATCGCCGTCGGCCTTGACGAAGTCAAGCCTGAAGCCGACGGCGAGGTAGTTCTTCGCGAAGGCTTCCACGTCTGCCGCGCCCTCGAGGAAAGCGGCAAAGGAAAGCTCGAAGCCGCCTGACTGTGCGTCGCCGACGGTCTTGTTGAAGACCGACTTCGTCGCGGCCAGGTAGGGACGATGGTCGGTGCGGAACGGACGGGTCTCTCGCAGACGAATGCGGTCCTCGACGTGCGTGACGCCGGTATCCTGAATGGTGAGCGCATTGATGGCCGACTTGAACGAGTCGAAGAGGATCTTGCCAACTTCAGGCTCGGACAGGTTCCTTAGTAGAACCGGGTCTTCGAGATTCACCGGCGACTCCGCGAACAGGTACTCGCGGATGAAGGTCTTCACCTTGCCGTAGAGCACGTCGTAGCCGCCGACCAGCCGCAGTTCCTTGAGAAGCTGGCGCGCGAAGAACGCCACCACCGAGCGGTAGTCGGCCGGACCGGAGCCATCGAGCCGGATGGTGTGGTGGATCTCGGCGTCCAGCATCAGCTTGAAGACGATCTCTCGCGTTTGCTCCTCGGTGAAGGGCTTCACGGGCAATCTGCGATTCCCGAGCGCGCTCGGATCGAGCGCGTCCAGATCCTTGAAGTCCCGGTGGAAGCGGCGCGTCATCCTCGGGAGCGCAATGTCGAGCGCGTCGAGGTCCTTGTCCGGGTTCTCGGCGTCCACCTCCACGATGAGCGAGTCCTGGCGCGTTGTCCCGCCGCCCATCGGCACCCGCTCGAAGCTGACGCCTTCACTCTGAATCGACTCGACGAAGTCCATGAACGCCGGCGTGCCCATGACGGACACGGTTTCCTGCGTGTCCGTGCCGAAGTACATCCGGCGAAGGCCGCGACCGAGCGTTTGCTCCGGGAGGATATTGCTCTTCGCGACGTAGGCACGGAGGCCCACGATGGTCGTGACGTTGCGGACGTCCCATCCTTCCTTGAGCACCAGCACCGACACGATGGCCCTGAAAGGAGACGTCCAGGAGTCGATTTCGTTGGACTGCTTCCGCAGCTTTTCGAGCTCCTCCTTGTTCTTGCCCGATGCGGCTTCCGAGATTTCGCCGTTGTTCTTCGTGTGAATCACCAGGACAGCGCCTTGCAGCTCGGGGCAGATTTTCTCGAGATACGCGCCCACATCGTCGCAGTTGCGTGTGTCGTCCACCATCACGAAGAGGACGGCCTTCTTGCCGAGCGGCTGGTGTTCGGCGTAGCTCTTGCGCCATTCTTCGACGCCGAGCTGCAGATAGTCCTCGTACTTCTCCGTGAACAGCGCGCTCGTCGCTTCGTGCAGCTTCGCGCGGCTCGCCGCGTCCGGCAGCACCGGGTGCTTGACGACGTTCTGGTGGATGGCTTCGACGAGCGGATAGTCGGACACCGTCTGCACGAAGATGGCGCCGTTGTCGTGACGCGGCGTTGCCGTGACGTCCACCTGAAGCGCCAGCCGGCGATCCTTCTGGAGCATCTTGTGATGGATGTCCTGGATGGACTTGAACCACGCCATTCTTGGGTCGTGAATGTGATGCGCTTCGTCGTTGAAGACAGCGAGCTCGTCCACTTCTCGAATGATCTCGCCGAGGTCGGTCCGACTATCAGTGGTTCGGCCGACTGGCTTCGGGCCGAACGGGTCGAGGAAGTAGTCGCGGAGATCGTCGTCTTCGAGCGAGGGGTCGGTGACGTCACCAAGGAAGACACGATGAATGTTGGTGAGGAAGATGTTGCCGGTGTCGCGCACCACCCGGACCTCGTCCTGAATGTGCAGCGTCACTTGGAAATCGTCCCGCCAGTTCCGGCCCTCGTGTCCGTTGGACGGAAGAACGGGATCGTTGAAGAAGATCCGCAAGCCGTCGAAATCGGCTCGCAGCCGGTCGAGGACGATGATGTTCGGCGCGATGACGAGGAAGTTGCGTGAGAGCGTCGAGTCCGCTTCGTACAGCTTGTGGAAGAAGCTCCACGCGATGAGCAGCGACAGCACCTTGGTCTTCCCGGCGCCAGTCGCCATCTTGAGCACGTAGCGCGGCCACTCTTCGTCGAACATGCCCGACGACACCGCGCCTGACGCATCGAATCGGAGGAGGTCGTACTTATCTCTGGCTCGTCGCACGTCGTACAGCCAGATGAGGGTCTCCACGGCTTCGCGCTGTGCGAAGTAGTAACGGAACGAAGCGAAGGAGCCATCGGCGGCTTCGACGAGGTGCTCGGTCACGAACCACCAACGTAGTAGAGCGACCGAGGTCGCTGACGCGCCCGGATACCCTTTCTGCCGCCATGCGTGCACGTCCTCGCGAATCTTCGCGACCAGCGGCGGCAGCAGTTTCTCGTACGCGGTGCTGCGGAGTTCCTCAGCGGCGGGAAACCAACGCTGGGACGGAACGAGCGGAGCGTACGGCGACCGCGGGAAGTCGGGGTGAAGAGACATTGTGTGGAGTCAGCGCATGATAATCGGTTTCCAATCAGGTCCCTCGAGACGGAACGGGTTAGCGGACTCGTTGGTTCCTGCGCCGCAGGCAGACACCCGCGAACGGCGAAAGCTGAATGCCGAACACTGAATGCCGAGAGCCGAAAGCCGGCGGTGGAAACTTGAGCCCAGGCCCCTTCGGCGCTTGAACCATGCCGCTATTCTGCACGCTATACTCCGCGGCGTGTCGACCAACCCCACCGATCGCGCGGTGACCCCAATTCGCACCCGATGGTGAAGCGCTCGCACCAGGTCACTCGTCTCGAGGGGTTTTCCGACGCCGTGTTTGGCTTCGCGCTGACGCTGCTCGTGGTCCAGCTCGAAGTGCCGAGGACATCGGACGCGCTCCTCAATCTCGTCCGCGGATCGCTGCCCTTTGCGGTGACCTTCGCGATGGTCTGCTACATCTGGTGGGAGCACAATAAGTTCTTCCGTCGTTACGGCCTCCAGGACGCGTGGACGGCGTTCCTCAATTCCATGCTCCTGTTCGTGGTGTTGTTCTATGTCTACCCGCTGAAATTCCTCGCGACCGCGCTTCTGGGACCGCTGGTCGGCCTGAGCGATGTGCCGCGGGGCTGGAACGGCCGTTTCGTGATGCTCACCTACAGTTTCGGCGTGCTGTTCATCTTCGGAATCTTCGTGTTGTTGTACCACCATGCGCGGTCACGTCGCGTTGAGCTCGGACTCGGCCCGGCAGATTTGATCACGCTCCACTTTAATCTTCGCGCCCACATGATGAGTGCGACACTGGGTCTGACTTCCGTCATCCTCGCTTTCCTGGTCCCGAGTCGTGACATGTGGCTGCCGGGAGTCCTGTACGGACTGATGGGCCCGCTCCACACGTGGAACGGTTTCCGGAAGCATGGCGCGCTGCAGACCTTAGAGAAAGAGGCACTGAGAACCAGAACTGCCGACAGGCGAGAGGAAGGCAGAGAAGAGTAGAGG
>JBOGIV010000489.1:0-5063 GCA_050747925.1 Vicinamibacterales bacterium
GGTCTATCTCGAAAACCAGCACGGATCCGCAACGATTGACCGCTGGACGATGTCGAGGTTGAACATTCGACTGTCAGCGACTGGCTCCGACGATCTGATTGTGAATCAGAATTTTCACCGCGGTTGGTACGCGCGGCGCGCTCGAGCCAGTGGGTCTTCCGAGGCTCTCCCGGCTCTTCGAAGTCCAGACGGACTGATCGCGATTCCTGTCGATCGAGGTCACACCGACGTCGAGGTCTACTACGAGCCGCCATGGCTGCTGGCGGGCCTGTGGATGTCAGCCGCGGGGGTGGTGGTGTGCCAGATCCTCGTGCGGATCGGGCGAATGAGGGCGGCTCGGCACTAGCGAACGTGAGTCCAGTAGGTTGCGGCGTACGCGTCGGGGTAGTCCTTGGCCACTCGCGCGATCGCCTCAGGCGTCAGGGTGTTCTTGTGAATGCTCAGCCCCAGCCGCCAATCGATCGGGCAAAGCAGCCGGGCGTCATAGACAGTGATGGGCTCGTGTCCGTCGCTGTGAAACTCGTTGGTTACTTCAGTCATCATCACCGGGCCCGTTATCGGCCCCGGCCCAATGTGCTCGATCACATCTTCCAGCCGCCGCGCCCGTGTTGCATCGATCCACCGGGTGCAGCACGCTGCCATCAAGCGAGGTAGCAGGGGATGTCGGGGGATCGATGCCATCAGGGCGTTGTTCAGCTCGCCGCCAGTTCCTTGTGCGAAGCTGGTCACGAAGCGCTGCCCCTTGAGTAGAGGCTCGAGGTTCTTCAGGCATTCATAGTCGAGATCGACGTACAGCCCGCCGAAGTGGTGCAGCACCATATAACGGCCGAAGTCGGCGAGGAAAATACCCGGCACCTCGGGCCGGTACATCGCTTCGCAGCCGGCGTAACACGCACGACCCAACTCGCGCAGCCGTTCATCCGTCCACAACACGTAGAGCCAGTCCGGATGATGCCGAGTCCACGACTCGATCCATCGGCGGTCGTATATCTGATAGGGAATTCGTTCTGTTTTCCAAGTCTGGTGAATGATTCGCGGAATCGTCGTCATCGTTGTCGTTCAGGTCTCACCGCCGACCCTTGATTGGCTCAACCCCTCGAAACACCAGCGCGCTGAACGACGGAAACTGCAGGTCGACAGGCGGCGCCGGATCGAGGGGCTCCATGAAGCGGTACAGGTCTACGCGCGTTGTCCCGGGCGCTTTCACGGAGAACGATTGCACCAGCTCGAAGTCCGGCCGGGCGACGGCTTGCCGCAGGTAGCGCTCAGAGACGGGCCGGTCGGCCTCCGGACCGCGCTCAATCGCTACCCACCTGCAACCAGATTGCCGGCGAATCAAGCTCACCACGTCATCAGCCGACTCTGCACGGGGCGTTTCCACCCAATTGAATCGCGCATCCTGCCGCAGTCGGTAAAGAAGATGATGCGAGGCGACCATTCGACTCTCGAACCCGGGGTCTAAAGCTCGAAGATAGAAACCGAACACGCCGTCGTAATTACCGCTGTAGAGCACAGCGTCCCGTGGCGCAGTCGTGCGCAGGTAAGCGGCCACGTCCCTGAATCCCGACACCTCCTGCACGCGAGCTTGCCGTCCCGACCAGATGCCGCACGACAGCAAGGCAACCAGACCCACACTCAGTACCGCAGTCTTGCGCCGGCCGGTGGCGTCAGCAGCTGTAACCAGCCCGAGGAACGCGGCCAGCACGGGGATGGGTGCGAGCAGCAGCGCGTAGCGGTCGCTGAAAGCGGGCAGCGCCACGAGGCACACCATGACGGCGGGATACGCAAGCGCCAGTCGAAAGGCCGCCTCCCGACGCGGCCGTTTCGTAAGCCACCATCCGATGCCGACGGCGCCAAGCACGACCCACGGCGTGCCAGTGAGGGCCAGCACTTGTTGACCGTAGAAAATCCACGGTCTCAGCTCGAACAACCGCTCAATCTGGGGCGCGTTGCGGCTGGCAAGAAACGGGAAGGCTGAGGCCATGAACACGCTCAGGCCGACGACCGTGACGGCCGTCAGCCAGAGAATCGGAGCCCGCACCTGCTTGAGCCGTCGCGAGCCGAGCGCCCACAGAAGGGCGATGGCCAGCACGATGGCGGCCAGATAGTAGGTGAGCACTGCTGCCATGCTCATGAGGATGAACAGCCGACGATCGCGGGTGCTCCCGGTATCGAGCCATTCCTGCACGTGATACAGAGCCCCCAGGCTGAGGGCCGTCGCCGGCACATTTAAGAGCACGGCGTTGGAGTACTGCACAAACGCCGGCAGCAGCACGACGCATGCGCCGGCCCACCCGGCGAAGGGCGCAATGCGCCGGCGTGCCCAGAGGGCCACGTAGAACCCCGCGCTCAACGCAAACCCGAGCACCAGGACTTTGATCACGTACGGTGTCGGCGGCAGCACGGCAAACGCGCTGCCTTCAAGGATGTGGAATAGAGGTGGCTCGGCGAGCGGAAAGATGACGGGGTAGCGCGCGTAGTAGCTCAGCGCGAATCCGAACGGATCGCTCGGAAGCGACCGCAGAAGATCCCAGAAGAAAAGTCCGGTCGCCGCGTGCCGTGGGGCATCTCCCTGGAACCACAATCCGTCATTCGACCAGTGCCACGTTCCTGCGAGGACGGTCGCCATGACCACCGCCAGCAGCTGCAGGACTGGCGAAGACAGACGAGCTGCCCACTCTTCCTCGTGCCAATGTCGCGCATAGATGTGGTCGTAAGGGATGAGCGGTTCCTTGTGTCCGAATTCGTCGAATCGACCGTCACCGGACGCAAAGGTGGTGCCCGACCACTCGGTGCCCAGCAAGCGTCGAAAGACAATCGGCGCGACGTGAGGAAGGACCGACAGCGTCAGCGATCGAGGACGCGCGCGCAGTGTCCAGCGCGTGGCGTCCAAGTAGTGCCCCGACCAGAATGAAACTCCGGCCAGGTACAGGGCAAACTGACCATTCGATCGCGTGATCACGTCCTCGGAGATGGCCGGTTGTCGCCCAGCCATCGTGGCCATCATCTCCTGGTGCGATCGCCACATCATGTCGCAGTCCGCGGACATGCTGTCGCGCCGACGACGGTAGCCGACCAGGACGGCTGGGACGACCGCGATGGCGTAGCGTTCCGCAACACGTAGCGCCAAGTCCCAATCCTCGCATCCGAAGCAGGCCTGGTCATGCCAACTCGCGTTGTAGCCTGCGACATCGCGAAGCGCCGCGCGCCGGTACAACGGCACGCTGGCATTGCCAGTGAAGTTCACTTCGACCAGCCTCTCAACGACGTGTCCTTCCACGCGCCAGCGAGGTGACCGATCGATCACGGTGCCGGCGTCATCGATCCATGCCCACCAGGCGTAGACCATTCCGGTCTCCGGCCCACACTCCTGCATGCGACGAACCTGATGTTCGATCTTGGTCGGATCCCAGATATCGTCGGCGTCAAGCGGAGCGATGAACTCACCGGCCGCTTCGTCGATGCCTCGGTTTCTGGCGGCCGCCGCGCCGAGGTTATGCTGCTGCACCAGCTTGATGCGGCGATCCGAGGCCGCCAGCCGCCGGACGAGGTCTGCAGTCTCGTCGCTCGATCCGTCATCGACGACGATCAGCTCGAGGTTCGGGTACGTCTGTCCGATGACCGACCGGCAGCTCGTCTCAATATGTGCGGCCGCATTGAATGCGGCGATCACCACAGAGACCAAAGGTGGGGCGCCGGGGGATTGCTGATCGCGAGTGTTATTCACGAACGAACCACTCCAACAACCGGCGCAAGGATTGACCGGGCGTCCTTAGGGCGTGCCTCACGAGCATTCTGGTTTCTCGAGAGGGGCTGGTGAGGAGCCACTGCAGAACGGGAGTGTGAAGGCGCTGAACGGCGCGTGCGATGGGCGAGTACGACCCGGTACCGGGTCGACCCAGGCTTCCCGTTGCTACCGAGCCCATAACATCCGGATACGTCATCGCGGTCCAACCGGCTCGCAGGATCTCGTCGCAGAGTTCGAGGGAAGAGGATACTCGACGGAAGTTCTCCCGAAGAACCCCCTGGACTGCGGTCATGCGCAAGACAACAAATGGGGCGATTCGACCATTGTTGGAGACGTGGGGCCTTTCGGGATTGGCTTGGATGCGGACCTGCAGAGGGACTCCCGTTTCGGACGTCCACGCGGAGAGCAGGCCAATGCGCTGCCGTTGGGTGAACACGCGACGGCACGTGGCGAAAAACTCGGAGTGGAGTCTGGCGTCGGAATCGACAAGGGCCACGGCCAACAACGATGGGTCGATTGACGCGACGATGTGGGTTATAGAGTCCTCAGCGCTGGCTTGGACTCCGTCGTGAGCAAGGACGCGAATCAGTTCGGGAGGCTCGGTCTGATCGCGCATGCTAGAAAGACAGTCATCGAGCCGCAGGTTGTGACCCGAATCGCGGACGATTGCCCCCATACGAGACTGCGGGGCGCCGGATACGCTCGCAGTCACGACGTGATTGGCCTGCCGACTTGTGAGTTCGCGCTTGAAATCAAGATGAGCGGTGACGACGCGGTCGTTGTCACACTCGCGACGGACTGTTGCCTCGGCTGCCTCGCCCATTCGCGCGCGCACTTCGGGTGACGTCGCCAAGGCTCTGCGCAATGCCCCTCCGAGGCCCGCAGGTGTCGGCTCGTCGGCAATCCACCCAGAGACCCCGTCTACCACCAACTCCTTCATGCCGCCACGTGGTGATGCAATTACAGGAAGCCCGCTGGCCATCGACTCGATGCAGCTGTACGGGAAGTTCTCCCATCGAGAAGGAACTGCGGCAACCCAGGCACGTGACAGCGTGCGGCCCACGTCTTCAGGATTCAAAGCGCCGTGGAATCTGATCTGGCGATGCAGCGGACGTGGAACGCGTGCACGGATGGCGCCACCAACGGTCGTTTCCCCCGACGTGCCGATTGGTGTATCGCTGCCCGCAAATTCGAGTGTGAGCCGCCGGTCGTTCGCTGCCACCTCTGCAAACGCTTCGGCCAATTCGAGGACTCCTTTGCGCCGCTCGAGCCTTCCGACGTGGCAGATGGATCCTTGCGACCACGTTGCCGCGGT
>JBOGIV010000490.1:0-14745 GCA_050747925.1 Vicinamibacterales bacterium
GCCGAGATCTCCACCGACCTGGAAGGGCAGTCCCTTGTCCAACAGGATCTTCGCGGCCTCGTCGTAGTGGAGTCGTGGGAACGGCGCCTTGACGGCTTCGAGTTTCGACGTGTCACGCTGCAGGACCTTGAGCTCACGCTGACGACGGTCGAGGACGCGGCCGACCACCGAGCAGACCAGGCCCTCGGCGAGCTCGATGACGTCGTTGAGATCGGCGTACGCCATCTCGGGCTCGACCATCCAGAACTCGGTGAGGTGACGACGCGTCTTGCTCTTCTCCGCTCGGAACGTTGGTCCGAACGCATACACGCGTCCGAGCGCCATGGCGTTGGCCTCGTTGTAAAGCTGGCCGCTCTGCGTGAGATACGCCGTCTCGTCATCGAAGTACTGAACCGGGAACAGCGTGGTCGTGCCTTCGCACGCGGCCGGAGTGAAGATGGGCGTGTCGGCCAGGATGAAACCCCGGTTGTTGAAGAAGGCGCGGACCGCGTCGATCACTTCGTGACGCACGCGAAGGATCGCGGTCTGCCGCTCGGCGCGAATCCAGAGGTGACGGCGATCCATCAGGTAGTCGACGCCGTGTTCCTTGGGTGTGATGGGGTAGTCGTGCGCTTCGGAGACGACCTCGAGACCGGTCGCAATCAGCTCGTAGCCACCCGGCGCGCGTTCGTCGGCTCGAACCGTGCCGGTCACGACGATGGCACTCTCCTGGCTGAGATGGTCGGCCCTCGTGAAGGTGGCTTCGTCCACATCCTTCTTGCCCATCACGACCTGCAGGAAGCCGGTGCCGTCGCGAACGACCAGAAAATGAATCTTCCCGCTCGAGCGGCGGTTATGCAGCCATCCTTTGATGGCGATTGACTTGCCGATGTGCTGTCCGATTTCGTCGATGAATGTCTGCATGCCCACCTGTTCCACCAGCCTGCCTTCGCTCAAATCCATTGAGCTTCGGTGCGGTCCACCTTGCCCGCCCGCCTACTCGCCCAACCTGCCCAACCTGCCCTACCCGCCCTACCCGGCCCACCCGGCCGACCCCGACCTACCCGGCCTACCTGACCTACCCGACCTAATTCTCCCCAAGCATTTCGTCACCGACGTGCAGCAACGACTCCAACCGCGCTCGCGCCCTGACCGCCTTTTCGAGAACCTCCCGCGGTGTCGCCGACATCGCGAGCTCGAACATCCATGCTCCGTCGTAGCCAACCTTTTGAAAGGCAAGCATGGCGGCATCCCAATCGATGACGCCCTGCCCCGGAATGAGATGGTCATCCGTCTTGCCACGATTATCGTGAAGGTGCGTCGTCACAATGTGACCCGAACACGTCTCGATCGCGTCGACGACGTCACCCATCAGCCGTGCGTGACCGACGTCGAGGCAGATGCCGAGAGCAGGGAGGTCGACCTCTTCCTCGATGAGCGTCACGAGCGCCGACGCCCCCGACAGCGTGTTCGGAATCACTTCGACAGCGAGGCGCACGCCGACCTTCGACGCGAGCGGCGCGAGCTCGTCAAGACTGCGCAGGATCGCCTTCCGGGTTTCTGCTCTCGGCTGCCCGTCGCCGACCGCACCGGCGTGAACCACGAGCAAACGGTAGGGCACAACCGCCGCCAGCTCGAGGGCCGCGCGGGTTTCGGCCACTGCGACGCGGCGGGCGTTGTCGTCGGTCGCCGCCAGATTGTACGGGTCGCGCCATCGCCCGTTCGAGAAGCTCACCGCGATCGGTCCGTGCAGCGAGTTCAGCGTCAGGCGGGTGTCGGACAGCCACTCGGCGAGATCGTGGGCGGCGACCTTGTCGTGATAGTCGAAGTGGTCTCGCGTCGCGAAGACTTCGACCGCATCAAAGCCGTGGGCCGCGATCTCCACGAGATGATCCCGGCTCAGCCGTTCCAGGTGATAGAGGTGCGTTGAGATTCCAAACACGGGGGCTTCCAGTAGCGTAGTCCAGATGCGGCTCGACGCCTCCTCGGGGTCGCTCGATCCGCTCGCTCCTGGGCTCGCGGCTCGCCGCTCGTTGGCTCAGCGCTCCGCGCCGAGCCCAACCTAGAGCCACTGTGCGAGCAGATCACGCAGGCCAGCGAACCTCGGGTATTTCGCCAGATTCGCCTTTACGTAGTTCACCGTTCGCGGAATGTATTGGATGTACACGGTGTTGCCGCGAGCGGTGGTCTGATAGCCGAAGGTCCCGAGCGCCTTCAGGTTTCTCTGTAAGGCCATGAGATCGAAACGGCGGCGGAACTCGCGCGTCTCGGCCGCCGTCGATCGCGTGTGGCCCGTCAAGGCGCGAAAGAACGCGACGAGCTCGTCAACCTGGGAAGAAGCGAGGTCGACGTACGAATCCCGTAACAGCGAGACGAGATCGTAGGTGTCGGGCCCCATTCGCGCGTCCTGAAAGTCGATGATGTAGAGCGAGCCTTCGTGCAGCATGAGATTGCGGCTGTGGTAATCGCGATGGCAGAGCACGCGCGGCTCGGCGGCGAGCTCAGTCACGATCTCGCTCCACACGTCGCGAAGCGCGTCGCGATGTGCGGGAGACAGCGTCGCGCCGCGATACGCCATGAGGTAGTGCTTGGTGAAGTACTCCAACTCCCAGGTGAGCTTTTCCTCGTCGAACGCGATGTGGTAGGGCGGGTATTCGGGCGATCGAAGAGCCTGTCCTCGCCGCTGCAGCTCTGCCACAAACGTCACCGCCTGTCGATAAAGCGCGGCATGCTCGTCAGGTGAGGCCGCGCCCAAATGCGCTTGCAGCGTGACATCGCCAAGGTCCTGCAAGCCAAGGATGCCCAATGCGTTCGAGTGATGAAGGATCGCCGGCACCGGCAGCGGCACATCCGACAGCAGCCTCGCCACCGATACGAAGGCCATCGTCGAATAGTCGATTGCGCCCCCGTGCAATGCGAGAACGATTGAGGGCGCGCCCTTCACGAGCACGCGGAAGTAGCGGCGATCCGACGCATCCCCAGTGAGTGGAACCACCTGGCTCACGCCAGGAGCCAATTTGAGCTCTTCGAGGTACTGGCTGATGCGAGGATCGATCACGGGCGCGGACTCAAAACGGCTCAGCGATCATTTTACTGTTCAGCGTGACGAGCGAGCAGCGATGAAAGCTCATACCTGCGGGAACGGTGACGCCGTCGGCGACGATGCACTCGGTCAGTGAGGCGTGCGGTTCGACTGTGACGTCGTTCCAGAGGATCGTCCGTTCCACTCGTGCGTCCTGTGCGAGGGTGCAGCGCTCGCCGCAATCGAGAGGCTTTCCCTCGCGCACGGCCACACGCGAGGCCGTGTGCAAATAGCCGCCCGGTGTGCCGATGTCGAGGAACTCCACGTCAGTGGAATAGGCGCGGACCGATCCCCGGTTCTGAGCGATGAGACGGGGATACAGCTCTCGAACGGTCTCCATCGGCCGATCGGGACTCACGCCAGAGAAGGCCGATGCGTTCACGGCTTGGGCGCCGACGAAGTGATAGGTGCCAAGGGCGCCAAGGGCGCCAGGGGCGCCAGGGGCGGGACCCTTCGATGCGAGCGAAGGCGGGACGAAGCCCTGAACGACGCTTTCGCGATCGGCAACGACTCCGCCGTAGTGCGGATCGCCGGCCACGACGGCCATCGTGACCAGCGCACCGGTGGTGACGTGTTTGGACGCGAGATCCTCGAGATCGACCTCGGCGATGGTGTCGCCATTGATCACGAGAAACCGGTCGGCCTCGAGCAAGGGAATCGCGCGCGCTGGGCCGCCGGCCGATCCCAGCACCGTCGACTCCCAGGAGTAGCGCACACGGATTCCAAAGCGTGATCCGTCGCCCACTTCGCGCGTGATCGTTTCGGGAAGGTGATGCAGGTTGAGCACGACTCGCTGGATGCCGGAGTCACGAAGCCGGCGAAGAATGCGACCGATCAGCACCTCGCCAGCGATCGGCAGCGCGGCCTTGGCGCGCACGAGCGAAAGCGGATGCAGACGGCTGCCGAGCCCGGCCGTCAACACGAGGGCCGGCCAGCCCGAGAGCCGCGTCATGCCTCGGCGCTTGCGGCAAAGACCATGTCTGGTCCTGATAGGCCGCATGCGTCGCGATATTGGAGAAAGAGAAACCGGTACGAGTCAGTGATGTAGTCAGCGGTCGTTCGGCCCAGCGCTTCTGCAGTTTGATGAATGGCGGCTTCGCCGCCTTCGATTTCGACGAAGGTTCCGACGGGCGTTTCGTCGATCGCGATGATGACATCGTGTGCCGAGAACTCTTCTCGGTACTTCTCGTATCGAAACCACACGTGGAAGCCCAGCTGCTGAAGAATCGTCAGGAGCATGTCGCCATCGGCGACGACGGTCTCGCATTCTTCTCGCAGCTTCATCGCGCCCAGTTGCGCGGGCCCCTTGAACGTGAGCAGGCTTTTGCCGCCTTCGTTCCGTACACGGAGCACCGATCGCTGCCGGCGGAGCAACTCGTCGTCGGCGTCCAGCAGGCAATCTTCCTGCAGCCGCCGGCCGTGGAGAGGTGTGGCGCCAAGCGCGAGGATCTTCGCTCGTGCCTCATCGGCGCTCTCAAAGCGGAGCTTGATCTCGCGCTCGAGTGACACGCGGTTACTCCTTGCGGACCGTGAAGAACTGCTCCTGGCCGCCTCGCAAGACGAGCAAAAACGCGGTTCCGCCCGACGGCACCTGCGCGAGGGCGCGACTGGCGTCCTGCGGTGTCCGAACCGGGCGTCGATTGACCCGCAAGATCACGTCGCCGCGTGCGATTCCGGCCCGAAACGCCGAGCTGCCTTGCTCGACATCCGAGACAAGAACTCCTTCGGTGTCCGCCGGCAGGCGAAGCCGCCGAGCCATGTCAGCCGACAACGGGCTCAGCGTGATGCCAAAGCCCTCTGACGGTTCGTCATCAGGATCGTTGGTCGTCGCGCGCGAGGCTCGATTGCCTTCCTCTTCGAGATTCAACTCGTCCACGGTGAGCGAGATGGTCTTCTCCTGCTTCTCGCGCAAGATCTTCACGGGAACCGTGGTCCCCGGCCTGGTCAAGACGACGATGCTGACGAGCTCATCGCGATTCTTCACCGGCCTGCCGTTGAATTCCAGGATGATGTCGCCAGGTTCAATCCCCGCCTTCGATGCCGGGCCGCCGCGCGTCACCGTCCCGATGAGTGCGCCCCTGCGTTCCTTCAAACCGAATTCCGCGAGCGCTTCGATCGGCACCGATGAGACGCTGACGCCGATGACGCCTCGAGTGACCTTGCCGCCGCGAAGCTGTGGCAGCAGCTCGCGCACGGTGTTGATCGGAATCGCGAAGCCGATGCCGATGTTTCCCTGTTGGCGCGCATCGGTGTAGATAGCCGTGTTGATCCCAATCACTTCGCCTCGCGCGTTCAACAGCGGTCCGCCGGAGTTGCCCGGGTTGATGGCCGCGTCGGTCTGAAGAACGTCGGCAAATCGCTGCTGAGCAATCGGGAACGACCGGGCGGTCGCGCTGACCACACCGACGCTGACCGTGTGCGCCAGATTAAATGGATTGCCGATGGCCATCACCCAGTCGCCCGGCTGCATCTGCGCCGAGTCGCCAAACTTCACCTCGATGAGGTCCTTCTTCGGCGCCTTCAACTGAATGAGCGCGCTGTCGGTCAGCGGATCCCGGCCGATGAGCGTCGCCTCGTGGTAAATGTCCGCCTCTTCGCCGTAGAAGGAGACCTCGATCTTGGTGGCGCCTTCAACGACGTGATTGTTGGTCAGGATGAGCCCGTCTTTGCTGATCACGAAGCCGGTGCCGGCGGCCTGTGTTTCCTGCTCGCGCGGCGGACGCTGGCGGTTGTTTCCACCGCCGCCAAAGAAGCGCTCGAGCAGATCGTCGTTGCCGCCGAAGAACTCGGTCATTTCCTGCGCGCGTTGCCTCGACGTGCTGCGGATGTTCACGACCGCCGGGCTCATGGCTTTGGCGATGTTCCGGAATGTCGAGGCGTCCACCGGGCCGCTGAGCGGCGCGCTGTTCATGGGTGGCGCCGCCATCGTCTGCGCCGACGATGTCGGCGACAGATCGAGGCGCGAGGCGATCACCATGCCGACGGCCAGCGAAGCCACCGAGATCAGCACTGCATAAAAGAGCGTCGTTTTCCGGCTCGACATCACGTCCTCCACACTTCACTTCTCATACTACCGATACGATAGCCTGCTGCCGCGGGCCGGTCACTTCCGGCCCCTGCGGTCCCCACACGACGTTGACTTCGGTGCGAACCCCGAAGTGCTCGAAATACAAACCCGGTTCGATCGTGAAGCCGCTGCCTGGCAGGAGCCGGCGTTCGTCGTGCGTTTCATAGTCGTCCAAGTGCGCACCGTTACCGTGGACTTGTTCACCAAGGCTGTGACCGGTGCGATGCAGAACCGCGGCGCCGTACCCCGCCTGCTCCAGCACTTGCCGCGCCGCCCGGTCGAGCTCGAAACCGCGGACGTCGCGTCCCGCCTGCGCACTGTCGTGTACCACGGCGAAGGCCGCGTCGCGAGCCTGACAAACGGCGACAAAAGCTCGAGTCATCTCCTCGGGGGCCTGGGCGCCAGTGAACCCTATCCACGTAATATCGGCGTACACCGCACGCGGCGTAGCCAGCTTGCCCCAGAGATCCAGCAACACCAACTCGTTTTTTCGGATGGGCCGGTGGGTGCTGGACGTCGGCAGATAGTGTGGGTTTCCCGCGTTTTCCTGCGCCGACACGTTTGGGGGCGAGTCACTCACCAGACCTTCATCCCGAAACCATGAGGTCATGAGCTGCTGAATGTCATACTCGGTGGTCGCCTCGCCGTCGCGCTGGCGTCGGGCGATGGCGTCAAAGGCGCGATCCTTCACTCGGTAGAGCTTGTCGGACGCCTCCCGATGGGTGGCGATGGCCGCCGCGTTCCAGTGGGCTTCAAACTGCTGAATCAAGTCACCCGAGGATTGGACGTCGATCCCGAAGCTTCGGACGAGCTCGATCGTGCCGGCGTCAACCCGCGAGACGTAGGGAATGGCCCCGCGAGGGGAGTACTCCATCGCCACCCGTTGGACACCAGAGAGCAGTGACGACAGTCCAGATTCGAGCTGGGCACGACCCGCATACGCCGACTTCGCACCCGGGAGATGATCGAGATTGTGCCGCTCGATGGCGTGCACCAGCGCACGTGGTTCACCGGTTGACGGGATCAGAAAGAACCAGCGGCGAGTCGTGAGATGCCCGCCGCCTCCAAGCCCCGCCATCCGGTGCGCGACGGGGTTGGAGCCTTGAAAGTCGTAGAGGAGCCACCCGTCGAGACCCTCGACGCGAAGTGCGCCCTGTATGGCGCCGATGTCGATTGCCATCAGATCGCGATTATAACGACAGAATTACGGTGCCTGAGGTGCGTACTGTACCTGAGGCCGCCTAAGGGGTTGGTGCCTGAGGTGCGTAACACCATGAGTCTTTTCGCCAATTTCCCCCGTCTATACTTAGGTACTGCCTGCCACCTGATGACGCGTATGACAACACGTTTCCTGTCGTTCGGATTCCTGGTGCTCCTGTTTGCCACTGGAGGCTTGGCCTCTTCGCAAGGTGGCCAGTCGCCTGGTGTCGTCCAGCAACCTGCGCCGCAACAGCCGCCGATCACGTTCCGCGCCGAGATCAACTACGTCGAAGTCGACGCGCGCGTGCTCGATCAGCAGGGCGCGTTCGTGTCAACGCTGAAGGCAGAAGACTTTCACGTCTTCGAAGACGGCAAGCCGCAGCCGGTGAAGGTCTTTTCGCTCGTCAACATCCCCGTCGAGCGGGCCGAGCGGCCGCTGTTTGCGTCCAGACCGATCGAGCCTGACGTCAAGAACAATCTGCAAGGCGCCGACGGCCGCATCTATCTGCTGGTTCTGGACGATCTGCATACGAGCTTTCAGCGCTCGCAGCGCACCAAGGCCGCCGCGCGACAGTTCATCGAGCGCTATATGGGCGCCAACGACACCGCCGCGGTCGTCATGACCAGCGGCCGCTCCGATGCGGGACAGGAGTTCACGAACAATGCGCGCCTGCTGCTGCAGGCCGTGGATAAATTCTCGGGCCGCAAGGTGCGCTCGGCGACGCGGAACCGCATCGACGAAGAAGCGCGGACGCGGGAAACCCGGCAACAGGGCGACAGGATCGCCGACATCGACGAGCAGGAACGTGGCTTTCACGCGCGCAACGCCCTGGATACGGTGCGGAACCTGGCCACGTATCTAGGCAACATCCGCGGCCGTCGCAAGGCGCTGGTGCTCTTCAGCGAGGGCATCGACTACGACGTGACCAACGTGTTCGACAACCCGAATGCGACGACGATCATGGATTCCACGCGCGACCTGATCGCGGCGGCCACGCGCGCCAACGTGGCCCTGTACGGCGTGGATCCTCGTGGTCTCACGATGTTGGGTGACGAGTTGATCGAGGTCGGGTCGTTTCCCGACGATACGTCCCTCGGGATCAATCAGGGGTCGTTCTACAACGAAGTCCGCCTCGCGCAAGACAGCCTGCGCGTGCTCTCCGACGAGACCGGCGGCTTTGCCGTCGTGAACCGTAACGACTTCAACACCGCGTTCCAGCGGATCGTAGACGACAACAGCTCGTACTACATACTGGGTTACTACGCGACCAACGAGCGGCGCGACGGACGATATCGGAAGATCGAAGTCCGGTTGAACAACAAGCCAGGCCTCACGGTGCGAGCGCGCAAAGGCTATGTCGCGCCACGCGGGCGCGCGCCCGAAACCAAGGCTGCTGTCCTCGGCCCGAACAGTGTCTCCACCGAACTGAAGGACGCGATGGAGAGTCCGCTGCCGTTGCCCGGACTGGCGCTGGCGACGACCGCGGTGGTCTTCAAAGGCCCGGCTCCCAAAGGCTCGGTCGTGGTGTCCACGCTCATCGGCGGCTCGAGCCTGCCGCTGGCCGAGAAGGACGGCATGTTCCGGAACGATCTCGAAGTCCTGATCGTGGCGTCGGACGACAAAGGGAAGTCGTACTCGAGCGAGCGCAACACCGTCACGTTGAACATGAAGGCCGACAGCGCGAACCGCGTAAAAGCGACGGGGTTCCGCTTCATCTCGTCCATCGAGCTTCCGCCCGGGCGCTACCAGATGCGGGTCGGTGTTCGTGAGGGCAACACGAAAAAAGCCGGATCGAACACGTACGATCTCGAGGTGCCCGATTTCGCCAGGGATCGGCTGGTGATGAGCGGCATCGCCTTGACGTCGGCTCTGAGTGGCGCGGCGCCGACGGTGCGGCCGAAAGATCCCATCGAGCGGCTCCTGCCTGGTCCTCTCTCGTCATATCGCGAGTTCCCGCAGATGGATGAGCTCGCGTTCTTCTCGGAGATCTACGACAACTTCACCAGAGCGGCGCACAAGGTGGAGCTGGCCGCGAGCGTGAAAGCTGAGGGTGGGAACACGGTCTTCCAGACCAAGGAGCAGCGCGACAGCTCCGAGCTCAACGGGTCCGCAGGCGGATACGGGTTTACGGCGCGCGTTCCACTGAAAGACCTCGCGCCCGGCCTCTACGTGCTGCGAATTGACGCCACCGCGCAGATCGAGGATCGGGCGTCGGTCTTCAAGGAGACCGTCTTCCGCGTGATGGCGCCACCGGCCCGGTAGACACACAATGGCGTTGTTTCTGGTCTTGGCCATCATCCTGCAGGGCGCGCCGATCAAGGTGACGACCGTGGCGCGCAGCACCATGAGTCAGATCGACTCGGCTCGACAGGCTGTGGCGCGAACGCCAGCCGACTGGGCGGCGCTCTGGAAAGAACACGCAGGCAACGCGCCCGCGCCGAAGGTCGACCTCAACAACGCCACCGTCGTCGCTGTGTTTCTCGGCCAGAGAATGACCGCAGGTTACGCGGTCGAGATCACCGACGCCCGCATGAGCGGTTCGGCGCTCGTCGTTCGTTGGGGCGAGCGGAGGCCGGGCGCCGATCAGATGACAGCGCAGGTCCTGACCTCGCCCATGCATATCGCGTCGATTCCCGCCTTCGCCGGCGAGATCCGGTTCGAGAAAGTCGACAAGTGAGCGGGCGGACGAGCACCGGCATCGACGCCGCGCTCGCCTCGATGCTGTGTTACGCCGGATGGTGGCTCACCGGCGTTGTCTTCCTGATCGTCGAGCGCCAGCATCAGGGCGTTCGATTTCACGCAGCGCAGTCGCTCGTCGTCTTCGGCGTGCTCTCGGCCGCCATGGTCGCGCTGGGCGGAGTCAGCGTCGTCGCGCTGTTGCTTCCGGGGCCAGCCTTCCGCCTGCTGCAAGCGATCGGCAATCTCGTCTGGCTGGGCGCCGTGCTTCTCTGGATCGCCCTCCTCGTGAAGACGTTTCGCGGCGAGACGTGGCGCGTGCCGCTTGCGAGCGGCGTTGCCGACCGCATAGCGGGCTGACGAGATGGGGCGTACGCTCGCGCAGTTCGCTGTAGCGCTCACAGCGGTTGTCGTGCTCGACGCGGTCTGGCTGGGGCTGCTGATGCGAAACTTCTACCGCACACAGTTCGCTCCGATCGCGAGAATGTCCGGAGGAGTGTTGGCCCCTGTGTGGCCGGCGGCTGCCGCGGTCTACGTCCTGTTGGCCCTTGGCGTCGTGGCTTTTGCTGTGCCAATCGGACACGATGTCGCCACCGCGGCGCTGCGGGGGGGTCTGCTCGGCTTGGTGATCTACGGCGTGTACGACCTCACGAATCACGCGACATTGAAGAACTGGTCAGGCGCCGTCACCGTGGTAGACATCACGTGGGGCGCAGTACTCTGTGCCCTGGTGACGGTGGTGACCACGATCGCCGACCGCTGGATGGAATAGCAGCCCACGAAACTCCAGTCTGACGATTGACACGCGCGCGACGGCTAGGAAAGACTACCGCGCGATGACGGTCTCCCCTACATGAAGATCGCTGTGGTTGGCGGCGGCGTCGCGGGTCTCACCGCGGCGTGGCTGCTGCGCAAGGATCACGACGTCTGTCTTTACGAGAAGGACAGCGTCGTGGGAGGCCACGCGCACACTGAGCATCTATCGTTCCGGGATCGCGAGTTCCCCGTTGACACGGCCTTCATCCAGTTCTGCACCGAGCGATATCCGACATTTAGCCGGCTGCTCGATTATCTGAGGGTGCCCAGCCACTCGGTGCCGACGTCGTTCTCCTGCCACATCGAAGGTCGAGACGTGCAGTACGTCTACGGCCCCCAACGCACACGGTTTCTCGCGCGATTGAGCGACTGGAGACAGCCCGCCTTCCGGAGGACGATGTGGGAGACCGTTCGCTTCTTTCGCAACGCTCGCGAGTTACTCGACCACGGCAACGGTGCGGGCAACCATGCGCACGGACTCACCGTCGGCGCCTACCTCGAACGCGAAGGCTATAGCCGTGAGTTTGCGTTCAACCTCTTGCTGCCGATGGCCGCGGCGCTCTGGTCGCTGCCTCTGCAGGCGTGCGCGGAGCTCGATGCGGCTGCGTTTGTCGGAGCGGTGAGCGACGCCGGGTATCTCTCGTTTTGGCGCCGGCAGCACTGGCAGACCGTCTCAGGCGGCAGCCATCAATACGTCTCGCGTCTGGCGGCATCGCTCGACGGCCGCATTCGAACGGGCACCGAAGTCTGCCGTGTGGTCCGGCATCAGGATCGGGTGGTGATTCGAGACTCGCGCGGCGGCGAGGACACGTTCGATCACGTGATCATGGCCTCGCATGCCGATCAGACCCTCCGCGTCCTTGGCGACGCCTCCGACAGCGAGCGACGGATCCTGGGCGGGTTTCGGTACTTCGCCAACACGCTGTACCTGCATCACGACTTAACGCTCATGCCGCAGTCGCTTTCGCGTTGGGCGACGTGGAATTACTTCGCCAGAGACGACAACACGGATGCGAACCGGCCCGTGTCGCACACGTACTGGATGAATCGGCTGCAAGGACTTGACGAGAACTTTCCGACGTTTGTCTCGCTCAATCCGTTTCGGCCACCAGCCGACGACCTCGTCGAACGGATCTTCCACTACCATCATCCGACTCTCGATGCAGCCACCGTGAGCGGCCAGAGGAGCCTCCCGCAAATCCAGGGCGTCAATCGCACGTGGTTCTGTGGCGCCGCGTACTATCGCTGGGGATCGCATGAGGATGCGCTCTGCACGGGCCTGCAGGTGGCCCGCGCCTTTGGCGCAGACCTCCCGTGGGCGCGACGCGATGCCTGACGCGCAAACACTCTCGTCGTGCGTCTACTTCGGGCACGTGATGCACGTACGGCTGTTGCCGGTCCGACATCGATTTCAATACGGCGTGTGGTGCGCCCTGCTGAATCTTGAAGAGGTGCCACGCCTCCACCAGCGCTTCCCCGTGTTCTCGTTCAACCGGCCGAATGTTCTGAGCTTCTTCGAGCGTGATCATGGGCGGCGTGACGGGTCGCCGCTGAGGCCCTGGATCGACGGCCACCTCCGCGCGGCCGGAATCGATCTCGCCGGAGGGCCCGTGCGCCTGCTGTGCTTTCCGCGTGTGCTTGGCTATGTCTTCAACCCCCTGAGCGTCTGGTATTGCCATCACCGCGACGGTCGGCTGCAAGCCATGCTGCTGCAGGTGAGCAACATCTCGAACGAATGGCACAACTACTTGTTTCCGATCGACGCCTCGACGTCAGGCGCCACGCATTCCGCACGATTTGACAAGCGCTTCTCCGTCTCGAAATTCACGAGGATGAATGCGTGGTATGAGATCTCGCTCATCGAGCCCGGCGATCGCGTCAACGTGCTCGTCCGCGAATTCGAGCACGACGGTGAGACGCTCGTGGCGCACTGGTCTGGCGAGCGTCGCGAGCTGTCGGGTACCACGCTGGCATATGCGCTGGGCCGATACCCGCTGATGACGTTCAGAATCTGGGCCGCCATACGGTGGCAGGCGCTGCGCCTGCTGCGCAAGCGCGTGCGGCTGCAACCGCAGTCCCCGCGCCCGGAGGTCGAGGTCAGTTATCCGATCGGCTTCAGCCCGGTGGCAGGTCCGGCAACCCGGTGAACCGCTGGACCATCGTGTAGGCGGCGCGAATCTCCGGATGGCGAGCGCCTGACGCGATCCTGTGAATGTAGGGGAACGACGAAGTGTGTTGGATGGTGCCCAACACGAGAATCGGCCCCGCGGCCGCTGGCCACAGCCGATCGCCTTGCAGCATCGCCCGCCGATACGCGAGCAGGATCCGCTCGCTGTCCTTCGGGGCTTCCTTGCGCTGCAGCGTCGCCCGCGCGGCGTCCTCCGGCTGAAGATCCACGGGTGTGTCGGCAACCGACCGCAGCAGCTGTCGCAGGTCTGGCGCGACCTCGCCGGTGAGCCAATTGCCCGTCACCCGTTGCATCATCGCCTTTACGACCGTGTTCTGCTCCGTCGAAAACGCTTCGGCGAGTGCCTCGACGTTGTCTCGTGACGGCGGGTAGAGCGCCATGCCCAACGCGGCCTGGAGACGCACGCTGACGAACGGACTGTGGCGGAGCTGCTTGCGCACGATCGGCTCGATCATCGGCGGATGATGCCGCCACGACATGGTGATGATGTTGGTCTGGGCTCGGAGGTTGCCGGTCTCGAACACTCGCTCGAGATTGAGGTGTTCGAGGCCGCGTTTCATGAGCAGCTGGTAGGTCATTTCGTAGATGTCGGTGTACATCACGCCTTCCCACGGCGCGAGCTCGCCGGCCCACAGCGCATCACACAGGTTCTGGGAGACCAGGTACTCGATGTACGAGCGGTGCAGAAAACGGTAGTGATCGCCGACGCGCGTAAAGAACGTGCAGTTCAACAGCTGCAGGGTGTATCGATCGACCTCCTCGCTGGACAGCTCCGGGAACTCGCGAGCGATTCGCTTCGAGAACTCGCCGATCGGCCACTCGAACACGTTTTCGATGAACCAGTCCTGGGCCACTCGCCGTACGAACGCCAGGCGCTGGTTCAACGGCCATCGCGTGAGCGTGCCGAAGTTGTCCTGCAGGGTCTTGGTGAAAAACCGCTGATACAGGTCAACGACGGCGAAGTCGGCAAGATCGGGATCGGAGGCCGTCTCCGCCCGCCGCGGCCCGGAACTGGAAGACTGGCCGGCGACCGATTCGGCGGCGAGCCAGTTCACGAACAACATCAAATGGATTGGATGGCGGCACAGCTCTCGGAGATCCTGGTATCGATCGAACAGCGTGGTCGCACGGGTCATCAGCTTCGGGTCCCGCAACTTCACGTACCGCTCGACACTGTCGTCGTCGAAGGCGCTCAACCGCACGACGTGCGAGGCGCCGACGATGCCCACCTCGACGTCGGATCGGAAGAAGCTCGTGCGACCCGATAAGACCAGCCGGACGCCAGACACCACCTGTAGCTGTCGAATCCGATCGAGGATGTCAGGAACGGCCCCGAAATCCACCCACCCAGCCATTTCATCGAATCCGTCAAGGAGCAGGACGATGTTCCGATAGCTCTGCAGGAAATCGCGAAGTTGGTTCGCGTCAATCGTGACGCTGTATCGGGCCAGGTACGCGGAGATCGCGCCGATGAGATCGGTTGAGTTGCGAGCGAAGGCGAGGTTCAGGTAGATGGGCACCAGCGAGCTGCCGCTCTGCGTCAACGTGTCGGTGGCCAATTCGCGGCCCAGCATCTGCAGAAAACTCGTCTTCCCCGATCCGTAATCTCCGAGGAGTAGGACAAACGCCTCGGGATCGTCGCGGAGTGTGCTCGTCACAATCGTGCGGGCCTGACCAACCGACGTGACCTCTCCAGTCGTTTGATCTTCGAGAACGGCCTGCGGCCAGACGTAGTG